>DFDR01000123.1:0-3803 GCA_002369295.1 Desulfovibrionaceae bacterium UBA3823
GTTCTCCGCCTCGCGCATGAGGCGGCCGATATACTGGAAATGGCGGCGCCTGGCCTCGTTGCTGGTGATGGCCTTGAGATCCCTGAAGGCCGCAAGCAGGTCCGGCGCCAGGGGAAAGCCTTCGAGGGTGCGCAGGGGAAGCCTGGCGAGCTTCTCCCCCAGCGCCTGCAGAGCCGAGCTCTCCCTCTTCTTCTGGGAGCGGCTCTTGCGGAGAGGCTGGTCCTGGGGGGCTTGCGCAGCCTCCCACTGGTAGCGGTTCTTGCGGGGCATGTCGTCTTCCTTGCTGGATGTCGTGCTGGCCTGCAGGCTGCCGGCAGGGCCGGCAATTGCGGCTGCAGGCGCGTTAGGCTACAACGGAGCATCGCGCGCAAGCAAGGAGGTTTTGCATGGCAACCCGGAGCCAAGACGACACCAGCGGACTGAAGCAGCTCAAGGCCGGCCACTCCTACCTCGCGGCCGAGGGCCCGAGCCGGGACGTGCTCGAGCGCTTCGCAAACAGGTTTCCGGCCTCCCGCTACATGGTGACGCTGTCCTTTCCGGAGTTCACCTCCCTGTGCCCGGTGACGGGCCAGCCCGACTTCGGAACCATTGTCCTCGAGTACGTGCCGGACAAATGGTGCGTGGAGTCCAAGAGCTTCAAGATGTACATGTTCGCCTACCGCTCCCACCAGTCCTTCATGGAGACCATCACCAACACGGTGCTGGCGGACATCGTCGCCCTGCTCGATCCCTGCTGGGCCCGCGTCAAGGGTCTCTTCGCCCCCCGCGGGGGAACGGCCATCCACGTCTTTGCCGAGCATTGGAAGGCGCTCCCGCCGGCAGAGCTCGAGGCGCTGCGCGACTACGTGCGCCAGTGGAAGATGGAGCCTGATCCGCACAGGCCCTAATCCGCGCTCCTTGTCTTCGCGAATACTTCCCAAGGGTGCAGTGCAAGTGGCTGGCGGGAAAGTCGGCGCCAAGGCGTCCCGGTCCAGGGGCGCGTGGCTTGGCAAGGCGCTCGTCGTCGGCCTGTGGAGCATGGTCTCGCGCCTGCTGGGCCTTGTCCGCGACCTTGGCATGGCCTGGCTTCTGGGCGCAGGCGCCCTGGCCGACGCCCTCGTGGCTGCCACGGTCCTGCCGCATGCCCTGCGCAAGCTCCTGGGAGACGGCGTCCTTTCCCTGCCGGTGACGGCCCAGGCCTGCGCCCCAGAGGCGCGGCGCGTCCCCTGGCTTTCCCAGGTCACGCTTGGCCCCGTGCTGCCGGTCCTGGCAGCGACGACAATTGGCCTGTGGCTGGCGGCACTCGTGCTGGCGCCCTGGCTGGCAGGCCTGCTTGCGCCGGGCCATCGCGGCGACGGCGTCTGGCTTGGCGAAGCGGCATTCCTGCTGCGCCTGGCAAGCCCCTACCTCGGCTGCGCGGTGCTGGCGGCCTTCGCCATGGGCCTTCTGCACGCCCTGGGCGAATTCGGCAGAGCCTCGCTCGCCCCGGTGTGCTTCAACCTCTGCGTGCTCGCCTTCATGTTCCTCGCCTGGATGGGGCAGGGCCAGCCTGCCGGGATGATAGCCCTCGGCATCGCTTCCGCCGGCATGGTGCAGGCAGGGCTGCTCTGGTGCTTCCTCTGGCAGGCCGAGCGCAGGCGCCTGGCGGCAGGGGAGGGCGCGGCTGACGGCAGCTATCGGCCGGCCCGCGCGCTGGGCCTGCGGCTGCGTGCAAGCCTGTGGAAGACGCCGGGCGTCGTGCTGGCCTCCTCCTCGCTCCAGCTTGCCGTGCTGGCTGCCATGGCCTCGGCCTCCCTGGCAGGGCAGGGCAGGATGTCCGCGCTCTACTTTGCCGACCGCCTGCTGGAGCTGCCCGTGGGCGTCGTCGGCGCCTGCATGGGCATAGTCGCCCTGCCCGAGCTCTCCCGCTCGTCCAGGGCAGGGGATATGGCAGGCTTCGACGCAAGCCTCCGCCTTGCCCTGCATGCCGGCCTGCTCTTCTCCCTGCCGGCTGCAGCCGGGCTCTGGGCCATTGCCCCTCTGCTGGCAGAGCTCCTGCTCGGCCACGGCGCCTTCGGGCAGGAGGGCGTTGCCCTGACGGCGCTGGCGCTGCGCTGCCTTGTGCCGGCCCTGCCAGCCTGCATCCTCCTGCGCACCCTGGTGGCGGCCTGCCATGCCCGGGGGCTGGACCGGCTTGCATGGCTTGGCACTGTATGCTGTACTCTTGCCACGCTGGCCCTGGGACTGCTGGCGCCCTGCCTTGGCGCAGACGCCTCGCTGGCAGGCCCTCTGGCCTGCACGGCTGCCCTGTGGGCGCAGTGCCTCGTCCTCGCCTGGCTGGTCTTCCGCCAGATTCGCGAAGCGGGCGCCCTTCCTTGCCCGGCAGCCGGGCTGGCTGGCGCCGGCAGGGCTGAACCCTGCGCCTTCCTGCGTCCCTGGCAGATGGCGCGCATGGCTACCTGCGGCCTTGCCGCCGGCGGAAGCGCCCTTGCCGTGCAGGCGTTCTGGCAGGGGGGCAGGGGAGCCTGCCTTGCGCTGGCCTGCCTTGGGGGAGCCTGTGCCTGGCTTGCCTGCCTGCGCCTGCTGTGTCCCCGGGAATTTCGTCTCGCCTGTTCTCGCAGGGCGAAGCGGAGCCAGTCCTCCGCCATGTAAGGAGTTGCCATGCAATTCAAGACCGCAGCCGGACGCCGCCTTGCCGGCGCGCTGCTCGTCTGGCTCGCAGCCGTGGGCATAGCCTGCGCCATGGGCCTGGCCTGCGAGCGCCTTGTCCGCAATGCGCTCGACCAGGAGCTGGCGGCCGAGGCCGCCAGGTCGGCGGCAGGCATCGGCGCCGTGGCGTCCATGCCCGGCTGGACCATGGACGAGACGCTGGCGCGGAGCCTCGTCATGCGCGTCATGGAGGACAGGCGCCTCTACGCCGTCGTGATCCGCGCCGAGGACAGAATGCTCGAAGGCCAGCGCCGGAAGGGGCGGACGCTTGTCCCCTGGGACAACGAGATGACCGAGGAGACCGTGCAGGGCATGAGCATCATGCGGGATGCCGAAGGCGGAGATGCCGGCACCGTGGAGGTCTATCTGCCGACGCGCCTTGTGGCTGTGCAGATGGCGGAAGTCCGCCAGGCCGTCTATGCCGGCCTGGCGCTGTGGGTGGTCTTTGCCACGGCAGTACTCCTGCTCTTTCTCTGGTACACGGGCGACCTGTGCCTTGCCAGGCTTGTCCGAAAGGCCAGCGAGGTGCAGACCGGGGACTGGTCCCTGCCGCCCCGCTCCTCCGACTTGCAGGAAGCGCAGGGGGCGGAGGGCCGGACGGCACTGGACGCCTGCTCGCGCGATACTTATCATGACGGCATCAAGTCGTCGGACGGCAGACGCTTCGTTGCGGACAGCCCCGACGGCTGGACTGCCGTGGCGGAGGGCTTCCGCAGGGCCTGGCGCGACGCGCCGGACAGGCTTGCCGTGCTCTTCCGCCAGAACGATGCCGGCAGCGTGGCCAAGGAGGCCCTGGCTCTGCGCGCGGCGGCCCTCAGCCTCGGCGCGCACAGGCTGGCCGAGCAGAGCATGCTGCTCGCCAGGGCCCTTGCCGGCGCAGGCGAAACAACGCCAGCCTGCGCCCTGCAGGACTGCCGGCGCGAGCTGGAGCGGGTGCTGGCCGTCCTGGACGAACGGTTGGGCGGCTAGCCTGAAGCGGGTCCGAACAACGGCTGGCGCACGCCTGCCAAGGAGGAGACATGGGCTTTTTCTCAGCCATAAGGAAAATATTCACTGCGCCCGAGCAGGAGGCCCCAAAGGCCGAAGCGCCCGCCAAAGCGGGGAGCGCCGACGCTGCAGGGGAATCTGCCCAGCCA
>DFDR01000123.1:3888-5862 GCA_002369295.1 Desulfovibrionaceae bacterium UBA3823
CGCCCAGCCATCTGCACAGGAGGCCGGCAGGGGCGAAGGCCGGCCGGCGGCATCGCAGGCCAGCGCCGGCGGCGCGCCTCAGGCGAATCAGGACGAAGCGCCTGCCAGTCCCGAAGCGCCGACAAAGCCGGCATCGGCACCTGTGCCTGCCGAACCTGCTGCCGAACCTGCGCCTGAGCCCGCGCCAGGACCTGCTCCGGAAGCCGACGTCGCCAAGGCGCCAGAACCTGCGCCAGCGCCGTCGCCAGAGCCAGCGCCAGGACCGGCGCCTGACCTGGCGGATGTCCCGGCAGATGCGCCGGCGGCCTCCTCCTCGCCTGTCGCACCTGAAGCCGTGCCTGCCGCTGAAAGCGTTCCAGCGCCGGCATCAGCATCAGCGCCTGCCAAGGCTGGCGCAGCCGCGACGGAAGCTGCGCAAGCGCCTTTCGCCGAGCCTGCCCCGGAAGCGAAAGCGGATCCGGAACTGGAACCGCAGCCGCAGCCGGCCCCCGAAGCTGCGCCCAAGCGCTCCGTGCTGGCCAGTCTCTTTGGCTTTGGCCGGCGCCAGGCCAAGCCTGGCCCCGAAGCGCCGGCGACGCCTAGCCCTGCGCCTACGCCTGCGGCAGAGGCAAGACCTGCGGAATCGCCTGCCGGGCCTGCCGAGCCTAAGCCTGAAGAGCAGGCTGCGCCTGCGCCTGCCCCCGATGCAGGCACGGCGCCAGCCGGAGAAAGCCTCGCCGCACAGAACGCATCCAGCGCCTCGCTTGGCGGCTGGGCCCTCTTCGAGGCTGCCCCTGCGCCGGAGCAGGAGCCAGTCTTTGCCGAGCCGTCTGGAGTCGCGCCGGGCCCCCAGCCTGCGGCGACATCCCCTGTGCAGGGCCAGCCTCAGGGCCCGGTTCAAACGCAGACCCGGCCGGCGCAGGCCAGCGCCGACGCCGAGCTCACCGTGCGCCTGCGCAAGGCCGAGCCCAGGCTCTCGGCATGGCTCGACGTCATCCTGGACGGCGTTGCCGAGGCGGGTCCCCTGCTCGAGTCGCGCGTCCGCTTTCTCCTGGAGTCCCTCGAGGCGCCGGCTGCCGAGATAGACGCCTTCCTGGCCGACTTTTCCGGCTGGCTTGCGCGCATGGAGTACCGCGAACTCGACGAGTTCCGCTCCGAGCTGCAGTACCGCCTGGCCATCGCTCTGGATCTGGAGGACGAAGAGGACGAGCGCAGCCGCCTCTTTGTGAAGCTCACGGAGAGCCTCGCCAAGACGAGGGCTGAGTTTGCCAGGCGTCTCGACGGGCTCTTCGCCAGCCACGGCGAACTTAACGACGAGTTCTGGGAGGAGCTGGAGGAGCTCTTCATCATGGCCGACCTCGGCTACGAGGCTGCCGTGGGCCTGGTCGAGCGCCTCAGGGAGCGCTGCCGCGAGGAGGGCGTGACCACCTCCGAGGGCGTGCGCGAAGCCCTGAAGCGCGAGATCAAGGCGATCTTCGCCCAGCCGAAGCGCATCGCGAAGGTCAACCCGCCGGAAATCGTGCTCATGATCGGCGTCAACGGCGCGGGCAAGACGACGACCATCGCCAAGCTTGCCTACCGCGACCGCATGCAGGGCAGGAAGGTCATGATAGCCGCGGCCGACACCTTCAGGGCTGCCGCCATAGACCAGATGCGCGTGTGGGCCGAGCGCGTGGGCACGCTCTTCCACGCCAAGCAGCCGGGCTCCGATCCCGCCTCCGTGGCCTTCGAAGCCGTGGACCGCGCCCTCAAGGAGGGAGTGGACGTGCTCTATGTGGACACGGCCGGCCGCCTGCAGACCAAGGTCAACCTCATGGACGAGCTGGCCAAGATCCGCCAGGTCATCGCCAGGAAGCATCCCGGCGCCCCGCACCGCACCGTGCTCGTGCTCGACGCCACCACGGGCCAGAACGCCCTGTCCCAGGCAAGGCTCTTCAAGGAGTCGGCCGGCGTGGACGAGCTCATCCTCACCAAGCTCGACGGCACGGCCAAGGG
>DFDR01000123.1:5915-19286 GCA_002369295.1 Desulfovibrionaceae bacterium UBA3823
GGCGTCGCCATTGCCGTGGCCCTGCAGCAGGGGCTGCCCATCACCTACGTGGGCCTCGGCGAGAAGGTCGAGGACCTCAGACCCTTCAACGGCGACGACTACGCCGACGCCCTGCTGGCCTCGGTGTAGCAGCCAGCCTTCCGGGAGGGGGCGGGATCCTGCCGTCGCCCTTTCCCGCAAGGCGGGAAAAAAGCAGCCTCTTCGATGTTTTCCGTTGACAGGGACTGCCAAATCGACTAAAAACCACGTTGCTCTCCTTCGGGAGGGCGTATCCCTGGACGGCAGGGAAGGGCGGATCGAGTCCGTCCTGATGCGCCAGGACCGCTTCGGCGGGACTGGTTTTGACAAGTGCAGGCGTTGCCAAATGCCGGACTTGATCGAGCCGTTCCAGCCCATCTTCGGATCCCATGCCGTGAAAAGCATGCCCGGGGCTGTAAAGGTGAGGGGGCAGCACCCCCATTTGGTGACCCTGCGGGACCATCCTGCGGAACGCGTCGAGCGCCCGCAGTGCGTGGAGAACGCCGGGAGCGTCGCATGAAGATGCCAGGCGTGCCTTCACGCCCTTTTTCTTCCCAAGCATCTCCTGCGCGGCGTCGCACAGCGGCGCAGTCAAGCTCCCGAAAGTTCGCCTCCCAACGGGTTAGGCCAGCTTCCGGGCCTTTTTATTTTATGGCCCCAGCGCGAGGAACCCGCGCTGCACCCAACCAGTGCGGGATTTTTGTTAAACGGAGCAGACAATGACGACAGTTAGCAGTGATTGCATTCGGATCAAGCTCAAGGCCTATGACTTCCGCATCCTTGACAAAGCGGTCGCGGAAATCGTGGACACTGCGCGCAACACCGGTGCCGGTGTGGCCGGGCCAATCCCCCTGCCTACCAATATTCACAAATTCACGATTCAGCGTTCCGTGCATGTGGACAAGAAGTCCCGCGAGCAGTTCGAGATGCGCGTGCACAAGAGGCTCATGGACATCCTCGAGCCGACGCAGCAGACCGTAGACGCTCTGGGCAAGCTTTCTCTGCCCGCAGGCGTTGATGTTGAAATCAAGCTTTAGTGTGAGGCAGTCATGGCTGAGAAAATGGGAATTTTAGGTCGCAAGCTTGGCATGACCCGTATTTTCGGGGATGACGGTGCCTCTGTGGCCGTTACAGTGATTCAGGCCGGTCCCTGCCCTGTCACGCAGGTGAAAACCGAGGACAAGGACGGCTACAACGCTCTGCAGATTGCCTTCAGCGAAGCCAAGGAAAAGCATGTTTCCAAGGCCATGCAGGGCCACTTCGCCAAGGCCGGCACGGGCCTCTACAGCGCCCTGCGCGAAATCCGCCTGGCCGGCGCCCCCGAGCAGAAGGCCGGCGACACCCTGACCTGCGAGCTCTTCAAGACCGGCGACGTCGTCAAGGTCACCGGCAAGAGCATAGGCAAGGGCTACCAGGGCCGCATGCGCCGCTGGAACTTCCGCGGCTGCAAGGACACCCACGGCGACGAGAAGGTCCACAGGAACAACGGCTCCATCGGCAACAACACCTTCCCCGGCCACGTCATCAAGGGCCGGAAGATGGCTGGCCAGTGGGGCGCCGAAACCGTCACCCAGCCCAGCGCCGTGGTGGTCGACGTGCGTCCCGAGGACAACGTCATCATCGTCAAGGGCGCCGTGCCCGGACCCAAGAACGGCCTTGTGCTCATCCGCAAGCAGTAGCATAGGTGATAAGATGGCTACCATTAAAGTATATGATCAGGAAAAACAGGAAGTGGGTTCCGTTGAACTCGCTCCCGAAGTGTTCGAGGTCGAGGCCCGTCCCGAGATCCTGAACCTCGTGGTGCGCGCTCAGCTCGCTGCCAAGCGCGCCGGCACCCACTCCGCCAAGACCCGCGCCTACGTCTCCGGCGGCGGCGTGAAGCCCTGGAAGCAGAAGGGCACGGGCCGCGCCCGCGCCGGCTCCAACCGCTCGCCCGTGTGGCGCGGCGGCGCCATCATCTTCGGACCCCAGCCGCGCGACTACTCCTTCAAAGTCAACCGCAAGGTCCGCGCCCTTGCCCTGCGCATGGCCCTTTCCAGCCGCGTTGCGGCCAACGACTGCCTGGTCGTGAAGGAAATTACCCTGCCTGAAGGCAAGACGAGGTATTTCGCCAAGGTTGCCAAGGCCCTGGGCCTCACCAAGGCCCTCGTGGTCGCTCCCGAACTCACCGAGGAGCTCGACCGCAGCTCCCGCAACCTCCCCAACGTCACCCTGACGACGCCCGAGCGCCTCAGCGTGTACGAAATCCTGAAGAACAAGCAGCTGGTCCTGCTCCAGGACGCCATCGCGCCCGTGCAGGCCCGCTTCGTTGCCAAGGGGGAATAAGATGGAACTCACGCAGGTGCTCATTAAGCCCCGCATCACCGAAAAGATGACCGAGCTTGCTGAAGCCGCCAACAGGGTTGCCTTTCTTGTGAACCCCAAGGCCAACAAGCTTGAAGTCAAGAAGGCCGTCGAGCAGGCGTTCGGCGTGACCGTTCTTGGCGTGAACATCGTCAGCATCGCTCCCCGCGCGCGCAAGCGCCAGGGAAGGGTCGTCGGCACGAAGCCCGGCATGAAGAAAGCCTATGTCACGCTGGCCGACGGCGACAAGATCGAATACTTCGAGGGAGTGTAAGCCATGGCTGTCCGCAAGCTGAAACCGACTTCCGCGGGTCGTCGCTTCCAGACGGTTTCCGATTTCGAGGAAATCACCAGGTCGACTCCCGAAAAGTCTCTCACGGTGGGCCTCACCAAGAAGGCCGGCCGCAACAACCGCGGGCGCGTCACCTGCCGCCGCCACGGCGGCGGCGTCAAGCGCCTCTACCGCATCATCGACTTCAAGCGCGAGAAGCTCGGCATCGAAGCCACCGTCTCGCACATCGAATACGATCCCAACCGCACCTGCCGCATCGCCCTGCTGACCTACGTCGACGGCGAGAAGCGCTACATCATCGCGCCCCTCGGCCTCAAGCAGGGCGACAAGGTCATTGCCGGCGACAAGGCCGACATCAAGCCCGGCAACGCCATGGCCATGGCCCGCATCCCCGTGGGCACCGTGGTGCACAACGTTGAAATCTATCCCGGCAAGGGCGGCCAGCTCTGCCGCGCGGCCGGGACCTACGCCCAGCTCGTCGCCAAGGAAGGCAAGTACGCCCTCCTGCGCCTGCCCTCCGGCGAAGTCCGCAAGGTGCTCTCCTCCTGCACCGCCACCGTCGGCCAGGTGGGCAACCTGAGCCACGAGAACGTGTCCCTTGGCAAGGCCGGCCGCAACCGCTGGCTCGGCCGCCGTCCCAAGGTGCGCGGCGTGGCCATGAACCCCATCGACCATCCCCTGGGCGGCGGCGAAGGCAGAAGCTCCGGCGGCCGCCATCCCGTCTCTCCGTGGGGCATGCCGGCCAAGGGCTTCAAGACCCGCGACCGCAACAAGCCCTCCAGCCGCCTCATCGTCAAGCGGGCAGGCCAGAAGTAGGAGTGAGACATGCCTAGATCTCTCAAGAAAGGTCCCTTCGTGGACGGCCATCTCATGGCAAAAGTCGAGGCCGCTCAGGCCAGCGGGGACCGCCGCGTCGTCAAGACCTGGTCCCGCCGTTCCATGGTGCTGCCCGAAATGGTCGGCATGACCTTCGCCGTCCACAACGGCAAGAAGTTCGTGCCGGTGTTCGTCACCGAAAACATGGTTGGACACAAGCTGGGCGAGTTTGCGCCCACCCGCACCTTCCACGGCCATTCCGCCGAGAAGAAGGCCGCGGCAGGCAAGAAGTAGGGAGCCAATGATGGAAGCTAAAGCAATCGCCAAGTTCCAGCGCGTCTCTCCCCGCAAGACCCGCCTCGTGGCCAAGAACGTGCAGGGCAAGGGCGTTGAAGAGGCGCTGAACATCCTGCGCTTCACCCCCAACAAGCCCGCCGGCGTGATCTACGGCGTCCTCAAGAGCGCGGTCGCCAACGCCTCGCAGCAGCTGTCTGCGAACGTTGACGCCATGTTCGTCAAGGAAGTCGTGGTCAACGAAGGTCCCAGCTGGAAGCGCTTCATGCCCCGCGCCCAGGGCCGGGCCACCAAAATCCACAAGCGCACAGCCCACATTACCGTCATCATCGCTGAAGGGCAGGAATAGGCTATGGGTCAGAAAGTACATCCGTTCGGCATCCGCCTTGGCTACAACAAGAACTGGCTCTCCCGCTGGTTCAGCGCGAAGGAATACCCTGCCTTCGTTCTCGAAGACAGCAAAATCCGCAAGTTCGTGAAGAACCGCAATGCGGAGGCCGGACTCGCGAAAATCGAAATTGAACGTGCCGGCGGCAAGGTCCGCCTCATCCTCTCCACCGCCCGTCCCGGCATCGTCATCGGCCGCAAGGGCGTGGAGATCGAGAAGCTGCGCGCCGACCTGCGCAAGGAGTTCGGCCGCGAGTTCTCCATCGAAGTCAGCGAAATCCGCCGTCCCGAAGTGGAGGCCCAGCTGGTGGCCGAGAACATCGCCCAGCAGCTTGAGCGCCGCATCGCCTTCCGCCGCGCCATGAAGCGCACGGTGGCCATGGCCCGCAAGTTCGGCGGCGAGGGCATCAAGGTTTCCTGCGCCGGCCGCCTGGCCGGTGCCGAAATCGCCCGCGGCGAATGGTACCGCGACGGCCGCGTGCCGCTGCAGACCCTGCGCGCCGACATCGACTACGGCTTCGCCGAAGCCCGCACCACCTACGGCACGATTGGCGTCAAGGTTTGGATCTATAAAGGCGAAATCCTTGACAGAGAGGTAGATCAGAATGTTAGCGCCCAAAAAGGTTAAATTCCGCAAGTGGCAGAAGGGCCGCCTGCGTGGCCTCGCCCACCGCGGGTCTTCCCTTGCGTTCGGAGATATCGGCTTGAAGACGACCCAGCACGGCCATCTTTCCAGCCAGCAGATCGAAGCCGCCCGTATCGCCATGATGCGCCACATCCGCCGCGGCGGCAAAGTCTGGATCCGCGTGTTCCCCGACCGTCCGGTCACCGCCAAGCCTCTGGAAACCCGTCAGGGCTCCGGCAAGGGTGCCCCGGTCGGCTGGTGCGCTCCCATCAAGCCTGGCCGCATCCTCTACGAGGTCAAGGGCGTTCCCTACGAGCTCGCCAAGCAGGCTCTGACCCGCGCCGCCCACAAGCTGCCGGTGAAAACCGTCATTGTGACCAAGGAGGGCTTCTAAATGGCCGACAAGAAGAAGGGGAGCGTCCGCGAGGACGCCAAGGCTCTCCGCGAGATGAGCGAAGAGCAGCTTGCCGAGAAGCTCGACGAGAGCCGCAGGGAGCTGCTTAGCGCCCGCTTCAAGCACGCCACCGCCCAGCTCGAAAAGACGAGCGAGCTCAAGGCGCTGCGCAAGCAGGTGGCCCGCATCAGCACCATATTGAACGAGAAGAGGAGCTAGACATGCAGGCTCTTGAACATTGCAACGGCAGAACCCTGACCGGCATTGTGGTCAGCGACAAGAACGACAAGACCATTGTCGTGCGCGTCGAGACCCTGGTCAAGCATCCTCTGCTCAAGAAGTACATCAGGCGCCGCAAGAAGTTCACGGCTCACGATCCCAAGAACGAATGCGGCATTGGCGACAAGGTCAAAATCGTGGAGTACCGCAGGCTTTCCAAGAACAAGCGCTGGCACCTGGTCTCCGTCATCGAAAAGGCTCAGTAGGGTGGCGCCATGATCCAGATAGAATCTACGCTTCAGGTCGCCGACAACTCCGGCGCCAAGAAAGTTGCCTGCATCAAGGTGCTCGGCGGCTCCCATCGCCGCTACGCCACGGTCGGCGACATCATCATGGTCTCCGTCAAGGAAGCCATTCCCCACAGCAAGGTGAAGAAGGGTGACGTCATGCGCGCGGTCATCGTGCGCACGGCCAAGGAGCTCCGCCGCCCCGACGGCAGCTACATCAAGTTCGACGGCAATGCCGCTGTCCTCATCGGCACCAACGGCGAGCCCGTCGGAACGCGCATCTTCGGACCTGTGGCCCGCGAGCTGCGCGCCGCGAACTTCATGAAGATCATCTCTCTCGCCCCCGAAGTCCTGTAGGAGATCTGCAATGAAGAACTTTCGCATCCGCAAGGGCGACAAAGTCATGGTCATTGCCGGCAAGGACGCCGGCAAAGTCGGCAAGGTGACGAAGATCCTGCGCAAGCACGACCGCGTCGTCGTCGAGAAGGCCAACATGGTCAAGCGCCACATGCGCGCCAACCCTTATACCCAGCAGCCCGGCGGCATCGTCGAGAAGGAAATGCCCATTCACGTCTCCAACGTGATGGTCGTCTGCTCTGCGTGCGCCCAGCCGACCCGCGTCGGGTACAAGTACATCGAGGCCGACGGCAAACAGAAGAAAGTGCGCTTCTGCAAGAAGTGCAACGAAGTCATGGAATAAGGTGAACCTATGACCCGCCTTGAAAAGATATATACGGAGAAAGTGGTTCCGGCGCTGCAGAAGGAGTTCAACTACAAGTCTCCCATGCAGACTCCCGCCATCACCAAGATCTCCCTGAACATCGGCCTCGGCGCAGCCACGCAGAACAACAAGCTCATGGAAGAGGCCGTGGCGGAGCTCACCGCCATCGCCGGCCAGAAGGCTGTCGTCACCCGCGCCAAGAAGTCCATCGCCAACTTCAAGGTGCGCGAAGGCCAGCCCATCGGCGCCCGCGTCACCCTGCGCAAGGACCTCATGTGGGACTTCCTGGACAAGCTGATGAACTTCGCGCTGCCCCGCGTCCGCGACTTCCGCGGCATTCCGGACCGCGGCTTCGACGGCCGCGGCAACTTCACCCTGGGCATCAAGGAGCACACCATCTTCCCTGAAATGGAAGCTGACCGCGTCGAGAATCCCAAGGGCATGAACATCACCATCGTGACCACGGCCACCACGGACAAGGAAGGCAAGCTTCTCCTTGACCAGCTCGGCATGCCGTTCAAGAAGTAGCGGAGGATAGCATGGCCCGCCTTTCCCTCAAGATCAAAGCCACCCGCGACCCGAAGTTCAGCACCCGCAAGTACAACCGCTGCCCCATCTGCGGCCGTCCCCGCGCCTTTATCCGCCAGTTCGGCATCTGCCGCATCTGCTTCCGGAACATGGCGCTGCGCGGCGAGCTGCCGGGCGTGCGCAAGTCCAGCTGGTAAAAAAACATCGAAAAAATCCGGCCGGGCCCCCAGGCTCGGCATTGCGGCGGTATCCACTTTGTGGTATACCGCCGTTTCGCTTATGGAAAGTAGGCGCATGGTGCGCCCAACTCCAAAACCCGTTCAGGAGTAACGATGATCACAGATCCTATTGCGGACATGCTGACGCGTATCCGCAACGCGCATTTGGCCCTGCATAAGGAAGTGAATGTGCCGCGCTCGAAGATGAAAGAGTCTCTCGCTGCCATCCTCAAGCAGGAAGGGTACGTCGATGACGTCGCCGTTGACGAAGGCGGCATTAAGATCACCCTCAAGTATTTGAAGGGTAAGGCCGCCATCACCGGCCTTCGCCGCATTTCCAAGCCCGGCCGCCGCGTCTTCGTACGCCACGGTGACATCCCGCGCGTGCAGAACGGCCTTGGCATCTGCATTCTGTCCACCTCCTCCGGCGTCCTCGAGGGCTGCACGGCCAGGGAAAAGAAGGTGGGCGGTGAACTTCTCTGCGAAATCTGGTAGGCGGTGCTGCTATGTCTAGAATAGGTAAAATGCCCGTCAGCGTGCCTGCCGGCGTTGAAGTCAAGATCGGCGACGGCGTCATTGACGTCAAGGGCCCCAACGGCCACGTTTCCACGCCCGTCTGCGACATGCTCGACTATGAAATGAAGGACGGCGCCATCACGCTGACCCGCAAGGACGACTCCCGCGAGAGCAACGCCCAGCACGGCCTGCGCCGCACCCTGCTCAACAACTGCATCCTCGGCGTCACCCAGGGCTTCAAGAAGTCCCTGGAAGTCGTCGGCGTGGGCTACCGCGTCGGCGTCAAGGGCAGCACCATCGAACTCCAGGTGGGCTACTCCCATCCCGTGCTGCTCGACGTGCCCGAAGGCATCAAGGCCACCGTGGAGGGCAACGTCCTCACCCTGGCCGGCGCCGACAAGGAGCTCGTCGGCGAGTTTGCGGCCCGCATCCGCCGCGTCCGCCAGCCTGAGCCCTACAAGGGCAAGGGCATCAAGTACACGACCGAGACCATCCGCCGCAAGGTCGGCAAGTCTGGCGGCAAGAAGTAGGGAGCGCATCATGAAAATGTCCAAGAATGATTCTCGCCTCAGCCGCAAGGTCCGCATCCGCCGCAAGGTGAACGGCACTGCCGCCCGCCCGCGCCTGGTCGTGTTCCGCAGCAACGTCCACATCTACGCCCAGATCGTTGACGACGAGGCCGGCAAGACCCTCGTTTCCGCCTCCACGCTGGTCCTCTCCAAGAACGGCGAAGCCCTGCGCTGCAACAAGGCCGGCGCCGAGAGCGTGGGCAAGGAAATTGCCCGCCTCGCCAAGGAGAAGGACATCGTCCGCGTTGTTTTCGACAGAAACGGCTACCTCTACCACGGCCGCATCAAGGCCGTAGCCGATGGCGCCCGCGAAGGCGGCCTGGAGTTCTAATATGCGTGAAAAAAACACTGAGACTCCCGTCAACGAGCTGGGAGAAATCGAAAAGATCGTCGCGCTGAACCGCGTTGCCAAGGTCGTCAAGGGCGGCCGCCGCTTCAGCTTCTCCGCGCTGGTCGTCGTCGGCGACGGCAAGGGCAATGTGGGCTTCGGCCTCGGCAAGGCCCAGGAAGTGCCCGAAGCCCTGCGCAAGGCCACGGACCGCGCCCGCAAGAACCGCGTCTACATTCCCCTGGTGGACGGCACCCTTCCCTATGAAGTGCTCGGCCGCTTCGGCGCCGGGCGCGTCATGCTGAAGCCCGCCTCCGAAGGTACCGGCATCATTGCCGGCGGCGCCGTGCGCGCCATCATGGAAGCCGTGGGCGTCCGCGACGTGCTCGCGAAGGCCATCGGCACCAACAACCCCCACAACGTGCTTCGCGCCACCCTCGAGGGCCTGCGCTCCCTGCGCAGCGCCGAGGAAGTGTCCGCCATCCGCGGCAAGAAGCTGGAAGCTCCGAGGAAGTAGCCATGGCCGAGAAAATCACCATCAAGCTGGTCCGCTCCCGCGCCGGCAAGACGCCCAACATGCGCAAGTGCCTCGACGCCCTCGGCCTCAAGCGCCGCGAAGTCGAGCGCGAGATTCCCGACACCCCTGCGGTGCGCGGCATCATCAGCAAGATCCCCCACCTTGTGGCTATCGTCGAGAAGTAGCGTAGCCTGCCAGGAGAAATGACACATGCAGTTGAATGACCTCTATCCCTTCCCGGAGGAGCGCAAAGCCCGCCGCCGCGTCGGCCGCGGCTGCGCCTCCGGCCTTGGCGGCACCTCCGGCAAGGGCCACAAGGGCCAGAACGCCCGCGCCGGCGGCGGCGTGCGCCCCGGCTTCGAGGGCGGCCAGATGCCCCTCCAGCGCCGTCTGCCCAAGCACGGCTTCAAGAACTATCCCTTCAAGGTGACCTATCAGGCCATCAACCTCGACGACCTCGTGGCCGCCTTCCCCGGCGTCCAGGAGATCACCCTCGAGAGCATCTACGCCCGCGGCCTCGCCAAGCGCGGCTGCCCGGTGAAGATCCTCTCCCGCGGCGAGCTCGAATCTGCCGTCAGCGTGGAGGCCCACAAGTTCTCCAAGGCCGCTGCCGAGAAGATCGAGAAGGCCGGCGGGAAGGCCGCCGCTTTCGAAAAGGACGGGAAGGCCGCTGAATAGCGCGCCCCTCCCGCGCCAACGCCTGCAGTGCGCCTTTGCCTGAAAGCCCCGCGGCTTTCGGGCAAAGGCGCTTATGCACGCCCCGCCACCCGCAGACTCTCAACAGAAGACGAGACATACATGGCACAACCTCAGAACCTCACCCCGGGACAGGCCGGCCTCGCCAAGCGCCTGCTCTGGACCTTCTTCCTCCTCTGCTGCTACCGCATCGGCGTGCACGTGCCGATCCCGGGCGTGGACGCGCAGGCCATCGCCTCCTTCTTCGAGCAGATGAGCGGCACCATCTTCGCCCTCTTCGACATCTTCTCCGGCGGCGGCCTGTCCAACGTCTCCATCTTCGCCCTCGGCGTCATGCCCTACATCTCGGCCTCCATCATCATGCAGCTCCTGCAGGTGGTGAGCCCCGAGGTCAAGCGGCTCTACAAGGAGGAAGGGCAGGCCGGCAGGCGCAAGATAACGCAGTACACGCGCTATCTCACGGTGCTCATCACCCTTATCCAGGGTCTTGGCATCGCCGTCGGCCTCGAGAACATGTCGAGCCCCTCGGGCCTGCCCGTCGTCCTGCAGCCAGGCTGGTCCTTCCGCCTCGTGACCATGATGACCTTCTGCGCGGGTTCCGTGCTCATCATGTGGCTGGGCGAGCAGATCACCGACAAGGGCATAGGCAACGGCATCTCCCTCATCATCTTCTGCGGCATCGTCGTGGGCATTCCCCGCGGCATCATCCGCTCCGTCGAGCTCATCCAGGCCGGCGACATCAGCATCTTCCTCGCCCTGTGCATACTCGCGCTCATGGCCGCCGTCGTCGTCTTCATCGTCTTCGTGGAGCGCGCCCAGCGCCGCATCCCCATCTCCTACGCCAAGCGCCAGGTCGGCAGGCGCATGTTCGGCGGACAGAACACCCATCTGCCCCTGCGCCTCAACACCGCAGGCGTCATTCCGCCCATCTTCGCCTCCTCCCTGCTGCTCTTCCCCGCCACCATAGGCCAGTTCTCCCAGAACGAGTACGTCAAGCTCGTCTCCGAGTTCTTCCAGCCCATGAGCCTGGTCTACAACGTGCTCTACGTGGCCCTGATCTTCTTCTTCTGCTACTTCTACACGGCCATCATCTTCGATCCCAAGGACATGGCCGAGAACCTGAAGAAGAACGGCGGCTTCATTCCGGGCATCCGTCCCGGCGAGCGCACCCAGAACTACATCGACGGCGTGCTTTCCAGGCTCACCCTCTCCGGCGGCGTGTACATCGCTGCCGTCTCCCTCCTGCCCATGCTCCTCATCGCGCAGTTCAACGTGCCCTTCTACTTCGGCGGCACCTCGCTGCTCATCCTTGTGGGCGTGGCCATGGACTTCATGAACCAGATTGAATCCTACGTCATTTCCAGCCAGTACGGCCATCTTATGGAACGCGCCCGCAAGAGCGGACGTCTGACCCGGTAGCGGGGGGAAAGGCATGAAGAAGTTTCAGGGCGTGTTCATCAAGAATAGCCGGGAAATCGAGAACCTCAGGGAAGCGGACCGGCTCACCGCCAACGTCCTCGACGCCATCGGCGACGAGGTCCGTCCCGGCATTCCCTCCTGGCACCTCGAGGAGGTGGCCCGCGACCTGTGCGCCCAGTACGGGGTCGAGCCCGCCTTCCTCGGCTACCAGAACTATCCCTTTGCCATCTGCTGCTCCATCAACGAGGCCGTCGTCCACGGCTTTCCCTCGAAGGACCGCATCCTCCGGGAAGGCGACATCGTGAGCGTCGACTTTGGCGTGCGCTACAACGGCATGGTCGGCGACTCTGCCCGCACCTATCCAGTGGGCCAGATCTCCGAAACCGCCGACCGCCTGCTCTGCGTCACCGAGGCCGCCCTCTACGTCGGCATCGAGAAGGCCGTTCAGGGAAACGACGTCTACGCCATCGGCCGGGCCATCCAAAACTTCGTCGAGGGGCACGGCTTCGGGGTGGTGCGCCGCTACGTCGGCCACGGCGTCGGTGCCACCATGCACGAGAAGCCTGAAGTCCCCAACTACGACCCCGGCGTCAGGGGCGTGCAGCTGCGCAACGGCATGTGCATCGCCATCGAGCCCATGGTGACCGAGGGGACCTGGGAGGTTGACGTGCTTCCCGACAACTGGACGGCCGTGACCCAGGACCGCAAGTACGCGGCCCACTTCGAGCACAGCGTGGCGGTCACCTCCAGCGGTCCGACGATCCTGAGCGTCGGCGACCGGGGGATAGTCCGCTACAAGTCCCAGTATCCCGAAATCAACAAGCTGGCCTAGCTTCCGCCTGGCCGGCGCATGTTCCAAGATTGTGGGGCGGATCCCATGTCCGTCGGCCTGCCCTGCTTGACAGGGTGGCCGAAAGAGGATAATCAGCTCTTTCCGCGCCATAGGTTCGCCAGGGGATGCATCCCTGTCCCCTGCCGGCCTGCTGTTGCGGCTGCGGAGCGAGCAGGTTGATCCTGCATGGTGTCAGGCCCATGGTGCCTGGTGCACCGACAAAGGCAGTGTATCTGCAGGAGATAGCAATGAAAGTCAGACCTTCCGTCAAGAAAATATGTCCCAAGTGCAAAGTCATTCGGCGCAAGGGTGTTCTTCGGGTCATCTGCGAAAACCCCAGGCATAAGCAGCGCCAGGGCTAGGCAGGAGTGCAACTGTGGCAAGAATAGCTGGCGTTGAGCTTCCCCGCAACAAGCGCGTGGATATCGCTCTCACGTATATTTATGGTATTGGCCGTACGACTGCCCTCAAGATCTGCGACGTTGCCGGCATCAGCTGGGAACGCAACATCGACGATCTCTCCACCGACGAAGTGAACGAGATCCGCAAGGAGCTTGAGAGCAACTACAAAGTTGAAGGTGACCTCCGCCGCGACGTCACCAGCAGCATCAAGCGTCTCATGGACATCGGCTGCTACAGGGGCCTGCGCCACCGTCGCGGCCTGCCTGTCAACGGACAGCGTACGCACACGAATGCCCGCACCCGCAAGGGTCCTCGCCACGGCGTGGCCTCCAAGAAAAAGTAGCCCCGCGGGGCCTTTTTCCGCAGCGCGCTGTGGCCTGAAGCATTTTCATTCAACGAGGAATAACGATGGCCAAGGCTAAGAAAGTTACCAAGAAGAAGGAAAAAAGAAGCATTCCTGTGGGCATTGTCCACATTGATGCCACCTTCAACAATACAATCGTCACCTTTACCGACACCCGCGGCAACGCGGTGAGCTGGGCCTCCGCCGGCCAGTCCGGCTTCAAGGGCTCCCGCAAGTCCACGCCCTTTGCGGCCCAGGTGGCCGCCGAGACGGCTGCCCACAAGGCCCAGGAATGCGGCATGCGCACCGTGGGCATCTACGTCAAGGGCCCCGGCTCCGGCCGCGAGCAGGCTATGCGCGCCGTTGCCAACACCGGCATGCGCGTCGCCTTCATCCGCGACATCACTCCCATTCCGCACAACGGCTGCCGTCCGCCCAAGCGCCGCCGCGTGTAGGCGACACCAAGAGGTTCATCCATGGCTAAATATACTGAAGCTAAGTGTCGCATCTGCCGTCGCGAGGGCACCAAGCTCTTTCTGAAAGGCGACCGCTGCTTCTCCGGCAAGTGCGCAGTGGACCGCCGTCCCTTTGCCCCCGGCCAGCACGG
>DFDR01000248.1 GCA_002369295.1 Desulfovibrionaceae bacterium UBA3823
GGTGCGCCGCATGCCTGGCCTGGCAGGCGAGGGGAACGGCATGGATGCCGATGCGGAATCAGGCGTGCCCTCTGGAGCGGACCTGGCGGCGCGAGAGGGCGCAGAAGCGAAGCGTCGCCGGCGCGGCTTGCGGAACTGGCGTGAACTTGGGGCTGCTGCGCGAAGGAAGGACTTGCATGGATAAGAAGGACTTGCATGGATGAGGAATGGATAATCCGCAGAGAGATCATGGACGAGGCGAGCCTTTTTGGAGACAGGGAGAACGGCGCGGTCGAAGCCTGGCTCGCCAGCATCGAGGCCAGCTGGCTGGAGAAATATGCGCTCCAGCCGGAGGAGGTCGGCAAGGCCGTGCTCCTAGTCGCCATGGAAGCCCGCGCCTGCCTGGCCAGCCGCTTTGCCGGCCTGCTTGAGCAGGGCATGGACGAGGCGCTCGACAAGGTGGATCTTGAGGGGATGGAGCAGCGATGGGGGAGAACGTACGCCGACATCGCGGTGGACGCGCGCAAGCTGGCAGCCCTGCGCAGGTACGCAAAGGAATATGCAACGGACTTTGCCATGGGCGGAAGCAAGGCGGCAGTCGAGATTCTCCTGAGGATCAGGGTCAGCAAAGACGATGAGGGGACGCGCAGAAGGGTGATGGGCTACGTCGCTGAAACCATGCATCTTCCTCTGTCGCTTGTCGCCGAGGTCGCCGGCCTGCCTTCCATGGAACCGGAACCGGCCGAACCGGCGGGCGGCGGCTGGATGGCCAGAGAGGAGGCCATGCGCTTGTGGAGTGACAGCCGGGGTGAAGGATGCGTAGAGGGGAATCTGGAGGCCGTGGCCAGCGAAGAAGACCTTGCCCGGCGCAAGCGGCGCTGGCTGAAGGGCATGTCCTTCAGGCATGTCGTCAGTCGAGGGCTGAAGACGCTGGAGGAGGAGCGGGCGTGCTGGCGCGAAGCGCTGGCCGAGCGTCTGGAGGCGGCTGGCAGGAAGCACGCGGATGCCGAGGCGGTTGCGGATGCCGCGGCCAGCGAAGCAGAGCGCTGGCGCACGGCGCACTGGGAAAGCCTGCTGGAAGAGGGGCGCGTCGAGGCGCTCCGTTCGCCTGCGCTGGAGGACAAGGCATGGGGCTTCTACGCGAAGTGGCCCAGCTATGCAGCCGATGCCTTCATGGCCTCGCACGTGCAGGTCTTTGCCGAGACCCATGCCCGTCGCCAGGCCCAGGCCCATGCGGAGGCGGCGCTCGGTCTGGCGCCCTGGGTGGGCAGAGGCGTGGACGCCAAGGCCTTCTGTGCCTGGGCCGGCATGCCGGAGGACGTGGCCCGGCGCTTCATGCAGGCTGTCGCCTGCACGGCCACGCAGGCACGCGTTTCGCTGCCGTCACGTTCAAGCTCAGATGATTTTGCAGTTCAAGAGCAAAGCACAACGGAGTAAGAGTTGATTTAGTCTTTAATTTTGTCATTATGCGATGAGCTTTGCCACTAAAATAGAATATATGAATATGTAGCAGGTAAATATTCTAATTTTTTGTTGATTTTAAAGGCTATTGCAATCTGTGTCTTTCGTAGTGGCAAGGGGTGCGATGTTTGCGGGCAGCATTGCCGGTGCAGGGCCATGCGGGCTGCGCCGCGCGGCGGCGCATGGCCCTGCCGACGATCAGCGAGCGGGCTAGAGACGAGGGCTGGCCCCTGGCCTGGCCTTGCCGCGCAGGAAGCGGGTAACGGATGCGCCGCTTCCCTTCATCCGCCGCTGGTAGTCGAACGGCGTCTCGCCGTGCTTGTTGTGCCGGTTCGGGTCGGCTCCGCCCGTGTCGATGAGAACGGCGGCCTGGCTCGGGCTGTCGGCGTAGTGGAGCGGGGTGTTGCCCAAGGCGTCGGGCACGCCGGCGTCGGCGCCGAGCCGGAGGAGCTCCCTGGCGGCAAAGGGCGTGCAGCCTTCGCCAAGGGCGAAGTGGAGCGGGGTGCGTCCGTCCGTGGCCTGCACGCGGAGATTGGCGCCGAGCTTGGCGAGGTAGAGGCGCATGCGCTCGCTGGCTGCCGTGCATACGGGGGTGCGCCCCCAGCAGTCGGACGCCTCGATGTCTGCGCCGTGCCGGATGAGGAAAGAGGCCGTCTCGCGGCTGGGGGCGTAGTGCAGGGGCGTCATCCCGCAGGCGTCGGGCACGTTGACGAGCTCTTTCAGGGCGGACAGGGGCACCGCCTTGAGCTTGGCCAGGTGGTTCTGGCTGGCAACGGCGCAGTGGAGCGCCGTCTGGCCGTTGACGTTGGACGTGAAGAGATCGGCGCCGTCCCTGATCCAGAAGATCATTCTGTCGGCCAGGCGGTAGAGCGCGCAGCTGCGGAGCAGCACGCTGTTGCCGTTGCGGTCGATGCTCGTGCGGATGCCGTGGCGGCGGTCGGCATGGAACTTCTCGCCTGCCGTCTCAAGGTCGGAGCACTCGTCCGCAGGCCGGTTCACCATGCGGCGCTGGACGGCGTCCCAGACGGGATCGCCCCGCCCGAAGGCGTTCTGGAGCATGCTGGCCGGCAGCTTGTGGCGGGCGTTGTGGAAGAGCAGGGAAGCGCCGCGATCGAGCAGCATGCCCACGATGTCGGGCTGGCGCGCCAGAAAGGCTGCGTGCAGAGGCGTGTTCCACTGCATGTCGCGGACGTCCAGCCTGGCTCCCAGGTTGAGCAGAAGCTCCGTCTGGGCTGGCTGGCCAGTCAGAATGGCGCAGAAAAGCGGGTTGAGCCTGGCTGGAAAGGGCATGGTGTAGAACCTGTCGATGTCGGGCGTCGCGAGGGCAAGGGGGGCGAGATCCCGGCAGGACTTGCGCGCAAGAATGCCCTGCATCAGGGCTGAGACGCCAAGGCGGTTCATGTCTGCCTTGCACGCGTCGGAAAGCAGGGTGGGGTGAGTTGTCATAGCGGTGTGCGGGTGCCTCGCCGGGGAAACTGCTTCTTGCGGGAATGCCGTTTCCCGAAGGCGGGCGCCCTTTCCTCCCATGATGGCGTTACGGCCGCACGGCAGGCCCGTGCGGGCCAGCCATGCCGGCTGCCTCAGGGAGTAGCCCGATGCGCAAGCCTGGGACAAGCGAAGGGCGCATAACTGCGAAAGGAGGCCGTCATGTCCCCTGCCTGCCAAAAAGCGCAAAAAGGGAAGGCGAACATTTCACCACATGGAAGACCGTGTCCCCGTGCCTGGCGGGCGCAGGCGCCGGTCCCGGGGGAGAAGCTCTTGACGGCGCCGGCCTGCGGGGCTGAATCCTGCCGGATCGGCGATTCGGCCGCTCGACCGGCGGCTTGACATGCATCTTGCATTTGGCAGGGAAGGCGTCTATCAAGATCTTTCTTCATTTGCCGGAGGCTTGGGAACATGGATGACGTCTTTCAGCGCTTTCTGCGCAAGTCCGGTCCCGTCCTCTGCCTGGACATAGGCAGCGGGACGCAGGATGCCTTGCTGGCGCGCGCCGGCGTGGCGGTCGAGAACTGGCCCCGCTTCGTGCTGCCCGCGCCTGCGCTCGGCGTGGCCCAGCGCATCAGGGAGCTGACGCTGCTCAAGCGCGGCGTGTGGCTCTACGGCGCCAACATGGGCGGGGGCTTCATGCCGGCCGTCAAGGCCTGCATTGCCTCGGGCAGGAGCGTCTACACGACCCTGTCCGCCTCCAAGGCCATCAACAACAGCCCCCAGGGCGCCAGCGAGACCGGCGTGCAGTTCAGCGAGGACTGCCCCGAGGGATGCGTTCCCGTGTGCCTCGGCGACTACGCTCCGCAGTTCTGGGACAGCCTGTTCAGGTCCTGCGGCCTGCCCCAGCCCCATCTGGTGCTGGCGGCCGCCCAGGATCACGGCGACCACGGCAGGAGCGGCAACCGCAAGGCCCGCATGGCCAGCTTTGCCAAGCTCCTCAAGACGAATCCCTCCCCCCTGACCTGGCTCTCCGCCAGCCCTGCGCCCGAGATGACGAGGCTCGCCTCCCTCAGGCAGGCCACGGGCGGTCCCGTGGCCGACACGGCCTGCGCGGCCCTGCTGGGAGCCCTTGCCGAACCGCAGGTCATGCAGCGCTGCTTCAGGCAGGGCGTGACCATCGTCAACGTGGGCAACGGCCATGTCTTTGCCGCGCTGGTCTACAAGGGGCTGGTTCGCGGCATCTACGAGCACCACACGGATCTGCGCACCCGCGACGAGCTCATCGACGACCTGAAGGAGTTCAGGCGCTTCTTCCTCCCTGCGGAGAAGGTGCTGGCCAGCGGAGGCCACGGCACGGCCTACGGCGCGCCCTGCGAGGACGCCGGCGGCTTCGAGCCCACCTACGTGCTTGGCCCGAGGAGGGCGGTGCTCTCGGGCTACGGCAAGTTCGTCGCCCCCTACGGGGAAATGATGACGGCCGGCGCGATGGGACTGCTCTGGGGCTGGGCCGTCATGCACGTCCAGCCCGAAACACGCTAGCAGGCCGGCCAGCCCGGCTCGCACAAGAAGACTTATGGAGATGATCATGGACAAGGCATACGACGCAGCGGAATTCTGGAGCAGAGACCAGATCGAGGCAACCCAGGCGGTGCGCCTGAAAAACGTGGTGACCCGCGTCTGGAACGGCTCTCCCTTCTACAGGAAGCGCCTCGAGGAGGCCGGCGTGACGCCGGAGAGCATACGCTCCATTGCCGACATCGAGCGCATTCCCTTCACCACCAAGGACGATCTGCGCTCGCAGTATCCCCTCAACCTGGTCATCGTCCCCCATTCCAAGCTGGTGCGCATGCACTGCTCCAGCGGCACGACCGGCACCCCCACGGCCATCGCCCATACCCAGAACGACCTGAACGTCTGGGCTGATCTCATGGCGCGCTGCCTGCACATGGTCGGCGTGACCAGGGACGACGTCTTCCAGAACATGTCCGGCTACGGCCTGTTCACCGGCGGCCTCGGCATCCACGCCGGCGCCGAGCGCCTCGGCTGCATGACCATTCCTGCCGGCGCCGGCAACACCAAGCGCCAGATCAAGCTCGTCAAGGACTTCAAGACCACGGTCGCCCACATCCTGCCCTCCTACGCCCTCATTCTCGGCGAGCGCCTGCGCGAGATGGGCGAGGATCCGCGCAAGCTTCCCCTGCGCATCGCCGTGGTCGGGGCCGAACCCTACACCGAGGGCTTCCGCAAGCGCATCGAAGACCTTTTCGACATGAAGGTCTACAACTCCTACGGCCTCTCCGAGATGAACGGCCCCAGCGTCGGCTTCGAATGCCGCGAGCAGAACGGCCTGCACATCTGGGAGGACGCCTACCTCGCCGAGATCGTCGATCCGGCCACCGGCAGGCACGTCCAGCCCGGCGAGGTCGGCGAGCTCGTCATGACCACCCTGGTCCGCGAGGGCATGCCCATACTGCGCTACCGCACCCGCGACCTCACGACCTTCATCCCCGGCGAGTGCCCCTGCGGCCGCCGCCACATGCGCATGGGCCGCATCGTCGGCCGCGCCGACGACATGTTCATCTGCAAGGGCGTCAACATCTACCCCCAGCAGATCGAAGACGTCATCATGCAGTTCAAGGAAGTGGGCAAGAACTACCTTATCACGCTCGAGGACGACGGCCTGGGCGACCTGCTCCGCGTCAAGGTCGAAATCCGCGAGGAGTGCTTCGTCGAGGACATGCGCGCCCTGCAGGGCCTGCAGCAGCGCATCGCCCGCCGCCTCAAGGACGAGATCCTCGTCACGCCCAAGGTCGATCTCGTGCAGAGCAACAGCCTGCCCGTGCCCGAGGGCAAGGCCGTCCGCTTCAAGGACCTCCGCGGCGAAAAGTAGTAGCCTCCGGATCAGGGCCCTGCGCCGTCCGCAGGGCCTGCGTCCAGCCCGCTTGCTGCTGACGGCGCCAGCCTCCAGGAGAATCCCGTGTCCCTGTTCGCCATGGGCCTGTCCCTTGCGGCAGGCGCCTTTCTCTGCCTCCTCGGCCTCGTTCTGCTCCTCAACGTCTTCGGCCTGCCGGGCAACTGGATCATGCTTGGGCTGATCCTGCTCTACTGGTGGCTTGCGCCGCAGCACGGCGGGCTTTCGGCCTGGTACTGGTTCCTGGCCGTTCCTGTGCTGGCGGCCGGCGAGGCCGCCGAAGTCGGGCTCCTGGCCCTGCAGGCAAGGCGCTTCGGCTCGAGCGGGGGCGGCACTCTTGCCGGCCTTGCCGGCGCCGTCGCGGGCGCGGTGCTCATGGCGCCCCTCTTCTTCGGCCTCGGCGCCCTGCTTGGCGCTCTGGCCGGCGCGTGGCTCGGCTGCTTTCTTGCCGAACTCGCCAAGGGCAGACCCGGCGCTGAAGCCTGCCGCGCGGCCGTCGGCTGCATGGCGGGACGCTTTCTCGGCACCGTCTGCAAGCTTGCCTGCGGGGGACTGGTGCTGGCCGTGACGGCCCAGTGCATCTGGCCTGATCCCGCAAGCCTTCCCTTCAGCATTCCCTGGGTGCCGGCGCCGCCGGCGCCCGCAGGCCCCGGCCAGGATGAGCTCGATCTGGTGCTTTCGGCAGGGACCTTTCCCTTTGCCTGAACCCGCAAGGAGACAGCCATGGAACTTGAAGGCCTTCGCGTCGTGCTCGTGAACACGCGCTTTCCGGAAAACGTGGGCATGGCCGTCAGGGCCTGCGCCAACATGGGTTGCCCCGAGCTGGCGCTGGCTGCGCCCGAGCGCTGGATTCCCGAGAAGGCCGCGCCCCTGGCAACGCCCAAGGGCCTGCCCCTGCTCGGCCGCGTCGCCGTTGTGGAGAGCCTCGAGGACGCCACGGCAGACTGCCACCTCATCGTCGGCACCACGGCCCGCACGGGCGGCTGGCGCAGGGCCCTGGAAAGCCCGGAGCAGGCCGCAGGCGAAATAGCGGCGGCCCTTGCCCGCGGGGAGCGCGCGGCCCTTGTCTTCGGCTCCGAGGACCGGGGCCTGGAAAACGCCCAGATCGAGCGCTGCCAGCGCATCGTCACCATTCCCACCTCTGGCGAGGCGAGCTCCCTCAATCTCGCCCAGGCTGTCCTGCTCCTGCTCTACGAATGCGCCAAGGCGGCCAGAAGGCTGGCCGCTGAACAAAGGGGTCGTCCGGCGGCAGACGCCGAAGGCGAGGCCTCGCCGGGCATCACCGGCGCCGAGTCGGAGCGGCTCATGGCCAGCCTCAGGGACGCCCTCCTGCGGCTCGATGCCATCCACGGCGACAATCCCGACTACTTCCTCATGCCCTGGCGCCGGCTTTTTGCCAGGGCCAGGCTCAGGCGCCACGAGTACGACGCCTTCATGGGCCTGTGCCGGCAGATACGCAACAGAGTGCCTCCCAAGGGATAGCCGGGTCCGCTGCCAGGGCCCTCCCTTCCGGCCGCTTTCAAGCCGCGCCTGCCTGTGCTAGCTTCAGCATGGCCAGCAGGGGCGGGCTTTCTGCGCCCTGCCGGACGCCTGCATGCACAACAAAAGGAGCAGACCTATGGCAGAGCTCAAGGACTTCGCAACGCTCGACATCTCCTGGGACCTCACGCCCGAGCACGCTGTGACCATGTATCTGGAGTGGGGCAACAACGACTGGCATTCCGAGTATCCCCCAGTGCGATCCAAGGAGGACTACTCCAACTACTTCGTGGTGGACACATGGGGGGAGGAACCCGTGATCCGCCTGGTGCGCCGCAACTCCGAGCATGTCGAGGACCTCTTTGTCATGCCTATGCCGGAGGCGCTGCGCGCGGAGTTCGAACGCCAGAACGCCGGCCTCAAGGGCATCAGCGCCCCCCAGGGCGCGGTCAAGGAATGGCTCAGGGAACAGCTGCTCGGCAGGAGCTAGGCGGCGCGGCAGAGCCGGCAGTCTGCGCGGGATCGAAAATCTCCGAAAGCTGCTGTCTTGCGTTTTGAAAACGCAAGACGAATCGTGATGCATGTTTTGTCGATATCCAATATAGACAGGCAGAGAAAGCGTCAAAATGGAGTGTGCAATGTCGCGCATCATACCAACAGGAGAGCAAAAATTTGCAACTCTGCGCGAACGTAATTTATTTTACATAGATAAAACGCAATTCATACAAGATTGGTGGGATAGAAATGACAGAGTGACTCTTGTTACTCGCCCAAGGCGTTTTGGCAAGACGCTTATGCTTGACACAATCAGAACGTTTTTTTCTCCTGAATTCAAAAATAGAAAGGATCTTTTTGAAGAATTAGAAATCTGGAGAAATAAAAGATTCAGAGAAATGCAGGGGAATATTCCTGTAGTATTTGTTTCATTCTCAGGAACAGATAGTGATACTTATGAAGGAATGAAACAAGGGATAAAAAATATAATCGGGAACATTTATAACTCATTTAGAAGAGTACTAGATTTAAATTTACTTTATGATACAGAAAAAGAGCAGTTTAATTCAGTGTGTCGTAATATGTCTGATGAGACTGCTCAGATCGCTCTCCAAGATCTTTCCATATACTTGGCACGCCAGTTTGGCGAGTTGCCAATTATTCTACTTGATGAATATGATGCGCCATTGCAGGCTGCCTGGATTGGGGGTTATTGGGACAAAGCGATTAATTTTTTACGCGGATTGTTCAATTTTACGTTTAAAGCAAATGATTCTCTCGGACGAGGCCTTATGACTGGTGTCACGAGAATAAGTAAAGAATCATTATTTTCAGGAGTAAATAACTTAAAGGTAGTTACTATTACATCAAAATTATATACAAATTATTTTGGTTTTACTGAAAATGAAGTTTTTGCAGCGATGGATGAGTATGGTCTACAAGAAAAGGAAAAAGTGAAACAATGGTATGATGGTTTTATTTTTGGTGGAGTACAAGATATTTATAATCCATGCTCTATCATCGGTTATTTGTCTGAGCATAGTTTTGAACCTTATTGGGCGCAGACAAGTTCAAATGTTCTTGTTGGACAGCTTATTGCAAGTTCATCAGTGAAGATAAAGAAAGAAGCTGAAAGTCTGATTCAAGGCAAATCTATCACAGTTTTTTTTGATGAACAAATTGTTTTTTCGCAATTAAACAGAAAGCCAGGGGCGATATGGAGCCTTTTAATGGCTACAGGGTATGTAAAACCTTTATATTTTGATCGTGAAACATGTAAATATGAGATTACATTGACAAATCATGAAGTTCGAATACTTATGGATGATATAATTTCAGAATGGTTTAACAATGATAATAATGATGGAGAAAAATTTAGAAAAGCACTTTTGAGTGATGATATTGAAGAAATAAATAAAATAATGTCAGATATAGCTGAAAATACATTTAGTTTTTTTGATACAGGAAAAAAAGAGCCTGAGCGTTTCTATCATGCTTTTATTTTGGGTATGATTGTGGATTTTAGAGGTCACTATGAAATTGTGTCTAACCGTGAGAGTGGATTGGGCCGTTGTGACGTTATGCTGATTCCCCTGCGCGACGTTGAACGTGGAATTATTATTGAATTCAAAACAAGAGATCCTAAAAAAGAAAAATCGCTCAAGACAACTTGCAATAATGCGTTGAATCAGATTAAAAAAATGCATTATGCAAGTACGCTTCACTCTCGAGGCATTGCCAAAAATGCTATCTATTCTTATGGGTTTGGATTTGATGGAAAAGAAGTGTTGATAAC
>DFDR01000151.1:0-487 GCA_002369295.1 Desulfovibrionaceae bacterium UBA3823
CCGGCCCCCTGCGGAGCCGGGCGCTGAGCCGGCGCGGGCTGCACAGCGCGGGCCCTGGGGGCGTGCCTGGCTGCAGGCGCGCGGGTTGACCTTGGCGGAACGGTTTCCCAGTGCTCGAAGAACGGCGCTTCGTGCCCGGGCTCGACCTTGGGGTACGGCTTGGGGTCAGGTCCGGGCTCGATGCCCTGATGCGCTTCGCTGGGCGCGGGGGGCGCAGCCTGAACGGCCTGCTGGAAGCTGAAGGCAAGCGCGAGCGCCGCGCCGGCCAGGACTGCAGTGAAAGCGATGCGGGACATGTGTCCTCCTTGGTTTCGTTTCGTGACGGCTATGCTATGCCATCGGCTGCACCGCGGCAATGCCGCGGTCGGGCACGAAGCGCGCCATCCGGGACGTCGGCCGGCACGATGCCCCGCGTGCCGGATGCCAGCATCCAGCCGGCAGGGACGCGCTGGATTCTGCATGGCGGGCTTGTCGGGGGGGGCAAGGG
>DFDR01000151.1:530-2675 GCA_002369295.1 Desulfovibrionaceae bacterium UBA3823
TGTCGGCGGGGGGGGCAAGGGTGGGGCAAGGCCTGCGGCGAAGTCGGCGCCCACGCAAGCCCTGCCGCTACGCTGCCTGGGCAGCGTGCCTTCGGAGGCATCTTCGCCCGCTGTGCGCTGCCAGCGCCGCTCGGCATGTCCTTCGCTGCGGAGCCGAAGGCGGCGCCAGCCTTGGCGGCGTTCAGCACGCCGCGCGAAGACGCGGCATTGCCCAGGCAGCCCGCCTTCCTGTCCCGGCTCAGGGCCGGCAAGGCTTCGCCCGAACCGCAGCGGTCCTGTGTCCTGCGGCCTCGCCTATGCCGTCTCCAGCTGGCAGCGCAGGGCCGGCAGGGGCCTGCGCAGGCTCGGCAGGTAGCGCTCCAGCATCACGCCCTGCCAGGCGGGCAGATCCTGGCCGAAGGTGGCGCGCACAAGCAGGGTGCAGAACTGCTCTGCCTTGTCGAGGGCGACGGAGACGGATTCGCCGGCAAGCAGGCTTCCCGTGAGCACGCTCGCAAAGATGTCGCCCGTTCCCGGATAGTGGACGGGCACGTAGGAGGAGTCGATGCGCCAGAAGGCATCGACCCGGCGCTCGTAGGCCAGCACCGAAGCGTACTGCAGCTCGCCCCTTTCGTTGCGCGCCAGCGGCATGCTCGTGCCGACGACCACGTCCGGCCCCCGGCCGGCGAGCTCCTTCAGGCAGTCCTTGAGGTGCCGCTCCTCCGTGCAGGCCCCGCAGGGCTCGCCGAGCAGCAGGCACATCTCGGTATAGTTCGGCGTGATGACCGAGGCCTTGCCGATGAGCCAGCGCATCTTGCCGACCATCTCCTGCGACATGGTGGGAAAAAGGGCGCCGTCGTCGCCGAGCACCGGGTCCACCACGGCAAGGCCGCCGTCGGCCAGCAGCGTCTCCAGGCCCCTTGCCACGTAGTCCATCTGCTCTGGACAGGCCATGAAGCCCGAGTAGACGCACTCGAACTTCTCGCCGAGCCGCTCCCAGTGGTCCAGCACGGGACCCATGTTGGCCGTGAGGTCGCAGAGGGTGAATCCTTCCGTGCCGACGGTCTGCGTGGAGAGCACGGCTGTCGGCAGGGGCACGGGCTGGACGCCCATGCTGGAAAGGATGGGGATGACGGCGGTGAGGGAGGTGCGTCCGAGGCCAGAGATGTCGTGGACGACGCAGGCCCGGGGGATGGCGTTGCGCATGGGAACCCTCCTTGCGGGAGAAGAGCGGGGCTGGGGCATGCCCGGCAAAAAGCCTGGGGCAAGGCCTGGGGGGGAGGCTATTGTGGGCGAGGAGCCGCGGAAAGGCAAGGCGCATTCCTTGGCGCGCGCAGACCTTCCTCCGCCTCCCCAAAGCCGGCGGGGAGGGCGTGCCCCGATGCCGGGGCGAAGGAAAGTGAAGGGGGAAGGCGCCCTTTGGGCGATAGCGTCGACCGCAGGGCAGGGGGGCAGGTCCTGCCCGCAGGGCCGCTCCGGGCGCAGGAAGCGGCCGTGAATGCGCGGCAGGAGGGCACGGAAACGCTTCGCGTCCCCCGCTGTGTCGGGGCGCTTGGCAGCGCCCGTGCAGCCGGCGCACGCCGTCCCGCCGTCCTTCACCAGCCCGCCCTCGCGGCGTCGCCGGCGCTGGCCGCAGTGAAGTGCGGGCGCGCAGGCTGGAGAGAACGCTGGAGACGGCGCCGTCTTGCAAATCCGGGAGCGAAATCTGCTCCGCAAGGTGCTGGACCGGAGACTGGGACTCCGCCTTCAGTGCCCCGGGGGCCTTCACGAAGGCGCGGCTGGACCTGCTTCGCGGCGTCTGGAGGGCCTGCGGCCAGCTCTCCGGCTGGAGACGACGGGAAATCATGGGGATGACGTCCTCTTGAAGCGGTGCTGGAAGCTGCTGTCAGCTGTCCATGCCGCTTGGCGGCGAGGATGCGGAAATCCCCTGCAAGGACATGAAGCGGTACTTCAGAATGATCGCCGCGGGCTTAGAGGACGGTGACGGCGAAGAGGAGGGGGCAGATTCCGGGGGCAGAATCCGGGGGCAGGTTCCCGTGCCGGCGCCATCGAACGGCGCGACGATCCAGGCTCCGCATGCCCCGGGGGGACAAGGACGCCGAATGCCCCGTCTTCCCGTTCAGGCACGCTGCGGCGGGCTCAGGTGCCGGCGACTGCAGGGATCCC
>DFDR01000151.1:2752-2900 GCA_002369295.1 Desulfovibrionaceae bacterium UBA3823
GCCGCGCTTCGGCGCTGAGCAGGCTGGCATGCAGCGGCCTGTGCTCCAGATGCCGTGCCGTCCTCCAGCGTCAAGCTCCCCTTCGCCCTTTCGCCCTTTCGCTGGAAGCTTGACCCGGCGCGGAATCTGGAGGCTTGCGGCCTCGCCT
>DFDR01000151.1:2967-4540 GCA_002369295.1 Desulfovibrionaceae bacterium UBA3823
GAAGTCCCTGCGCCGGCGGGGCCAGCATGCCTTGGCGGGGGCGTGCGTCCAGTGCACGGGAACTCGCGGTTCGGCAGGTGCCTGCCCCTCTGCCGAGGGCGGAGTTGGCATGCCGCTGTGCCGAGGCGGCGGGAGGGGAAGAGGGAAGGGCGCTCTTGCGCTGTCTCCACGCTGGAGCGCTTCGGCCGAAGGGCAGGGGGCTGCAGGCCCTGTCTGCCGGAATTTGTGCTGGCGGGGCAGGGAGACGGCCTTCTGGACTCGTCAAGCCAAGGCATTCAGGAACCATCCCAGCAGGAAGATGCAGGCTGCAGAGGGGGTTGGGTTTATTCATCCCTTGCGCGTAAATGGATAGAAGACTAAAATCAAGGGGTTGGCAAGGCGGCCGGGAGGCCGTTTTCGGCAGGAGAAGACGGAGGCCCCTTCGTCAATCCTGCCCCTCGCGCTGCATTCCAGTCCGTCTGGCTGTCCTTGCGCCCCGGCTTTGCATCGTCGCAACAGCATAAATGACTGACAAAGAGGTAGACAACAATGAAAAGAAGACATTTTCTTGCCTTGACGATGGCCTTGCTGCTTGCTCCCCTGATGGTCTCCAGTCCCGTCTTCGCCGCTGACAGTCTGGAGGTCACCGTGACAAACAGGACCGATGCCAACGTATGGATAGCTTTTGGCATGGCGGCGGAAGACGAAGGCAACTTTTCAAAAGGCTGGTGGGAAATTGCCCCTGGCCAAACGAGAGTCATCAAGCCCTTCCGCTACACCCCCGTATACGGCTACTACTACTTCGCCTTCAACCCCAAAATGAACCGCTACTGGCATGGCAAGAACATGCCGAATGGCACCCCTTTCTTGATCAACAAGAACAAGAGCTTCAACGTCCGTCCTGGACAGCGCCTGCCCGGAGGCACCAGCTACGTCTTTAGGCCGCTCAATGAGAGAAAAGGGAAAGCCAGGCTCAATTTTACAGCGCGCTAGGGATTCACGGAAAAGCCATTGGCACGCTGCCTTGCAGGCACGGGACGGCCCGGGCGCCAGCCAGACCGGCGTCCGGGGCCGCGAAGCGCCCGGAGGGCGGCTGCCTGCTTTTCCCGGCTCTCCAGCGGGGACGGAAGCCCTCGCCTTCGTCATCCTCGGCTTCGGCGCCGCCAGTGGCCTCCTCCGGCAGGGCTGGATGCTGGGCCCGGGATGGCCGGGAGGCGTCGGCAGTCCAGTCCGGGAGCTGGGGGGCGGCTGGGCTTGCTTGACGGCCCAGCCGTCCCCGGCGCAGGGGCGACAGGGAAGATGCCACCCTCGCGGCGCGTCCGGCAGGGATGGGGCAGGCCTGTGGCGCGGAGGCCTGCCGTTCGCCAGCCGGATCCCAGGCGCCCTGCCCGGCCTGGAGCGTGTCAGGCAGGGGCGTGGACGGGGAGCGAGTCTTCTGCGGCTGAAGGGCAGGCCGGACACGGAAGGGCGCGTCGTTTCCTCCCAAAGCGCCTCCTGAAACGCCTCCTTCTGGAGCGCCTCCTCTAGGGAAGCACTGATAAAAAGCTTTTTTCAGCGACATAGCTCAGCTAACTCCTTGAAATATCGAGGGGCG
>DFDR01000171.1:0-374 GCA_002369295.1 Desulfovibrionaceae bacterium UBA3823
CCGTCCTCGTCCACGTTGGCGCAGTAGATCACGGACTTGGCGGTCAGCAGGCCCATTTCGCGCCAGAGATTCTCGAAGTAGGGATCGTCGGCCGGGCGCTCGAAGGCCGAGGCCATGGCGCCGCCGTCCAGGTGCCTGGCCAGCCGCTCCATGGCGGGCAGGGCTTCCCGGGCGTCCTTGCTGCCCTTGGCGAGCTTGGCCAGCTTGTCCTGGCGCTTCTGCACCGTCTCCATGTCGGCCAGGAGCAGCTCGGTCTCGATGGTGGCGATGTCGCGCAGGGGATCGACGGAGCCGTCCACGTGGGTGACGTTGCCGTCGGCAAAGCAGCGCACCACCTCGACGATGGCGGCGCACTCGCGGATGTTGGCCAGGAA
>DFDR01000171.1:434-7072 GCA_002369295.1 Desulfovibrionaceae bacterium UBA3823
CTGGTTGCCCAGGCCCTCGCCCTTGCTGGCGCCCCGGACAAGGCCGGCGATGTCGATGAAGTCGACGCTCGCGTAGATGGTCTTCTTCGGCTTGGCCTTGGCCGTGAGCGCGTCGACGCGCGCGTCCGGCACGGCCACCGTGGCCTTGTTGGGCTCGATGGTGCAGAAGGGGTAGTTGGCGGCCTGGGCGTTCTGGGCCTTGGTCAGGGCATTGAACAGGGTGGACTTGCCGACGTTGGGCAGGCCGACGATACCTATGCTGAGCGACATGGCTTCTCCGTACAGTCTGAAAAGATGGGGAGACGGCTTATAGCGCCGTCCCGCCTGCGAGTAAAGGCGCCAGAAAGCAAGGCGTCAGGAGCCCGGCTGGGCGCCGGCACAGGGGGCCGCCGGATCCGGAAAGGAGCGCGCGGGGGCCTAGGACCGGGCTGCCAGCTCGGTCACGGCGCGGACTATGCCCTCGACGTCGATGCCGAGATCCTCGCGCTGCTGGGCCTGGGTGGCGTGCTCGACGAAGCGGTCCGGCACGCCGAGGCGCACGACCCTGCGCCCGTCGAGCAGGCCGCGGTCGCTGGCGAACTCGAGCACGGCGGATCCGAAGCCGCCGGCCAGCGAGGCCTCCTCCACGGTGACTATCCTGTCGAAGCGCCGGAAGATGTCCTCCAGCTGGCGCTCGGGCAGGGGCTTGACCCAGACGGGGTCGAAGACCAGCGGCATGAAGCCCTGGCGCATGTGGACCTCGAGGGCCGCGTCCAGAGCGGGATGCACGCGGTTGCCCAGGGCCAGCACGGCGACGCGCTCGCCCTCCTGGACCACTTCGCCCTGGCCCAGGGGCAGGGCTTCGGGCTCTGCCGGCATGGGCACGCCGAAGGCCGCGCCTCTGGGGTAGCGCACGGCGCAGGGAAGTCCCAGGTCGACGGCCGTCCTGAGACAGCGCGGGAGCATGGCTTCGTCTCTGGGGGCAAGCAGGTGCATGTTGGGGATGTGGCGCAGGAAGGCCACGTCGAAGACGCCCTGGTGGGTGGAGCCGTCGTCGCCCACAAGGCCTGCGCGGTCCACGCAGAAGACCACGGGCAGGTTCTGCAGGCACACGTCGTGGACTATCTGGTCGTAGGCGCGCTGCAGGAAGGTGGCGTAGATGCACACCAGAGGGCGCATGCCCTGGCAGGCGAGGCCGGCCGCGAAGGTGACGGCGTGCTGCTCGCAGATGCCGACGTCGAAGAAGCGATCGGGATGGGCCTTCTGGAAGAGCACCGTGCCCGTGCCGTCCGGCATGGCCGCCGTGATGGCGACAATGCGGGGATCCTTTTCGCCCAGGGCCACGCAGGCCTTGCCGAAGACGCCGGTGAAGCTCGGCGCCGTGCTCTTGCCGGGCAGGAACATGCCCGTTTCGGGGTCGAAGTGGCCCACGCCGTGGTAGTGGGTGGGGTCCTTCTCCGCAGGCGCGAAGCCCTTGCCCTTCTGGGTGTGCACGTGGAGCAGCACCGGCCCGTCCTCCACGCCCGCTGCCATGGCCAGGTGGTGGCGCAGGGCGGGGATGTCGTGGCCGTCCACGGGGCCGATGTAGGCAAAGCGGAAGGCCTCGAAGAGCATGCCTGGCGTGAAGAAGGACTTGAAGCTCCACTCCCCGCGCTCGGCGTAGGTGGCGAGGTTGTCGCCGATGCGCGGAATGGTGCGCAGGAAGGAGAGCACGTCCTTGCGGGTCTGGCGGAACCAGCGCCTGGAGAGGTTCCTCGAGAGGAAGCGGGAAAGGGCGCCCACGTTGGGGGCAATGGACATCTCGTTGTCGTTGAGCACGACGATGAGCTTCTTGCGCAGGTGGCCGGCCAGGTTGAGGCCCTCGAAGGCTTCGCCCGCAGTCAGGGAGCCGTCGCCGATGACGGCGACGACGCTGTAGTCCTTCCCTTCCAGATCCCTGGCCGTGGCCATGCCGAGGGAGGCGGAGATGGAGGTGGAGGAGTGGCCCACGCCGAAGAAGTCGTAGGGGCTCTCGGCAAGGCGCGGGAAGCCCGCCAGCCCTCCCCGGCGGCGCAGGGTGCCGAACTCGCGGTTCCTGCCGGTGAGGATCTTGTAGGCATAGGTCTGGTGCCCCACGTCCCAGACGAGCTTGTCCCGGTCGAGGTCGAATTCCGCAAGCAGGGCCAGGGTGAGCTCGACGGTGCCCAGCGAGGGGGCGAGATGGCCGCCGTTTTCCGAGCACACGGCAATGATGCGCCGGCGCAGCTCGCCGGCAAGGCGCTCCAGTTCCGCGTTGGTGAGCCGGCGCACGTCGCCGGGGCCCTGGATGGTTTCAAGAAGGGGTGTACTGTCCATGATTCAGCTATTTTACCCGCGTCACCGTGAAATTGGCAAGGCCGCGCAGGAAGTCCGCGTCCGGCCCCCCGTAGGCCGCAATGGCGGCTATGGCCTCGTCGGCATGGGCCCTGGCGAGCCGGCGGCTCTCCTCGAGGCCCACCAGGGAGGGATAGGTGCTCTTGTGCGCCTCGGCGTCCGAGCCCGCAGGCTTGCCGAGGGTTGCGGTGTCGCCCACCACGTCGAGGATGTCGTCGGCTATCTGGAAGGCCACGCCGAGGCTGGCGCCGAAGCGGCCGAAGGCCTCGAGATCCCGCTGGGGCGCGCCGGCAAGCAGGCAGCCGCAGACCACGGCCGCCCGGAGTATGGCGCCGGTCTTGAGGGCGTGCAGGTGCCTGAGCTCCTCCAGGGCTATGGCCTGCTCCTCGGCCTCCATGTCGAGCTGCTGGCCGCCGCACATGCCGAAGGAGCCGGCCGCGCAGGCAAACTCGCGCACGGCGGCCAGCACCCGCTCTGCCGGCAGATCGCAGAGGGTCATGGCGCGGAAGGCGTCGGCCTGCAGGGCGTCGCCCGCCAGAATGGCCGTCGCCTCGCCGAAGGCCTTGTGGCAGGAGGGGCGGCCGCGGCGCAGGTCGTCGTCGTCCATGGCCGGCAGATCGTCGTGGATGAGCGAATAGGTGTGCACCATCTCCACGGCGCAGGCAAAGGGCAGCACCTTGTCCGCGGCCGTGCCGAAAAGCGAGGCTGCCGACAGGAGCAGCGCCGGCCGCAGGCGCTTGCCTCCCGCCATGAGGCTGTAGACCATGGCCTCCCTGAGGCGCAGGGGCGCGCCGGGATCGTCCGCGAAGCCCTGGAGCCTGGCCTCGACCATTGCGCCCAGCTCAGCCAGCCGGGCCTTCACTGCTTGGGAATCCATACCTGCAACCTCCGCCGCGCCTGAGCGCGCGGCCTGATCTGCCGGACAGGGCTTGGGCCTGCCCGAAGAACGTCTAGAAGGGAATTCGGTCCATGCCGGCGTGGGAGAAGGGATCCAGGTCCTGGGAGCGCTCCCTGCCCCGTGCCGGCACGCTGCCCTGCACGCAGTCCTGGCGCCGTTCAGGGGCGCGCTCGAAGGCGTCGCCCGCCTCCTGGAGGAAGCGCTCGGCGTCCACGAGCTCGCCGCGCTGGGTTTCCAGCTCGTTTCTGGCCTCCTTGAGCTTCTGCCCGCACCAGCGGACGCACTCGCAGGCCTCCTTGTAGAGCTCAACGCCGCGCTCAAGGTCGAGATCCTCTCCCTCGAGCTCCTCCACGATGGCGCGCAGGCGCTCCATGCGGGCATTGAACCCGGGCTGGGGCTTGCCGCCCCGTTTCGTCGTCTCCGTCATGCTGCCTCTCCTTGAAGAATATGCACAGTCTGTTTCCTACGGCCTTGCGCCGGAAGACGCCAGCGCCGAAGCTTCGGGGGCCTTCTCCGGACCAGTTCCGTCAGCCGGCGCAACGGCCTTGACCACGGCCAGGAAGCTGCCGTCGGCCATGCGGATCCTGACTTCCCGGCCCGCTTCGAGCGCCTGGACGGAGCGCACTATCCTGCCCTCCCCGTCCGAGACGGCCGCAAAGCCGCGCTCGAGCACGCGCTGGGGGCTTGCGGCCTCAAGGCGGAGCCTGAGCGATTCAAGGGCGTGCTCCCTGTCCTCGGCAAAGGCCTTTCCCGACGCCTTGAGCAGGCGGGACATGCCGGCAAGCCGGCCCTGCTCCTGCTGGACGGCGCGCGCAAGGCCCCGGTGGAGCCGCAGGGCCAGCGCGCCCGTCTCCCTGGCCTTGGCAAGGATGAGCGCCTGCGGCGTCCTGGCAAGGCGCCGCCTGGCCTCCGCCAGCCTTTCCCGCCCCTGGCCAAAGGCCATGTCGAGCGTCCTGCCTGCGCGCAGGGCAAGGGACGAGGCCTCCCTGGACGCCTGCTGGACCCGGAGGCCAAGCCCCCGGTGCAGACGGGCGGCAAGGCCTGCCAGATCGCGCGCCTGGCGGGCCATCTTCGCCTGGGGGGAGACCAGCCGGAGGCTCCTGCCAAGGGCGGAGAGCTCTCCGCCCTGGCGGGCGACAAGCCTCGCAAAGGCGTCTTTGGCCCTGGCAAAGGTCCCTTCCGCCCTGGCCGCCAGCTCCGTCCTCGGCTCCCAGAGCAGCTGCGCCGCCTGGGTGGGCGTCGAAGCGCGCAGGTCGGCCGTCATGTCGGCAAGGCAGGTGTCCACCTCGTGGCCTATGCCGGCAACCACGGGAAGCCTGGATTCGAAGACGGCCCTGGCCACGCGCTCGTCGTCGAAGCAGGCCAGATCCTGGACCGAGCCGCCGCCCCGGATGAGCACGATGCACTGGAGAGAGGGATCCTGGTTGGCCAGCGCCATGGCCTGGACGATGTCCGCCGGCGCCTCGTCGCCCTGCACGCGGACGGGAAAGAGCCTGATGCGCGCGCCGAGGCCCCGTCGGCGGGCGTTCTGCAGGAAGTCGTGGATAACGGCGCCCTGGGTCGAGGTGACCAGGGCGATCCGGGTGGGATTCAGGGGAACGGGGCGCTTGCGCTCCTCCTTGAAGAAGCCCTCCTTCGAGAGCTTGGCCCGAAGCCTCCTGAGCTCCAGATCCCGCCTGCCCTGGGCGAGGTCGGTGACGCCCATGAAGACGAGCTGGTAGAGGCTCTTTCCCTTTTTGGCGTAGGCGTGGATCTCGCCGTCGCAGAGCACCTCGCGGCCGGCAATGATCACCTCTTCGGGCTTCCTCGGCGGGTCGAAGCACTCGCCCGTCAGGACGTCGCGGGAAAGCATGCCGGCCAGCGCCCTGCCGTAGCTGATGCAGGTGAGGGACTCGCCCCCTTCGGTGAGGGTGAAGCCCGCCACGGGGCCGTAGGCCGAGCGCCTGAACCAGGGTTCGGCAATCTCGCCCGTGACGAGGACGCGGCCCTGGGCGCCGATGCCTGCCAGCAGGGAATCGACGCGGCGGGCCAGCTGGCTCACGGTGTAGCTGTACGTCGCTGCCACGGGCGGATCCCGCTACTTCCGTCTGGCGTCCCAGGAAGCCTGGACTGCCTCGGCGAAGGCCCTGGCGCCCTCGAGCAGCTGATCGGCGGGCATGGTGCCCTTCTCGCCGGTCAGGCGGTTCTTGGTCTCGACGACGCCCTTGGCCAGGCCCTTGCCGCCGCAGATGAACTGCATGGGCAGGCCGAGGAGGTCGGCGTCCTTGAACTTGACGCCGGGCCGTTCCGTCCTGTCGTCCACCAGGGACTCGAGGCCGAGGGAGGCCAGAGCCTTCTCGAGCTCTTCGGCCTTGGCCATGACGGCCCCGTCCGCCGGATCGAGGACGAGGATCTCGCAGGCAAAGGGCGCGATGGCGGGCGGGAAGACGATGCCGTTGTCGTCGTGGTTCTGCTCTATGGCCGCTGCCAGCACGCGCGAGACGCCGATGCCGTAGCAGCCCATGACCATTTCCTGCTCCCTGCCGCCTTCGTCCAGGTAGACGCAGTGCATGGCGTGGGAGTACTTGGTGCCGAGCTTGAAGATGTGGCCCACTTCGATGCCGCGGGTGAGCTCCAGCGGAGCGCCGCAGCGCGGGCAGCGGTCGCCGGCCTCGGCAAGGCGCAGGTCCGCGTAGCGCTCGACCTTGCAGTCGCGTGCCAGATCCACGTTGACGTGGTGGGCGTCGCCCTTGTTGGCGCCGGTGACCCAGCCCGTGCCTCCCTGCAGCTCGAGGTCGGCATAGACGGGAATGTCAAGGCCGCAGGGACCGGCAAAGCCGAGCGGAGCGCCGGTCGCCTTCTCGACCAGCTCGGGCGCAGCCATCTCGGCGGATTCGGCGCCGAGCATGTTCTTGACCTTGATTTCGTTGACCTCGCGGTCGCCCCGGACCAGCACGGCGACGGGCTTCCCGTCCACGTTGAAGATCATGGTCTTGACGAGCTTCGAGGCAGGCACGCCCAGGAACTTCGCCACTTCGGCCACGCTGTGCAGGCCGGGGGTGGCGACGGTTTCCCTGGCCGGGCAGGCGGGCGCCTCGCCTTCCGCCTTCCAGACGAGCTCGCAGCGCTCCACGTTGGCCGCGTAGTCGCAGGCGGAGCAGGAGGCGATGGTGTCTTCGCCGGCGTCGGCGAGCACGTGGAACTCGTGGGAGAAGCTGCCGCCGATGGAGCCGGAGTCGGCCTCGACGGCGCGGAAGCGCAGGCCGAGGCGGGAGAAGATGCGGTGGTAGGCGTCGTTGGCGTCGCGGTAGGCCTGGGAGGCGCCGGCATCGTCGGCGTCGAAGGAGTAGCCGTCCTTCATGATGAATTCGCGTCCGCGCATGAGGCCGAAGCGGGGACGGATCTCGTCGCGGAACTTGGTCTGGATCTG
>DFDR01000077.1:0-3658 GCA_002369295.1 Desulfovibrionaceae bacterium UBA3823
GGTCTATCCTGGAAGACGGGCTTGTCGGGCTCCTCGCCGTCCCGCGCCAGGGCAACGCCCCGGCGCCTGTCCCCGATGCCGAGGGCCTCGTTGCCGGACACGCCGCGGCGGGCGCGCTGCTCCTGCTTGAGAATCTCCATGGCGGGAAGGCCGAGGAAGCGCTCCTGCAGGACGCCGGCGTCGTACATCCACTTGAGCAGAGCCAGGCGGTACTGGAGCTGCTGGTTGATGTAGCTGATCTCGGCCTGGACCATGGCCTCCTGGCGGCCGGCCACCACGGGCAGCTGCTCGAGGCCGTTCTCGAAGCCGATGCGGGCCTCCTCGTACTGCATCCGGGCCGTCTTGTACTGGCTCTGGGCCAGCTTCATGTTGGTGAGGGCCAGCTGGGCGGCCTGCTCGGCCTGCAGCCACTTGTTCTGGAATTCGTTGCGCTTGTCGGCCAGGGCGTGGAAGGCCTGGGCCTTGCCCATGCGGGCCGTCTGCACGTCGCGGTAGCGGCGGCCCCAGTCGATGAGCGGGAAGTCGAAGGTGAAGTGCACGAAGTGGTCGGGATTGCCGTCTGCGGGGTTGGACTGGCCCCTGGGCGGGTTCATGTCGATGCCGAGGCTCATGTTGGGCACGTACTGGGCCCACTGGAGCAGAATGTTGAAGTCGTGGAGCTTGAGCTGGGTGTGGAGGATGATGTTGTCCTCGCTGTCGTTCCACTTGTCCTCCCAGCGCAGGCGCATGCCGTCGAAGCCCTTGACGATGTCGTCGGCGTGGCTGGCGTCCACGGTGAAGGTCTGGTTGGGATCGACGCCGGCCATGACCTTGAGCTGGGTGCGCTCGATGGTCTCCTCCATGGTCGCCTTCTCGACGGCCAGCTGCATTTCGCGCTCGTGCTGCTGGGCGAGGCTGACCTGGGCGCCCTGGCTGCCCTCGACGCGCTCCACCTGGCGCCAGTATTCGGCAAGCTCGTGGGCCACGGGCACAAGGGACTTCTGGGCGCGCAGGCTGAACTGGCGGGCCTGGATGCGCAGGTAGGCCTCGCCGATGCGGTAGATGGCCTCGGCCACGGCCTTGCGGTGCGTGGAGATGGCGATGCCCGTCATGAGGCTCTGGGCCTTGTGCTCGTAGTAGGTCGCAACAGGGTTCGGGAAGGGCGCGTAGAAGCCGATTTCGTACTGGGTCTGGCCGTAGTTCTGGCCGTTGTCGGCGCGCCCCTTGTTCATCTGGGTGATGTTCTGGGAGACGCGCAGGGTCATGTGGGGCTCAGGCAGGTACTTCCAGGCAGCCGAGGTCTGGGCGAGGCGCTTGACCTCGATGTTGACGGCCGAGTTCACCAGCGACGGCGACTGCTGGATGGTGAGGTAGACCGTGTCCTCGAAGTCGAACTTCTTGCCTGGCTCGTAGAGGCTGGGCACGGCCTTGTCGTACTTGTCCTTGTTCTCGATGGGAATGCCCGGCGCGTCGTCGAGCCAGTGCCTGGCCGGCAGCTCCGGCGCCTTCATGCCTGCCTTGCTGGATCCGCAGCCGCCTGTGGACAGCAGCGTGCAGACAAGCCCCAGCGCAAGGCCGGCGGTCTGGAGGGAATGCAGCAGTTTTGCCATGTTTGCCATTGTAGGAAGCTCCCAGAGGACGGGCCCCTGCGTGAGGCCATCTCCCCCGATTGGTACCGTAAAGAGGAATCCTGATCCTGCCGGCTTGGCCGGTCACAGCCCGTCTGCGTCTGCCGGCACGGCAGAACGCGCGCCGTCGAACTCGATGTTGGTGGCGCAGGCAACGCACCCGCCCTGCGGGTCGATGGCCTGGGCGTCGCAGTGCACGACGCCCTGGGCGTCCCAGATGCGCTTGACGGCAAGGCGCAGCGGCCAGCCGCAAGGGGGGCGGCCGAGCAGAACGACGCCGATCTTGGAAAGGCTGAAGGGCCCCTGCACGCGGGGAGGCGCAAAGTCGAAGGCCATGGCGGCCCCCTGGAGCATCCCCTCCACGGCAGCAAGCCAGACATGATACGACCGCGCCCCTTCGAGGGCAACCACGTTTCGCCGCACCAGATCCGCCTCCAGGATCCCGCCGGGGCCGACGCTGACGCGGGAGAGGAGCTGCAGATCCTGGCCTATGCCCTGGCGGCGGTACCACTCGGCGCAGTCGAGCTCCCGGCCGCTGGCGGGCTTAAGGCCGGCGTCCCAGAGGGGCGCCAGCTCTCGCTCCGCCGCGGGAGCGCCCATGAAGACGATGCCCGTGGACATGTCCGTCCAGCGTCCCGTGCGCCGGCCGCTGGCGGAGAGTCCCCGCAGCCTGACGCGTCCGCGCAGGGGCCGGACAAAGGCCCCCCGGTACAGCATCCAGGGGCCTGCCCAGGTGGAGGCGCAGGCTTCGCGGACAAGGCCCCTGGCCATGCCGGCCCGGCCTGAGCGCTCCCCGGCATGGCCTTCGCCGAGCCCGTCGGCCTGCATGACGCGCAGATCCGCCAGCACGGCAGGCGCAAGCCAGGGCAGATGCAGGGAGGCAGCCTCCATCTGGACGCGCAGCCACGCAAAGTGGGGCAGCGCCGTGCGGGCGTGGGGAAGGCGCGGCCCCTGGCCGAGGCAGGGTTCGCCGTCGGCCGAAAGCAGGGCTCGGGTCTTCAGGATCATGCCCGTGGCGCGCACGTCCTCGCCGTCGGTTTCCGCAGGTGCTGCCGGCATCACGAAGGGCGAAGCGTCGGCATCGTCCACCAGGGGCTGGGCAAGCAGCCGGACCGTGCCGGCAGGACGCCAGTCGACGCGGGAAAGCGTGCCCTGGCAGACCTCGCGGGCAAAGAGGTCGCCAAGCTCCGAGGGCAGCGGACGGCCAGCCGCCGCCTCCCAGGGAAAGATGCGGATGTGGACCAGGCGGAGCCTGGGCCGGCCTGCGGCCGGCGCCGGCGGTTCCGGGAGGCTGAGGGGCTCCCCGCCAATGCCGGCAATGGCCAGCACGGCGCACTGCACGCGGGTGAGGGCGCGCAGCAAGCTTGTCCAGCCGGCCTCGTCCAGCGCCCGCGCGGCCTCCTGGTCCACCAGCATGAGATCCACGCGGCTGGCGGCGTCGAGGCTGTGCTCCAGGGAAACAGAGGGAAGGCAGAGGCCAAGCACGCGGCAGCCGTAGCGGGCAGCGAGGGCCGCCGTGGCCGCAAAGCCCTCGGGCAGGCGCAGGTCGAGGCCAAGGGGCATGAGGCTTGCCAGCAGTTCCGCGCACAGGGCGTCGCTTCCGCCAAAGACGGCGGCAACGCTGCCATGGGCAAAGGCAAGCCCCGGACGCGCGCAGTTCAGGCGCGCCTCGGCCGGCCTGCCGTCAGCCAGGGGCGCTTCGGGATCGCAGCGCACGAAGAAGGGGCGCCTGACGTAGCTTCCCAGCGCCGGCCCCTTGGCTTCGCTCTGGGCAAAGGCTTCGCCGCAGGCGCCGGCGGCCGCGCGGGCGAGATCGCCTGCCGTGGCCACGTGGAGCAGGTCTTCAAATTCCAGCGTGCAGCCAAGCTCCTCCTGCAGGCGGGCCAGGAAGCGCGGAAAGGAGGAGGAGCGCAGGGAGAGGTCGAAGCGCAGGTCCTGGGACGGCTGGATCTCCGCTTCCGGCCTTCCCGAGGCCTCGGCAAGCAGGGCGCGCACGGCAGGCCAGGCACGGCCGGCTTCCTGCGCAGGCGCAGCAGGCGGCGCGCCCGGCG
>DFDR01000077.1:3714-16521 GCA_002369295.1 Desulfovibrionaceae bacterium UBA3823
CGGCGCGCCCGGCGCCTGTGCCGGCGCGTCGGCGGGCGAGTCCTCCTCCTGCGGCGCGGCAGGCCAGTCCTGGCGGGCGCGGGCGGCCTCGCGGATGAGCGAATGCCGAAGATGCCCCAGGGCATAGAGCCTGGCCAGCGCCAGGCGCATGCTTTCGCGCTCGCGGCCTCTGGAGGAGGCGGCAAGGCAGACGGCCCGAGGCTCGATCTCGCGGATGAAGCCGCACAGGGTGTCCTGGGGGCCTGTCTCGAGGAAATGGCGCACGCCCTCCTGGCACCACATGTTCTGCACGCAGGGCAGCCACTTCACCGCGCTCTCGTCGAGATCGACGATGTAGCGGCAGATGTCGGGCTGCTCCGGAGGATAGAAGCCCGTGGTGACGCAGCTCATCAGGGGCGTCTTGGGCGGGTGCATCTCGATGGAGCAGAGCATGCGGTAGGAGAGGCTTCTGGCCACGCGCATCTGCGGGTGGTGGAAGGCGAGCTTCATGTTGAGCACCACGGCGGGATGGTGCTCCCGGCGCAGGGCGCGCCTTGCCTCGGCAAGCTGGTCGCGGGGCCCGGAGAGGATGAACTGGTTCGGCGTGTTGTAGTTGGACACCAGGAGTCCTGGCCAGGCGGCCTGCACCTTGTCGAGCACCTCCTGGCCGGCGTAGACGGCCATCATCCCGCCGCGCTTCTCCGCCTTCTCCTCGAGCTCGGCCATGAACTGGGAACGGGTGTCCATGATGAACCAGCAGGTTTCGGGCGAATAGACGCCGGCAAAGCACAGGGCGATGAGCTCGCCCAGGGAATGTCCGCAGAAGAGGGAAGGCTTGAGGCCAAGGGAGCGGAAGAGGGCGAACTGGGCGTACTCGAGCAGAAAGAGGTAGGGCTGCTGCCAGCGGGTGAGGCCGAGGACGTCGAGGTCGGGCTCGTCCATGAGCGAGAGCACGTCCCAGCTGGCGCAGGCTGCCAGCCTGTCCATGGCCTGGCGGCAGGCAGGGAAGCTGTCGTAGAGCTCGCGGCCCATGCCGGGCCACACGCCGCCCTGGCCGCAGCAGACAAGGGCAAGCTTGGGCTCCTGCACGGCCCGCGGCGCCAGAAAGACGCCCTTGGCTTCAAGGGCGGCCAGCTGCTCCGGCGAGGGGCTGGCCGTAGCCGGCATGCACTCCATCCAGCGCGGATTGACCGTCCCCATGCGCCAGAGGCCGCCCGGCTGCTTCAGGGCCGCGTAGCGGACGCCGTCCAGGCTGACGGCCTGCTCTCCAGCCACTGCGCTGCTCGTCTTCGTGTCTTCCTGCATCGACGCTCCGGGCCCTGGCGCCAAGGCGCAGTCCCCTCGTAGGTTGCCGGCCCGAGGCCGGACGGGCTCCGCAGCCCTTCAGCGGCCGCGCGGGCGCCGGGAGAGCCGGAGCGTTGGGCAGGACATGGCCTGCCGAACCACGCCAAGCTATAAACGACATCGCCCAAGGTGTCCACTTGAGCGGGGCGGGCTGAAATCACGGCCTTGGACAGCCTCGGCCCCAGCCGCCAGGATGCGGCTGGCGTGCAGGGCTGGCATGCAGGGCTGGCGGCGCGCCTTGCATTCCTGCCTGCGTTCAGTTAAAGCTTGACTTTAAGTTCAACGCCACGCTGCGCCTGCGCCGGCAGACGCCTTCCCCGACGCCCCGGCCCGGCGGGCCCTCCCCGAGAGGGCGCATTCCGCACACCCGCTAAGGAAGTCACATGAACAAGCCCCAAAGCGCGTCCGACGCAAAGACGCCTGCACAGACAACGGAACAGAATCCGGAACAGATCCCAGAACAGATCCCGGAAACGACGAACTTTACCAAGGCCCGCGCCAAGCTTTCCTTCGACAGGATGGTCGAGCTCGGCGCAAAGATGGGCCTGCCGAATCCCCTCTTCCACTGCGCCGACCGCGCCGCCAAGGCAACCATTCACATCGACGGCAAAGACTACATCAACTTCTCCACCTACGACTACCTCGACATCAACACGCATCCCGAGATCACCGAGGCCGTGACGGCGGCCGCCAAGGTCTACGGCACCTCGGCCGGCGCCAGCCGCCTGGTCGGCGGCGAGCGCGTCCCGCACCGCGAGCTCGAGCAGGCCCTGTGCGACTTCCTCGGCACCGAGGACTGCATCGCCTACGTGAGCGGGCACGCCGCCAACGTGACCACGCTCGGCTTCCTCTTCGGCCCCCGCGACCTCATCCTGCACGACAACCTCGCCCACAACTCCCTCGCCCAAGGCGCCCGCCTCTCGGGCGCGGCCCGCTTCTCCTACCAGCACAACAGCTGCGAGGATCTCGAGCGCCTGCTCAAGGCCAAGCGCGCCGAGCACAAGAACTGCGTCATCGTCACCGAGGGCCTCTTCAGCATGGACGGCAACATCCCGGACATCCCGCGCCTGGTGGAGCTGAAGAAGCAGTACAACTGCATGCTCATGGTGGACGAGGCCCATTCCCTCGGCGTGCTCGGCGAGCACGGCCGCGGGGTTGGCGAATACTTCAACCTCGATCCCGGCGACGTGGATCTCTGGATGAGCACGCTCTCCAAGACCCTCTGCGGCTGCGGCGGCTACATTGCGGGCCGCAAGGACGTCATCCAGTACCTCAAGTACGGCGCTCCCGGCTTCGTCTTCAGCGTCGGCATGCCGCCCGTCATCGCGGCCGCCTGCACCACGGCCCTCGCCATCCTGCGCCGCGAGCCCGAGCGCGTGCACCGGCTCCAGCACATCTCGCGCTACTTCCTCGAATACGCCCAGAGCCGCGGACTCAACACCGGCGAGGCCCAGGGCTACGGCATCGTGCCCATCATCACGGGCGAGTCCTTCTTCACGGGCTTCCTCTCCGTCCGCCTCTACCAGCGCGGCATCTACGTCATGCCCATCTCCTTCCCCGCCGTGAAGGAAGGCGAAGGCCGCCTGCGCTTCTTCCTCTCCGCGGCCCAGACCGAGGAGAACGTGCGCCGGACCATCGACGCCGTGGTCGAGGAGATGCCCGAAGCCCAGAAGTTCGTCGACCGCTACCGCGGCGAACATCCTGCCGGATAGCCCCCGCCATGCCCGACGCCGCGCCTTCGCAACCCGCGCCCAGCCCCGCCTCCTTCCCGGGCACCTGCGCCTACGTCCTCCTGTGGTTTCCGCTCTCCTCGGAGACCTTCATCTTCCGCGAGGTGCGCGGACTGCAGGAGCGTGGCATGCCCATCGACGTCTTCAGCCTCTACGCCGACAAGCCCGCAGGCCAGTCGCGGGAGATGCGCGGCTATCAGGGACGCGTCATGCGCCTTGGCGCCAAGGCCACGTGGACGCTCTTCACCACATTCCTTTCCCACGTCCGCAAAACGCCCCGCCTCGTCTGGCGCCTGGCGCGCGAGGTGCTCTTCCGGCGCCTGCGCAGCCTCGAGGCCCTTGGCGAGAACGCCTGGGCCTTCTTTGCCGGCTTCTGGATAGCCGACCGCGCCAGGGAGGCTGGCGTCACCCTCTTCCACGCCCCCTGGGCCAACGGGCCTGCCACGGCAGCCTGGGTGGCCTCGCGGGTGTCCGGCATCCCCTTCTCCTTTGCCGGGCGTGCCGGCGACATCTATCCCCAGGACGGGCTTCTGCCTGAAAAGATCCGGGATGCGAGCTTCGTGCGCACCAACAACCAGGCGGACGTGGCCTGGCTGGAACGCCATGCCCCCAAGGGATCCGAGGGCAAGGTCAGGCTGGTCTACAACAGCCTCACCCTGGAAACCGCAACCACCTGCTCCTGCCCCTGCCAGTCCCCCTGCCGGGTGCTTGCCGTGGGGCGATTCTGCCGCACCAAGGGCTTTCCCTTCCTGCTCACCGCCATCGCCCGCCTGCGCCGGGAGCGCTTCCCCGTACGCCTGACGCTGGTCGGCGACGGCGTCTGGAAGCGCCGCATCCTGCACCAGATCAAGCGCCTCCGGCTCGAGGACGCCGTGGACCTGCCCGGCTTCGTGCCCCACGACGGCATCGCCGAATACATGCAGAGCCACGACATGCTGGTGATGCCGAGCGTGATCCACAGCAACGGCGACCGCGACGGCATCCCCAACGTCATCATGGAAGCCCTCTCCCACGCCATGCCCGTGGCTGCCTCCGACGTCTGCGGCATAGCCGAGGTCGTGCGCGACGGCGAGACGGGCCTGCTCTTCCCCCAGCGCGACGCCAGGGCCATAGCCCACGCCATACGCTGGGTCTGCGGGCACCGGGAGGAGGCGATGGCCATGGCCAGGCGCGGCCGCAAGCTCGTTGCGGCCATGTTCGACGCCGAGGCCAACACGGCCAGGCTCTACGAACTCTACGCGGCCCACGCGGCCAGTGCCACCAGCGCGGCCAACGCGAAGAGGCCCCAGGGCGCCGGACAGGCCGGCGCCAGGGCGGAGGACTAAGCCATGGCCAAAAGGGCAGTGCGCGTCGTCTGCTCCCTGGACGTCGAGGAGGAGGGCCTCTTCCGGGGCCGCTATCCCGTTGCCCATCCCCAGACGGCCAACCTCGGGCACCTGCACAAGCTCAGCGGCATCATGGCCCTGGGCGCCAGGCCAACCCTCTTCTGCGCCTATACGGTGTTCGACAGCGACAGGGCCTGGGAGGCCTGCGAGCGGCTTTGCGACCAAAGCCCGCAGGGCCGCTGCGAGATAGGCTGCCACCTGCACCACTGGAACACCCCGCCCCTTGCCAGCCAGGCCAGCGAACTCGCCAGCGTTCCCTCCTGCGAGCTTGCCAGGGAAAGCCTGTCTGCCAAGCTCGAGGCCCTCTTCGGACGCGCCAGGGACCGCCTGGGCTTTCGGCCTACCTCCTTCCGCATGGGCCGCTGGGACATCCGGCAGAGCCACTGGGATCTGCTCGCCGGCGCCGGCATTCTCGCCGACGCCTCCGTCCGCCCCCTGCACGCCGAAAACTCGGGCCATACCCGGCCCAACCATTTTCAGGCTCCCCTTGGCCCCTACCGCATCGCAGCCGGGACGGGGACCATCGTCGAGCTGCCGCTGACCTGCGCTCCCCTGTTCCCCGGCCTGCCGGCGCTGGCCCAGCGCGGCCCCAGGGCGCTCTACCATGCCTTCCACCAGTGGGGCGTGCTGGCGCTCCTGCCGGTCTACCACCCCCTCTGGGCCATGCAGGCCGCCACCCTGCGCCACCTTGCCTGCGGGGACAGCACCATCTCCCTCACCTGGCACTCCTCGGAGATGATGCCTGGCGGCAATCCCCGGCTTCCCACCGAAGCCGCCGTCCAGGGGCTGCTGGAGAAGATCCGGCGCTACCTGCGCTGGCTGGCATCGCGCTGCGAGGTCTCCTTCATGACCCTTGGCGAGTTCGCCAGGGAAGCGGGCCCCTCGCTGCCCCTCGCCTTCGCGCAGGGGGATGCCGACTGGAGCACCCAGGCCCCGCCGGCCTAAGCGGCAGAGACGCCTGGCGTCGCCTCCCGCTTCCGACCCGTTCCGCCGTATTCCGCCACGTACCGCATTTTTCCGCCACGCTCTTCCGCGGGCCGGCATCGCCCGCACCCACCGCACGCTTTCCATTTCAAGGTTTCCGCCATGCACCAACAGGCACCCACGCACGACTGCCCCGGCAGCGCGCCGATGCCGGAGGGGCTTCCGCACGTCGGATGCATCCTGCTCTGGTACCCCCTCTTCACCCAGCCCTTCATCTTCCGCGACGTCGAGGCCCTGAAGCGCCGTCTGCCCGTGGCCGTGTACTCGCTCTACGGCAGAAACCTCAGGCACTGCTCTGCGGAGATGGCCGAGGCCGCCCCCTCGGTCCAGACCATGGGCATCAAGGCCCTGCCTGCCATGCTGGCCTCCTGGGCCAAGCTCTTTCTGACCAGGCCCCGGACGGCTGCCCGCATTTTCCGCATCTGCCTCTTCCACCGCTGGACCAGCTGGGAGACCTTCGGCGAGGACATCTGGTCCCACGTGGCCGCCGTCCATCTGGCGCCCCGCTTCGTCGAGGCCGGCATCGACGTGATCTACGCGCCCTGGCCCCGCGGGACAGCCACGGCCGCCCGCACCATCAGCCTGCTCACCGGCATCCCCTACGCCACCTCGGCGCGGGGCGACAATCTGAACCCGCCCGACCCCGACCTCAAGGACAAGCTCCAGCACGCCCTCTTCATCCGCGCCAACAACGCAGCCGACGCCAGGCGCATTGCGGACCTCGCCGGCCCCGAGGCCGGCGCCCGCACCCGCCTTGTCTACAACAGCCTCACCCTGCACGTGGACGAACTGGCGCCCCTTGCCTTTGCCAAGCCCTGCCGCATCCTTGCCGTGGGCCGCTTCGACGTCACCAAGGGCTTCGACGTGCTCATGCAGGCCTGCGGCCTGCTCAAGCGCCAGGGACGCGACTTCAGGCTCACCCTTGCCGGCGGCGGCGGGCGGGCCATGGGCCTTGGCGCCATGACGGAAACCATACTCGGCCTGCGCAAAAGCCTCGGCCTCGAGGCTGTCGTGGACCTTCCCGGCATCGTCGGCCACGACAGGCTCCCAGCGATCATCAAGGCCCACGACATCTTCACGGCCCCCTGCGTAGTGCACGAATCCGGCCGCAGGGACGGCATCCCCAACACCATCATCGAGGCCATGAGCTTCGGCCTGCCGGTGGTGGCAACCAGCACCAACGCCCTGCCCGAGGCCGTCCACGACGGCGAGACGGGCCTGCTCGTCGAGCAGAAGGACCCCAAGGCGCTGGCCGATGCCCTTGCCTGGCTCATGGACCATCCGGACGAAGCCCGCGCCATGGGCAGGGCCGGCGCCAGGCTTGCCCGGGAGATGTTCTCGCCCGAGGAAAACGGCGACAGGCTCGCCCAGCTCTTCATCGACGCCCTGTCGGGCGCCCCGTCCCCCAGCAATGACAGCCGAGGTGGCGCATGTGCGGAATAGCCGGCATTGCAGCCCTTGACGCGGCGAGCGCGCTTGCGCCCGAGGCGGCGGCCCAGGTCAGGGCCATGACCGCCAGCATGGCCTACCGCGGTCCCGACGGCGAGGGCGTGGAACTTCTGGGAAGCGTCTGCCTTGGCCACAGGCGCCTCTCCATCATCGACCTTGCCGGCGGCGCCCAGCCCATGCGGGACGCCTTGGGACAGCTTGCCATCGTCTTCAACGGCGAGATCTACAACTTCAAGGACATCCGCCGCGAGCTCGAGGCCCAGGGCGCCCGCTTCCAGACCCGCTCCGACACCGAAGTGGTGCTCGAGGCCTACCGGGCCTGGGGCACGGACTGCCTTGCCCGCTTCGACGGCATGTTCGCCTTCGCCCTCTGGGACAGCCAGGCCAGGCGCCTCTTCTGCGCCCGCGACCGCTTCGGCAAGAAGCCCTTCTTCTACACCGTCCAGCAGGGGCGCTTCGTCTTCGCCTCGGAGCTCACCTGCCTCAAGCAGGTGCCGGGACTGGCCTTCACGCTCGATCCCCAGTCCCTCTCGCGCTACCTCGCCTACCAGTACGTGCCCTGCCCCGCCACCATGTTCCGGGAGGCCCGCCAGCTTCCGCCGGCCCACGCCCTGGTGCTCGAGGGCGGAAGACCCGCCGTCTTCCGCTGGTGGGACATGCCCCCAGCCTGCGACAGGGGGCCGGACGAGCGCGAGGCCATGCAGACCCTGCGCAGCCTCATGCAGAAGGCCGTGGCCAGGCGCATGGTGAGCGACGTGCCGCTCGGCGTCTTCCTCTCCGGCGGCATCGACTCCTCCATCGTGGCCGGCCTCATGGCCACCCAGTCGACCAAGCCCATCGAAACCTTTTCCATAGGCTTTACCGAGGCGAGCTACGACGAGAGCGCCTACGCCCGCTGCGTGGCCGAGGCCTTCAAGACCCGCCACCACGAACGCATCCTCTCGGCCGAGGCCTGCGCCGACATCCTGCCCGACGTGGCCGGCGCCATGGACGTCCCCATGGCCGACGCCTCCTGCGCCCCCACGTGGCTGCTCTCCAAGGCCACGCGGGAGCACGTCACCGTCGCCCTTGGCGGCGACGGCGCAGACGAGCTCTGGGCGGGCTACGAGCACTACATCGGCTTCGACATCGCCGAGCGATACAACGCCCTGCCGGAATTCTTGCGCAAAGGCCTCCTCGAGCCCCTCTGCCGGCATCTGCCGGCCTCCTCCGGCTACGTCAACCCCAGGCTCGCAGCCGAAACCTTTCTCCGGGCAGCCGCCAGGCCCGCCTGGCAGCGCATCCAGTCCATGCTCACCGCCTTCACGCCGGACATGCAGGCCGAGATCCTGGCCTCGCCCGACATGGCCTTCCTCAAGGACGAAGCGCTCTTTGCGCCCACCTTCGCCGACTACAGCCACTGGCCCGACGCCAGCCCCCTGAAGCGCGCCTTCCACGTCTACGCGCGCGAATTCCTGCTGGACGACATCCTCGTGAAGGTGGACCGCTGCTCCATGCTCAACTCCCTCGAGGTGCGCGCGCCCTTCCTGGACCGCGACGTCGTGGACTTCGTCTGCCGGCTGCCGGTGCGCTGCAAGCTGCGGGGCTTCAAGCGCAAGTACCTGCTCAAGAAGGCCTTCGCCAGACTGCTGCCGAAGATGATCCTCAAGCGCAACAAGCGGGGCTTCCAGATCCCCGTGGCCCAGTGGCTCAGAGGCCGCATGCGGCCGCTCATGGAAGACCTGCTGGGCAAAGACGCCCTGCTTGCCGACGGCTTCTTTGCGCCGTCGGCCGTGCGCCGGCTCATGGACGACCATGTCGCCGGACGACGCGACCTGCGCGTGCCCCTGTGGACGCTCATGGTCTTCCAGCTCTGGTGGCGCGCCAACGGCACAGGCTCTTGCGGACGGCCCAAGGCCTCCAGCTAAGGCGCCGGCCGCCCTTCCCTCTTCAGGGAAGGGTTCTTATATTGGCGTCACAGGCGTCCGCGATCCCCGCGCCCCGCCTCAAGCCCTTCACGGCATACCAAGGAGCCCCCATGAACGGCCATACCAAGACCCTCCTGCTTCTGGCCTCCCTCTCTGGCCTCATTCTCCTCATCGGCGCCATGCTTGGCGGCCGCGGGGGCGTCATGATGGCCTTCCTCTTCGCCCTCGCCATGAACGTGGGCAGCTACTGGTTCTCCGACAAGATAGTGCTGCGCATGTACCATGCCCAGGATCTCTCGCCTTCCGAAGCGCCGCTCATCTACCAGATCGTGGGCGAGCTCGCCCAGAACGCCGGCCTCCCCATGCCGCGCATCGTCCTCGTGCCCGAACAGTCGCCCAACGCCTTCGCCACGGGCCGCGATCCCGAGCATGCCGTGGTGGCTGTGACCGAAGGCCTGCTCAACATCCTCAATCCCGACGAAGTCCGCGGCGTCCTCGGCCACGAAATGGCCCACGTGGCCCACAGGGACATCCTCATCCAGACCATAGCGGGCGTCATGGCAACCACCATCACCTACCTCGCCTACTCCCTCCAGTTCGGCGCCATGTTCGGCGGACGCGGAGGCGACGGCGAACGCAGCAATCCCCTTGCCCTCATCGCCATGGCGATACTTGCGCCCATTGCGGCCTCCGTCATCCAGATGACCATCTCGCGCCAGCGCGAATACCTCGCCGACGAGTGGGGAGCCCAGTTTGCCCGCTCCCCGCAGTCGCTGGCCAACGCCCTGAAGAAGCTCGGCGCCTACTCCGGCCAGATTCCCATGCAGTCCGGCAGCCAGGCCACGGCCAGCATGTTCATCGTCCAGCCGCTCTTCCCCGGACGGTCCATGGCCTCCCTGATGAGCACCCATCCCCCGCTGGAGGAGCGCATCGCCCGTCTCGAGCACATGCAGATGACCGGCCAGTACCCCACCGAGGGGACCCTCTAGGCCAGGCTGAGGAACACGCCCATGCGAAAAATCCTTGCCGTCTGCCTGCTGGCTCTGGGCCTTGGCGCCTGCGCGCCGGCAAAGCAGCCCCAGCTCATCGAGCCAGCCCAGCCCGAACAGACCTACCCGGGCCCTGAGGAGCCCTGCGACAAGGTCTATGCCATCGCGCCCGGCAGCTTCATCATGGAACTGACGCCGGACCCCGAATACGAAGTCGTGCTCGAACCCTCCGTTGCCGAGTTCAGGATCTTCTGCACGCCTGAGGCCGCCCGCGCCTACATCAACAAGGGCATGGCCAGCGGCGCCCTGCAGAAGGGCGACTGGAGGATCTACCAGGTCCAGGGCAGCTACAGCGAGATTGGCAAGGCCAAGGCGCCGGGCGAGTACATCCTCGCCAAGCAGACCACTCTGGTGGACTGGGTGCGCGAGGAACCGCAGACCAGTTCCAAGGGCAGGCGGGCCAGCAAGGCAAAACCTTAGCTGAGAACATCTGCCAGCATAAACGCGCCCCATAGCGTCGACAACGCTATGGGGCTGGTGGACTGGGTGCACGAAGCGCCCTGGCCGAAGGCCAGATCCAAGCCCAAGGGCAAGGCTGGCAGATAGCGATGCAGGGGCACGCTGCGCGTGGCAGGTGTCCCAGCTCCTTTGCTTCCTTTGGCACATCGACGGCTTTGCAGCGCGGCCATGCCTGGCATGACAGCATCTGGCCTGCCGTCCAGCCCCTCTGCGCAGAGCTTACCCCTCTCGTCAGGCACGCCTCGACGCACATGCACGAATCCGAGGCACCTGCACAAATCCGATGCCGGCGGAACCTGCCGTGCCTCCGTGCGTGCCGGAAGGCGCTCAGCACAGGGCGTTCGCGCATGCCGTCATTACCAGGGAGACGGACCGCACATAGGCGGCATGGGCGGATCAAGCAAGCGCAGCGCCTCTTTTGCCCCTCTATGAACATAGTCCTGCATCCGCTCAATGGCTTGCTCTGAAACGGGAATGTCGGCATGCCGCTTGAATGCCAGATGCGATGCCGTCTCAAGCATGCGCTCGTGCCGTGGACGAACAAAAATCTCAAGCTGCCTTTCGCGACTAAAGCTACGACAAGATTCGTCTTGTGCAAAAGAAAAGCCGTGATCGAATAAGGGCGCTGGCCTAAGAACTTCGCCCGTATTATTGTCAAAGAGCATGCCGAAATTTCCAAGATGCCGATCAGAATTACCTATCAAGGCATCAAAAACCATCATGTCCTCATAGAACTCCACACCCATTGCTTGAGCAAAGGCCACATGCGTTTCCGTCATGCTGAGGGCGTCTACCAGTCCATTCCAGGCGCCATGGGACAGCAGGAAGGCCCCTGCTGGCATAAAGCCGGTCCTTATGTCCGTGAAGGCTTTGCATTCGCACACAGGAGAAAGGATGTCCCCATGCAAGGGACGCAGGACATAGGCCACAGCTTCCAGCCCCATGGCCTCCGCAGCCTGCCAGGCAAACCATTCCATGACTGTTTGGCAGAGACCATCCTGATCAGGCGCATCTTTCTTGGCTAAAAAAATTTCATTTCCACGTTTGAACCAATGTTTTGCCATATCGCCTCCAGTGGAGAATTCTGGAGATCTCGATACTTCAGAGAGCATAGGTATTGGTTCTTCAGAAAAAACTGCCTTAGCAATATCAGGATCAAGCTTGTTTTCATAAAAATTGACGTCTCTCCAATTGTGAGAGCCATCGCTAATCCACCAAACATCATTGAGAGAAAGTCCTAGCGTCACACCCAGAATGCCAAGAGGACCTTCGCTCCTGTGTTTTACCTTATTCAATATTTTCCTGCCAAGAGGCGAAACTCGCGAGTTCAGCCATGCAGCAAGCTGTCTTGGCCCTGCCTGCAGACTAAGAAGCGGAGGAAAAAGCCTGCTATTTTCTTCATAGGCACGTATGACCTTCATGCTATCTGGATAAAATTCCAGCAGTTTTTTTTCTGCTGACATAATGAAGAAGGTCTGAGACATGATGCGCCCCCGTCTTCCAGCTGACAGCGTGCTGACTCGCCGTGGCCTTGGCCCCTCAATGGAGCAGCCGCCCTTGTCTGGCGTTCCTCTGCGGCAAGGCCCCGGACTGCCCTCATCAGGAGCGCCGCGAGCGAGGGGGCCTTGCCGTGCAATGCCGCGCTACGAGCGGTAGTCCGAGTTGAGCTTGACGTAGCCTATGCTCAGGTCGGAGGCTTCCAGGGTGTAGCTGCCCGGCCCCTTGCCGATGCAGATGTCCACGGGGATGTCGATTTCCTTGAGCGGAGCCTCAAGCTGGGCGTCGAAGTCGCCGTGCAGGGGCTGGCCTTCGCGGAAGAGCTCGATGCCGCACAGGGAGACGGAGACGGCCTCGGGCTTCATGTAGACGCCGGCACGGCCAATGGCGGCCACGATGCGGCCCCAGTTGGCGTCCATGCCGAACATGGCGGTCTTGACGAGCTGGGAATGGCCGACGGTGCGGGCCACCTGCTCGGCGTCCTTGTCGGAGTCCGCGCCGGTGACGGTAATGTGCATGACCTTGGTGGCGCCCTCGCCGTCCTTGACGAGCATGTGCGCGGTGACGCGCAGTATCTCGGTGAGCTCGCGCTCCAGCACCTGCATGTCCTCGGGCGAGAGGGCCACGCCCGATGCGCCGTTGGCAAGGCCGAGTATGGTGTCGTTGGTGGAGGTGTCGCCGTCGACGGAGACGCGGTTGAAGGTCTTGTTCACGCCGCGCACGAACATGGCCTGCCAGGTGTCTTTGTCGACGGCTGCGTCGGTGAGCACCACGCAGAGCATGGTCGCCATGTTGGGGCAGATCATGCCGGCGCCCTTGGCCATGGTGGTGAGGCGCACCTTCCCGCCTGTGAACTCGAGCTCCTTGAAGGCAAACTTGGGGAAGGCATCGGTGGTCATGAAGGCGCGCGTGAAGCCCTCGGCGTCGCGGGTGCCGAGGCTGGCGACGAGCTCGGGCACGGCCTTTTCCCACTTGTCCATCTTGAGCTGGTCGCCGATGACGCCCGTGGAGAGGGGCATGACGG
>DFDR01000119.1:0-1488 GCA_002369295.1 Desulfovibrionaceae bacterium UBA3823
GTCACTTTCCCAGTAGTCGCGACTGAGCACGAGCTGGAGGAAACCTGCGGGGCTGAGGGAGCCATAGGCGACCGAGGCCCCGCAGGCATCCTGAGCGGACCGGCCGTGTCCTCCGGCATGGCTTTGCTGGTCCGCATCGCCTTGAGACCGTCCGTCTCCGGCATGCGTCCATGAGGACGGCATGGCAGAAGCCGGAAGCGCATCTCCGGAACAGATCGGAACAGATCGCGGCGATGCGCCGTTCTCCGCAGTTCGGTTTCCACGCCCTGCATGGCGGGTGCCCCGACTGCTGCTTCCGCGGTGATGGCAGCATCCTTGGCAAGCATCATGTGCCGGCCCTTCAGTTCGCCGTCGGGCTGGCTATGCTCGAGGGAAGAACCTGCCCAAGTTCGGGGCCTGCTCCGCAGACAGCCCTAGCCGCAGGGCTCGACGGCTGGGCCGGCACAGGAGTATGCTGGAGCAGTGCGACAAAAGTGTCGTGTAGCTCTTGTCATAATAAAAAATGAATATCACTATAGTGATCATGAATCAAAACCTTCCATCAAGAATCTCCCTCTGCAGCCGGCCACTTCGCCCCTGAAGGACGGGAAGCAGGGGAGAGAGCTGGCGTCCGGGGCTGTTCTGCGCCTTGCTGCGTCGAGGACGGAGCATCCCGGGATGAGGCTCGCCGTATTTTCAAGACCGTCATCTGGCTGCTGGGCAGGCGCGACGCCGGCAGTTCAGGAGATGTCGCTCCCTGTGCGAAGCTGGCTGACAGGAACTGGCCGCGCATTAAGGAATCTATCATGCATGACATAACGGTTGAGGACGACCAGCACGGCAAGTCCCTGCGCATGGGCGCAGCCGGCACCGCCGAAGCCGGCGAGGCAGGCGGTGAGCGCTGGACGGCGGAGCAGCTGCGCCGCGTTGCCGAGACTTACGGAACCTTGGCGAGGCTTGAGGCGGCGCGCATCCCGTTCGATGCCTGCGACTACGTCTGCCGGCTTTCCCGCACAGCCTGCCACAGGTTCAGCGAGTCCCAGCTGCGTCTCGCCAACATCGCCTGGCTCGTCAAGAGCCGGGAAGAGAAGTGCCTTGCCTGCATCGCCCCCTCAGGGGAGATGCCGGATGAAACCAGAGCCATTCTGGAAGGCCTGCTGGACGAAGGCGCGCACCGCTGACGCCGCAAGACAGGGACAAGGAAGAACGCCTGCGCCCGGCTGCCGGGAAGGGCTTCGCCTTTTCTCCGGCCAGGGCCGGCAGATGCAGGCCGCTGGAAACGTCGCCGCTGGGCGGGCGGGACGCTTCTCGGCTCCCAGGGACGTGATCGTGTCTGCAGGACAAGTCACAAAATAGGAACCGATTTTATGCTATGATAAAAAGGCGACTGGCAACGCTGAGCGAACGACGCTGGCGCTGACAGCCGCTTCGCCTCGCCGGTGCCAGATCTGCAGGAAGCAGGAAGCGCTCAGCCGAGCTCGTCGCAGGGCCAGGCGCTTGTTCTGGTCC
>DFDR01000119.1:1579-3585 GCA_002369295.1 Desulfovibrionaceae bacterium UBA3823
GCGGCCGGTGCTGGAAAAGGGGCAGCGTCTGCCTATGCACTGGCTGTTCAGCGACGAGCGCCTGCAGACGATCTCGCCGAGCTCCATGCGCACGCCCGTCTTTTCGGCAATGAAGGGCACGGTTTCACGGATGGCGAGGTAGGAGTCGCGCTTGCAGCACCGGGGGCCGCCTATGGTGCCAATGGCGGCAAGGGCTCTGGCCGTCGTCTGGTTGGCAAGCCCCCAGGAGTCCGCTGTCAAGGGCGTTGCGCCTGTGGCGATGGACACGAAGATGCCGGCGCTGACGGCAGCTCCGCATGCTCCCCAGAAGCCGCAGGCTCCGCCGGGAATCTGGCCTCCGCGGCGCAGCATCTCGAGCAGCGCGTCCTGCAGGCTGACGTCTCCGCCGGCGTTGGCATAGGCGGTCATGAGCGAGGCGCCCACAAGCACGTGGTGTTCTGGACCGTGCATGTGGCAGAAGGGCGCATCCATGAGCTGCTCGAGTATCGCCGCAGGATTCCTGGAGCGCTGGGCCAGGCAGAGCGGCACAAGGCTGTCCACGCCCTTGGCATGGCAGGCACTGCAGACGTAGTGGCCGTTCACGCACCGCGTCTTGCTCGGCTCTCTCTTGCCGCAGACGGCGCATTCCATCGCTTCGTCGCGGACAAGATAGACCAGGGGCGCCTTGCACAGCAGGCATTCGCCCTTGTTCTCCTGCGGAGCGGCATAGGCGTGCAATTCGATCATGGCGACATTCCTCCGTGCCAGGGCGCGGCTGGCCTGGAACCGCGGCTGACGCGGCATCGGCTCAGCGGCGCTTCGACATGGCAAAGGCCTGGATCAGCCTTGCCGCTGAAAGATGCCTTTCGCCAGCGCTTCCCCAGGGGCTGGCCGGGCGTTCTATGCCGGGGTCTGGCCCTTCCTGCGTCTCAGGCGCGGCATCGATCCGGGACCGGAACGGCGCCTGCCCTCCTGCGGAGAGCGCGCCCTGCAGGGGCCCCTGGCGATCCGGGACAAGGCCCGCAGGCGGGGGCGGGCCGGCATGGGCTCTGCCGCGTCAATCAGGCGCTCCAGACTGGCTCTGATCTCCTCGGGCATGTCCCCGCATGCCGCAAGGCAGCTCAGCGGCCTGCGTCCCTTCTTGCTGAACAGCCAGTCGATGTTGGCAAGGCGCAGGCGGGCGCTCATGAAGGTGCACCCTGCCATGCCCGCAAGCCGGCAGATGCTGTCGTCGACGAGGAAGTCGGATCCGGAGGAGTCCAGCTCGGCGAGTTCCTTGTAGACGGCGAGGGCGCATGCCAGCTGCTCTGCGCTCCATGTCTGCGGAGTGGCGCCCTTCGGCGCCTTGCCCGTCAGCTCGGCGTAGAGCTCGAGCACGGTCTGCTCCCCGTTCTTGACGTCGCAGGCTTCCCGCGCCAGGCCCTCAAGGACGGGTTTGCGGTGCCTTGACATGACCCAGGAGACGAGGCCCAGCTTGTGGCGGACGGCTTTGCCCGTGCGTCCGAGATCCGTGGCGAGTCCGAAGATGTGTTCGCCCATGTCGACGGGCCGGCCGGCCTTCTGGGCCTTCAGCATGTCGAGGTAGCAGGCAATGACGGCCTTGAGCTCCTCGCGGCTCCAGATGGCGCGGTTGCGCTTGACGTCAATCTTCCGGTCGCGCAGCAGAATGTCTTCAAGCATTGTTACCGTTGTCCTGTCAGCCATGCAGAGGGGCTGCAGGCCTTCGCACAGGGGGATGCCGCGCCTGCCGACGGTCCAGGTGGCCGTCTGCAGGATGCGCTTGGCCTCCTCCAGGGAATGGTCCGTCTGCTCCGCCAGAGCGTGCACGGCATCGTCAACCGCCTGCGCCTCGACGTGCCGGTTTTTGGCCAGCGCGAGGCAGCTGTCGACGGCGAGGACAAGATCTTCACGGGTCCATTCTTGTTTCATGGGGACATAATGCCTTGGCCTGAGCTTTGCTGCAAGGGGGGCGGCCCGACAAATGCTGAGCCGGCATGGCCCGGAGCGCGCAGATCCTGGCCTGCCGG
>DFDR01000119.1:3672-6401 GCA_002369295.1 Desulfovibrionaceae bacterium UBA3823
CCCCTGCCGGTTTCCGCCTTGCCGCCGGCGAGGGCTGTCTTGAAGGCGTAGAGCCTGTCCGAAGAGCCGAAGACGTAGAGCACGTCGCCAGCCTTGAGCTGGAACTGGCCATCGGGCGAGGGGTGGATCCGGCCGTTTCTGTAGACGGCGACCAGGGTGACGGCGTGGAGGGGACGCATGCGGCTCTCGGCAAGCGTCTTGCCGGCCAGGCCAGACTGCTCCTCGAGGCGCAGGGCCTGCACGCCCATTTCGGGCAGGCGGTCGACGAGGCTGGCAAGGCCTTCCGACGTGTGGGCGATGCGGCGCACCATGCGGTAGTTCTGGCGGCGCACGTGGTCGGCCATGGCCTCGATGTCCTGCCTCGGCACGAGATAGGTGGAGAGCACCTGGCTGAAGACCTCGATGGCGGACTCGAATTCCTCGGCGATGACGTAGTTGGCGCCGAGGCTGTGCAGAGGGCCGATCTCGGTCACGAAGCGCGTGCGGGCGATGATGACGACCTGGGGGTTGGCCTGGCGGGCCTTGGCCACGATGGCCCGGACGGCCGCCAGATCCGAGATGACGATGGCTATCACCCTGGCCTTGGCGATGCCGAGGGCGTCGAGTATGGAGGGCTCGCTGGCGTCGCCGTAGGAGATGGGCTCGCGCTGGCTGTAGCGGGCGACGGTTTCGGGGTTCATCTCGAGTATGGTGTAGGGCAGGCGGCACTCCTTGGCGGTTCTCGCAAGGTGCTTGCCCGAGAAGCCGAAGCCCACGATGATGATGTGGTCTGAGAGGCCTCCGGCCGTCTGCGCCACGCTTTCGGCGTCCGGGGCTGCGACGGGCAGGCCGAGCCGGCGCGCGAGTGCGCTGAAGGCCTTGCCTGCCTTGCCGGAGACCGCAATGATGCCCGGCGTTGCCATCATGCTGATCACGCTGACGGCAAGGAAGACCTGGTAGTGATCGGCATGGAGGAAGCCCAGCTCCTGGGCCGCGGCCGCCAGGACGAAGGCGAATTCGCCGGCCTGGGCGAGGCAGAGGGATGCCGAAACGGCCGTGTAGAGGGGGTAGCCCTGCACGAGCACGGCGGGCATGGAAATGATGGTCTTGAGGAGAATGAAGGCCGCGACGAGCCCCAGGATAAGGCCGGCGTTGGACGCAACGAAGCCGACGTTGAGCAGCATGCCCACGGAGATGAAGAAGAGGCTCATGAAGACGTGCCGGTAGGGCAGTATGTCGGCGATGACGCTCATGGAGTACTCGGAGCGGGCAAGCATGAGGCCCGCGAGGAAGGATCCGAGGGAGGCGGACATGCCGAGGGCCGTGGTCAGCCTGGCAAAGCCGAAGCAGATGACGAGGGTGGTGAGCAGGAGCACCTCGCGGGCGCGGGTTCTGACCACGGCGTTCATGAGACGGTCGAGGAGAAAGCGGGAAAAGAGAATCATGCCAAGGCCCAGGCCTGCCACCTTGGCAGCCGAGAGCAGGCCCTCCTCCCAGGTGAGCTGGACCGTGCCGGCGAGCAGGGGGACCATGATCATCATGGGCGCCACCATGATGTCCTGGAAGACGAGGATGGCGAGCCCGAGTCGTCCCACGGGCGAGGTGGCCATGCCCTTGGACTGGAAGATCTGCAGGACGATGGCCGAGGAGGAAAGGGCCATGAGCATGCCCCAGAGCACGCCCTCCTCGGGCTTGCCGATGAAGAGCCCAGCTCCCCAGCAGAAAAGGACGACGAGGCCGATCTGGAGGCTGCCGCCGAGAAAGACAGGCCGCTTGAGGCGGTTCAGGGCATCGCCGGAAAGCTCCATGCCGATGGTGAACATGAGCATGGCGACGCCGAGGTCGGCCACGTTTTCGATGGTCTTTTCGTCGCTGACGAGGCCGAGCATCGAGGGGCCGCAGAGCACGCCGGTGAGCAGGAAGCCCACGGTGGCCGGCAGCTTGAGGCGGCTGCAGGCGAGGTTGACCAGAATGGAGAGCAGAAAGAGGACAATGACTTCGTTGAAGAGCTCGTTAGCCATGGGCTTTCCTCCCGAAGCGTAAGCGGATACCACCGGCAGTCCTGCCAGTAAAGCAGCCAGCTGGGGCGCGGGGTGGCGGGGGTGGCGGAGACGCAAAAAGCGGCGACGCCTCCTTTCGGGAGCGTCGCCGCTGTTGCAGCTAAGCTTGTGCGCGAGGCGCAGGGGCTAGTACATGCCGCCCATGCCGCCCATGCCGCCCATGTCGCCGCCCTGCGGAGCCGGAGCCGCATTCTTGGGCTCGGGCTTGTCGCAGATGGCGCATTCGGTGGTCAGGAGCAGGGAGGTGACGGAGGCCGCATTCTGCAGGGCCACGCGGGACACCTTCTTGGGGTCGATGACGCCGGCCTTGAAGAGGTCTTCGTACTCGCCGGTGGCGGCGTTGAAGCCGAAGCCGTCCTTGCCGTTGCGGACCTTCTCGACCACGATGCTGCCTTCGAAGCCGGCATTGTGGGCGATCTGGCGCATGGGCTCCTCGATGGCGCGGCGGATGATGTTGACGCCGGCCATTTCGTCGTCGTCGGCGGGCTTGATGTCGGCGAGCACCTTGCTCACGCGGATGAAGGCCGTGCCGCCGCCGGGGACGATGCCCTCTTCGACGGCCGCGCGGGTGGCGTTCAGGGCGTCTTCCACGCGGTCCTTCTTTTCCTTCATCTCCACCTCGGTCGTCGCACCCACATACAGGACAGCGACACCACCGGCCAGTTTGCCCAGGCGCTCCTGGAGCTTCTC
>DFDR01000146.1 GCA_002369295.1 Desulfovibrionaceae bacterium UBA3823
GGCGGGGCTTGTCTGGCATGGCTGGCGTCTGGTCTGACGGCATGTTGGCCTCGGCGGCTTCTTGTGGGCGGGACTGGGGAGGAAGGCCGTGCCTGCCAGGGACAAGGCCTGGTCCGGCACGGGATGCCTGCTTCGGCAGGGCGCGGCTTCGGCATGCCCTGAATCCTTGTGCCGCCAGGCCCTGCGCCAGTCCAGCCCCTCCCCTGCCTTCCTGCCGTCCTGGCGCCCCTCGTGCAGTCTCCTGCAGCCACGCTTCGACCCTTGAAAGCCTCCCTTGACGCCAGTCCGCCCGCAGGCAGCCGGCTCGGCATCGACGCAGTCCACTCTTGACGATAGCCCCTGCGGGACTAAGATAAACGCAGGCTGCACCGTCCGCGGCGCCGGCCAGTCCTGGCCAGTTCAGGGAAGGCCCGGCAGTCCCGAACAGGTCCCGGCAGTTCCGGACCTGCATCCAGCGAGCCGCAGAGCATGCCGTCCGCCTGACGGACAGGGAGATCTTCATGGCGCAGAAAACGCCCCGCCGCGCCGGCCGGGACATGGACATGCTCCACGGCCCCCTGGCCGGCAAGATGCTGGCCTTTGCCGTCCCTTTGGCCTTCACGACGCTCTTCCAGCAGCTCTTCAACGCGGCCGACGTCTTTGTCCTCGGGCGCTTCTGCGGAACGGCCGCCATGGCGGCCGTGGGCTGCAACACCGCCGTCCTCGCCCTCGTGGTCTGCCTCTTCACGGGCTCGGCCATCGGCGCCAACGTAGTTATCGCCCACGCCATAGGCCAGGGCGACGTCCCGCGCGTGCGCTCCGCCGTCCAGACCGCCTTCCTGCTCTCGCTCGTCCTCGGCCTCGGCGCGGCGGCCGCGGCCGCTCCTCTGGCGGGATGGGCGACTCGCCTGCTCGGCGTGCCGGAGGAGGTCTTCGACCCCGCCAACACCTACCTTGAACTCCTGCTGCTGGGCCTGCCCTTCATCTCGGCCTTCAACTTCGAGGCGGCCGTCTTCCGCAGCCGGGGCGACACGCGCACGCCCCTGCTGGCCCTGGGAGCCGCGAGCCTGCTCAACATTGCCCTGGACGTCCTCTTCGTCAGCCGGGGCATGGGCGCAGCCGGCGCGGCCCTGGCCACGGACGCCAGCTACGCAGCCTGCGCCCTCATCCTCTTCGCGGGCCTGCTCCGCACCCGGGGAAGCATCAGGCTGAAGCCCAGGGGCATGCGCCTGAACCGCGCCCTCGCCCTGCGCATCCTGCGCATCGGCCTTCCCGCCGGGGTCCAGGGCATGGTCTTCTCTGTCGCCAACATCTGCCTGCAGCAGGCCATCAACTCCCTCGGCGCCAGCGCCATGGCCGCCTCGGCGGCTGCCTTCACCATCGAGATCAACATCTTCTGCGTCATCAACGCCTTCGGGCAGACGGCCACGACCTTTGTCTCCCAGAACTACGGCGCAGGAAAGCTCAAGCGATGCCGAAAGGCCACAAGAACCGCCCTGCTCCTCGACTTCGCCTGCATGGGCGCCCTCTCGGGCATCGTCTTCCTCTACGCCAGCCCCCTGCTGGAGCTCTTCTCCGCCGATCCGGAAGTCGTCGCCCTGGGGCTTGTCCGCATCTGGTACGTCGTGCTCTTCGAGCCCCTCAACGTCTTCCTTGAAAACCTCTCCGGCGCCCTGCGCGGCTACGGCATCTCGAGCCCGCCGGCCGCCGTGACCCTCGTCGGCGTCTGCGGCACGCGCCTTGGCTGGATCTTCCTCGTCTTTCCCAGGCACCGCACCTTCGAGTGCGCCATGGCGGTCTTCTCCATAAGCTGGGCCGTCACCTCGCTGGCCATGGGCCTGCTCTACCTCTGGTGCGTGCACAGAATAGCGGCCCAGCAGAACGCCGGGAGGGCATAGGCAGGGCGAGGCCGGAAGCGCTGGCTCCCTGCCTTGGCGCCTCCCTGCCGCGACACATCCCTGTCTCGACGTCTTCCTGCCAGGCACCCCAGCACGCCAGGACGGCCTCTGTTCCAGCAGGCGAGCACGCCAGGACGGCCTCAGTAGACGCACTCGGCCTTCCCGCCGGGCAGCTCCCAGTGGTCGAGCACGGGGCCCATGCGGGCCGTGAGGCCGCAGGGGGCAATCCTTCCGTGCCGACGGTCTGCGTGGCGAGCGCGGCTGCCGGCAGGGGCACGGGCTGGACGCCCATGCTGGAGAGGATGGGGATGACGGCGACGAGGGTGGTGCGTCCGAGGCCGGAGAGCCCGCGGACGACGCAGGTCCGGGGGACGGCGCCGCGCATGGCATCCCTCCTTGCGGAAACGGGCGGGGAAAAGGCTCTGCTGGCGGAATCCCGGAGCCAGGCCTGAAGGCGGCCCGGGGAGCCGGCCTGCGACTGGGAAGAATGCCCTTGCGGCCAAGCTCCCCGGAAAGGCAGGCGGCCAGCTCTCTGCCGGGGCGCCCGCCGCCAGGCCTGCAGAAACGAGGGTGCGTCAGGACTATCGCCTGGAACGGAAATGCGCTAGGAAGGGACGCTGTCTGCCGAAAGCGCAGTCGCGGCCATTCACAGCATTCCAGGGAGAACGCAGCATGCCAAGGCAGGACA
>DFDR01000067.1:0-6993 GCA_002369295.1 Desulfovibrionaceae bacterium UBA3823
GAGCAGTGCGTCAGCGAGATGGCTCTCGCTGGCTTCACCGGCAGCGAAATCGGCAACAAATACCCCCAGGACGTCTCCGTCCTGAAGCATAAGCTGGACGTCCGCGGCCTGCAGATCTGCAACGCCTGGTTCTCGACCCTTTTCACCTCCGAGCCCTACGAGGTCACCATCAAAAACTTCATCGCCCACCGCGACCGCCTCTATGCCCTCGGCGCCCGCGTCATCGGCGTGGACATCGTGGAGGAGGCGCTGGCCTTTGCGCGCAGGAACGCCCTGGCCAACGGCGTTGATCCCGCCCCCGCCTTCCTCGCCATGGACTGGCGCAGACCGGCCCTGGCGAAGGGCTCCATGGACTTCGTCTGGGGCGGAGACATCATGTACGAACGCCGCTTCGTCCAGCCCGTGCTCGCCCTCTTCGCCCGCGTCCTCAAGCAGGGCGGCAGGGCCTGGGTGGCGGAACCGGGACGCGAGGTCTACCAGGCCTTCCTGCAGGGCCTCGACAGCGGGGGCTGGCGGGGACGGCGCGTGCACGTCCAGAAGGTGGACGCCCTCTATGCCCAGACCGTGCCGGTCACCGTGGCCGTGTGGGAGATAGCGCGCGGCCCCCGCGCCTAGGGGAGGCAGATCCGGCGGTTGCGCTCTCTGCCCCCCTGGGGAGCGTTCCTGCAGCCACAGTCTCGGCATGCCTCGCTCCTGTGCAGGCCCGGCATCTCCCAGCTTCGAGTGCTCCCCCTGCCGGAGCCGCGCCGGCTGCCAGCGCTTCTGCCAGGCAGGCCGAAAGAACGTGGCGCCAGGCAGGAAGGCAAAGGCGGCAAGCAACGGTGGCACGGTGGCATATGCACCTTGCGATGCCTCGTGCATCTCTGCTAAAAATGGAGGCTCACCTCACTGCTCAACTGGGGTTCATAGCAATGGACAAGCTGACTCCGCCTTCGCGCATCAAGATCTTCATTCTCTCCCTCCTGACCATCGTCCTCTGCTTTCTCGCAACGACGGCAATCTCCATCCATTTTCTCTCGAAGGTCATTGACGCCAACGAGCAGAACGAGGCCCGCCTTATCGCCGCGAATATCCACGCCCACATACGCGACTTCCTTGCCACGCACGCCTCCGCGGCGAAGACCATGGCGGGAGACTACTTCGTCAAGGAAGCCGTGCGCGAAGACGCCAGGAAACCCCGTCTGGATCCCGGCATGCCCGAGCTGTCGCGCTTCCTGCGCGGACTCGTGAGCAGCACCGGCATCGACACGGCCTATCTCGTCTCGGACGCCACCCATCGCTACTTCTCGCACCAGGGCCTGCACAAGGTGATCAATCCGCAGGACCGCGACAACCCCGCCCACGAGCACGACACATGGTATCCGGCCTTCGTCGAGACGGGGCTTGACCGCAACATCCAGCTCGACACGAACCCCGTCGAGAAGGACGAATGGACCATCTTCTTCAACAACCGGATACTCGACGACGACGGCAAGCTGCTCGGCGTCTGCGGCGTCGGCATCGGCATGTCGCATCTGCAGGCGCTGCTGCGCGATCTCGAAGCGCGCTACGGGGTTGAGGTGCGCATGGTGAACGAGGCGAAGACATCGCGCATCGGCAGCCGGCAGGCCTCCTTCGACAAGCGCTACCTCACCCTCGTGGAAAGCTCGACGCCCCCGAAGCCGATCAGCTTTTCCCGCACCGGCGACAAGGGCTGGGAGTGCCGCGTGGGGCTGAGCCAGTTCGACTGGGAGCTCATCGTGCAGTCCAGCCACAGCGCCGCATCGCCCTTCTCCTTCTTCATCCTCATCAACATTCTGCTCTTCCTCTGCATTTTCGGCGTGATGTTCTTCGTCATCCACAAGCTCAACCACTCAGAGAAGGAAATGCTGACGAAGATAGCCCGCATCGACCCGCTGACCGGCCTTGAGAACCGCTCCGGCATCGACAGGGTCCACGGCATGCTGCAGGAAGGCAGCACACCCGGGGCGTTCTTCCTTTTCGACGTCGACGGCTTCAAGGCCATCAACGACACGATGGGCCACCCGGTAGGCGACATCCTGCTCCAGCGCATCGGCGGCATTCTGCAGACATCCTTCCGCAAAAGCGATGTTGTCTCGCGCCTCGGCGGCGACGAATTCATGGTCTTTTCGCCCGGCCTGCAGGGCGATGAACGCATAGACAACAAGGCGCGGCAGCTGGAGGAAGCCATGCATGAGATACGCCGGCTGCGCGACAGCCCGGACGAGTCCGACGTCGCCATCTCCTTCAGCATAGGCGTTGCGCTCTTCCCCCAGCACGGCAAGACCTTCGACGAGCTGTACAACTGCGCCGACACGGCCCTCTACCATGCCAAGGCCACCGGCAAGGACCGCTACGTCGTCTTCGATGCCTCCCTCATTCCCAATGCGGATTCCCGCTAGGCCTGCGCCGGCGGGGCAGAAGCGCGAAAGGCAAGGCAGGGCGCCGCGTCCATGACGTGCGCCCTTCGCCGCAGGCAGCAGAGCTCGGCTGAGCGCAGGCCTTGCGCAGAACCGGGGCAGGCGCTCTGGCCGGATCCGCTTCAGCGGGCGGGCGCCATAGCTCCGCCTTCCTCAGCAAGCGACACGGGAAGGCCGCCGGAGGCCAATGGCCGCTGCTGGCAGAACAGCGCTCTTTCGGGTTCAGTGAAAGGCTGAATGGGCAAGGCCAAGAGAAGCAAGGGCAGGAGAGCCAAAGCCAGCAGAGGCAAGGGCGCCTTCCCCGTCGCGGAGCATCTGGCCAAGGCGAGGCAAGGGCTCGTGCCAGCGACTAGGCGCAGAGCGCCACGGCTCACGCAGAGCGAAGGGAAAGCCTGCGATTGCCATGAACAGCCAGGGAGCGGCGCCCGCGCCAAGAACGGGGGGCGTGAGCGGATCGCAGACCTTGCGGCCGGCCGCCCCAAGGCCCGGCTGCGGCTGCACCCATGGCAAGGCTTGAGGCTTCTGCCCACGCCATGCCCTAGGCCCCAAAGGCCGCATCAGCTACGCTTGGGGCGACTTGATGCAGGCTGGTGCAGATTGGTGCAGCTTGGCTCTTCCAGAACCAATGCCGTCAACGAGCTGGGCCAGCTAGCATTTTTTGGCAACGCGGAAGGGTATCCAGTGGAAGGATTCGTCCACTTCGTGGGTGGGGCCTATGGCCCATTCGTGGTCCACCCAGCCCTTGCGCTTGGCGATGGCTTTGGCAACGCCGGCCGCATCGATGACGGGGTGGCGCTTGAAGACGTTGCTCAGGCCGTAGGTCAGGCTGCAGACGAGGCACTTGCCGGGCCTGCGGCGGAGTTCGAAGGCCATCTCCACATGGTCGGCGGCATCCGTGCGCACCGTGAGAACGATGTCGTAGGCGCCTTCCTCGACGCCGCCAAAAAGGGCTTCGAAAAACTTGTCGGTGCGCTCAGCAGGAAAAATCTCCTGCAGATAGGCATTGTCAATGGTGCTTGCCACGCTCCTCCCCCCTGCCCGTCAGCCAGGCCATGTCGTTGTCGGACAGCTTGTAGTCCGCAGGAGGCATTGTACTGATTTGGAAAGAATGCACAAGATCCCGCGGATGCACTTCTTCGAGCCTGTCGCAAAGCCCTGCGGCGCGGGCCAGCAGGCCCACGACGCGCCAGGGGGAGACGCCCAGGTCCCGAAGGCTCCTCAGGCTCAGGCTGGCGTGCCGCTTGGCCAGCCGCTCGCCCTCGGCGTCGAGGAGCAGCGGGATGTGGACATAGGACGGCGCCTCCAAGCCCAGCGCGTCCAGGAGGGCCAGCTGCCGGGGCGTCGAGGGCAGGATGTCGCGGCCGCGCACCACCTGGGTGACGCCCATGAGGGCGTCGTCCACGCTCACGGCAAGCTGATAGGAGAAGACGCCGTCCGAACGGCGCAGGCTGAAGTCGCCTCCGCAGTCCGCAAGCGCACGCTCCTGCAGGCCGTAGAGGCCGTCGGCGAAGCGGTAGACCCTGTCCGTCGACCTGAAGCGCCAGGAGAAGCGCTCCCCCTTGGCGATGCGCCGGGCTGCCTCTGCCGGATGCAGGCCGCGGCAGGTGCCGGGATAGGCTGCGCCGGCATCGCCGACGTGCGGCGCCGAGGCCATGCTCCGCACGTCCTTTCTGGAGCAGAAGCAGGGATAGGCAAGCCCCCTCGAGACAAGCATCTGCAGGGCCTCTTCGTAGAGGGGAAAGCGGTTGCTCTGGTGGTAGGCGGCCAGCTCCCGCTCGGGCGTCGGCCCCTCGTCCCAGTCCAGGCCAAGCCAGCGCATGTCGCTCATGAGCAGCTGCATGTAGACGGGGCTGCAGCGCTCGAGGTCCAGATCCTCCATGCGCAGGAGGATCTCGCCGCCCGCCTGCCGGGCGGCCAGCCAGGCAAGGAGGAAGGACCAGGCGTTGCCAAGATGCGCAAGCCCCGTGGGGCTTGGGGCGAACCTGCCCCGTACCGTTTGTGCCACAAGACGCTCCTTGCGGGAAGGATCTGGGAAAGAATCTGCGGGAGTGGCCCGCGGGAATGGCCTGCCGGCGCCGAAGCCGGCCTGTCCCTTCGGGGCCCTTTCCGGGGCCTTTGCTGGAGGGCCGGCCGCGCAGTCCCCACGGCAGCCGAGAGAGGCGGAGAGCACCGCCGGAGCGCGCGTAAAAGGCAGGGCCCGGCATCCTCTGGGGCTTTGCGGGAGGATGCCGGGCAAAGCAGGCCTTGCCCAGGCAGGCGGAAGAAGGGCTGTCCCTTCCCTGCCCGCCAGGACTGCCGTCTGGCCTAGTCCCTGTAGACGAGTTCGCCGCTGATGTCGGCGACCGAGCCCACGCCGGTCAGCAGCATGGCTTGGGAGAAGGTGCCCTTGATGCCGGCGAAGTAGTCCCTGACGCCTTCGCCGAGGCCGCCGATGGCGGCCACGCTCACGGGGCGGCCGATGAAGACGCAGTCGGCGCCGAGGGCGAGCATCTTGAGGACGTCGACGCCCGTGCGGACGGCGCCGTCGGCAATGATGGCCAGGCGGCCGCGGACGGCCGAGGCGATGCGGGGAAGCACCTGGGCCGTGCCGGGGCAGTGGTCAAGGATGCGTCCGCCGTGGTTGGAGACCACGATGGCGTCGCAGCCGCAGGCCACGGCCTTCTCGGCATCCTGGGGCGTCATGATGCCCTTGACGATGAAGGGGAAGCCCTGCTTGTGGCAGTGCTCGACCACCTTGGTCAGCTCCTCCATGTTCATGGGCGTCACGGGACGGCCCATCTTGCGCAGGGTGACGAGGCCGGCCGCATCGACGTCCATGCCGACGGCGAGGGGCTTGCAGTCCATGACCCTGTCGAGCTTCTCGAAGAGCTCGGCGCCTTCCCAGGGCTTGATGAAGGGAATGCCGGCGTGTCGCTTCATGGCCTTGACGGCTGCGTCGATAATGAAGGGGGGCACGCCGTCGCCAGTGCAGCCGACGGTGCCGGCTTCCTCGCAGCCGCCGAGCACGGCCTCGATGTAGTCGTCTTCCGTGACCTGGTCGGTCATGTTGAAGGAAACGCCGCCGATGGGGGCCGCCATGGCGGGCAGCTCGAGCCTGCGGCCGAGGAAGGTGCAGGAGGTGTCGGGCTCCTTGACGCCGTGCAGGGCCGTCATGTTGAGCGTGACGGCCTTGAGCGCGTCGTAGTTGTTCTGGAAGGCGGAACCGGTGCCGAGGCCGCCCATGCCGGGCACTTCGCCGGCGCAGGCTCTGCCGTTGCACTGGGGACAGACCCGGCAGTGCCCTTTCATGAAGGCGCGCGCCTTCTCTCTCACATTCTCAGCCATGGGAAGTCTCCTTGCGTAAAAAACAGGTTGGGTTGCGCAGACAGCGTCCTGCTCGAAACGCCCGGCCCCACGCCAGGGCGTGTCCTGCACGGCGCCGTGCGGAAGGCCCTTGTAGCACCCTCGCAGGAAGGCAGGCAAGACAGTCTGGCGCCCCCCGTGGCGACCCGCCCGGGGCCGATCCGCAGGCCTTCAGAACACGGTGCAGGACCTTGAAGGCAACCTACTTTTTTGCTAAGCTTCCTTTGCACCGAAGGGCGCTCGCCTATCTTTCCTTTTGGTGGAATACAGCGCCCCTTTCGGGCTGTGCGCCTCTCTGGAGCCCTGCCAAGCGCAGTTTTCCGGCCGAAGCTTGCAGCCTGCGCCTGAAACGCTATCATGCCTGCAGGCAGGGCTTTCCCTTCCCTCCTGCCGGCACTCTTGCCGGCACGCATTCCTGCACCCCCAACCGCGAGGCAACGCCATGGCAGCGCAGACACCCGGCATCGAGGACACCTTCGCCAAAATGGTGGAGGAGTTCAAAACCTCCCTGCTCGACAGCGCCAACACGCTCAAGCTCCTGCACGACAAGCTCTCGGCAGGCCTTCTGCCCGACGAGGAGCTGGCCGGCCGTGCGGCCCGCAGCCTTGACGGCGACAGGAAGGAGTACCAGAAGCTCCACGATGCCTGCACGGATCTGCTCGGCGGCGCGGCCCCCGCCTTCGGCGCCAGCGCGGACGAGCTGCTCGGCGCCGTGAGGGCCAAGGCGGAGCGCGAACGCACCGCCCTTGCCAAGTCGCGGCAGCTGCTTGCCCGCTTCCTTGCCGTCAAGGCCGACAGCTCCCTGCACGCGAAGGGGCTTCAGCCCTGGCGCGACAAGGCCCGCGCGATCCAGAACCAGCTTGACTCCCGTGCGCTCACGCCAGACGGGATGGCGGAGCAGGTCCGCCCCTTCGAGCTCTTCCTCAGGGCCGCCTCGCTTGTGGACAGGGATGGCGAAGCCACGGAGCGCGTCTTCGACGAGCTGGAAGAGTTCTTCGAGCCCCGCATCACGCGCGGACTCTACGGCGGCAAGTACCGCGTGCCGGCCGCAGAGGAGCTGGACGCGGCAAGCCCCGCGACAGGGGAGGCGCCGGCTGCGGAAGCCGGCCGGCCTGCACCGGCAGAGCCCGGTGCGGCCCAGGTGCCGGCAGGCCCTGCGGACAAGGCGGAACAGGATGCCCAGGATCGCCAAGGATCTCAGGATTCCCAAAGTCCCCAGGATCTCCAAAGT
>DFDR01000067.1:7047-7386 GCA_002369295.1 Desulfovibrionaceae bacterium UBA3823
CAGGGTCTCCAAAGTCCCCAGGGTCCCCAAGGACCTCAAGGCTCCCAAGCTCCCCGGGATGTCCAGCCTGTTCAAGAGGTTCAAGTTTCCCAGGACGCCCAGGGGCCGGCGGAGCAGCGCCACGGAAGACGCAGTGCGGCCGCCAAGGAAGCGGTGCCCGGCCATTCTGCCGACGCCGGGCAGGAGCAGCCCGAAGCGGAAGTCTTGCCCAAGGCGCCCGAGCGCAGCCCTGCAGCCAGGACTGTCCGCGGCCGCAGGCCCAAGCCCCGTTCCCAGTCCCTGCAGGGGTCCCTCATGAGTTTGGCCGCCATGGAGAAGGCAAACGCCCCGAAGGCAGAC
>DFDR01000067.1:7464-15432 GCA_002369295.1 Desulfovibrionaceae bacterium UBA3823
CCGAAGGCAGACGCCCCGAAGGCAGGCGCAGGCACAGGGCAGGACGCCTCCGAAGACGCCAGCCCCAGCAAGGATGCCGGAGAGGATGCCAGGGACGATGCCAGCAGCGGCGGGACGCCTGCAGCCGGCTCTTCGTGCATTGCCGACGCCCCCGCCGGGACGCCTGCCGCTTCCGGCGAGGCGCAGCCTTTTGCCGCGCAGGCCCAGGCAGAGGCGTCAGGCGCCCCTGACGGCGGCGGCGCCTCGGAGCAGGAGGAAGGCGGCGCTGGACAGGAGGGCTGCGCGACGGCGCGGGATGCCGGCGCCAGCGCACTGCAGCGCTTCGATCTGGACGAGGAGGAGCCGGAGGAAGACGACCTTCCCCTGTATCCCGAAAGCGACGAGGTCGTGGACACGCGGCCACGCGTGCGGGGCTTCGAGCTTGCCAGGTTCCTCAACAGCAATGCCAAGAAGCACTACGGCATGTTCATCCAGACGCTCAGCCTGGTCGGCATCGCCACGGCGGATCAGCTGCTGCGCTTCGCCCAGATCTACGGCGCCCTCAAGCCCAAGCACGCCAAAAAGGCCATGGGCGAGCTGCGCATCCTTGCCAGCAACGGCTACGTCAAGGCCGTGCGCGGACAGGTTCCGGCCTTCGTCCTCCCCGACTCGAGCGTCTGCGCGCTCTACTCCTGCGAGCGGCGCTCCGACTTTCCCAGCACCATCGGCGGATTCACGGTGCCCGAATTCTGCTGCCGGCGCAGCGTGCCCGACAGCATGCCCCAGAGCCGCGTCGCCATCGCGGTCGATCTCAACGAGCGCCTGCTGCGCTACTTTGAAGGCGTGCGTCCGCACCTCGACGAGCGCCGCTGGCCGATCTTCCTCAGCAGCACCGTCTACTGCAACTACCGCGTCGAGGCCGAATGCTACTACGACTCTCCCCCTGAGCTCTGCTGGATAGCCTGGCCTAGCGCTCCCGTCGACGAAAAGCCCCGCCAATGGCTCTTCGTGCCCTCCATCGAGGAGGGACTCCCCCAGCTTGCCAATCCCGCCTTCGGCTCCGCCTGCTACGCCTTCTGGGAAGGCGCCATGTGGAAGTGGCGCAACGGCGTCTGGGAGAGCGACGCAGCCCCCTGGCCCGCCGGCATGCCCAGCCAGTCCGGCAAGACCGCGGCGGCCAGGGATGCGGCACAGGCCCTGCCGCCTGAGGCCGAAGCCGCGGACAAGGCAGAGAAGGGGGCTAGCGCTCAGGCAGGCGTTCAGGAAGCCCTCCAGGAGAAGGGAAGTGCCAGCCAGCACGCCGGCAGGGACAAGGGCGCCCCCCTTCCCGACGAGCCGCTGGAGCCCGAAAGCGGCGAGACCGTCAGCCTGGCGCCCCGGCGCTCCTCCAGGCAGCTCGGCCAGTTCCTGCGCAGCAACAGCACGCGCCAGTACCAGTCCATCCTCTTCGTGATGGCCATCTTCGGCATTGCCACGATGGACCAGATCCTGCGCTACTGCACGCTGCACGGCCTGCTCAAGGAGCCGTCCAAGGCCAGGCGCGACATCGGCATTCTGGCGGCCAGCGGCTTCGTCAAGGTGGTGGGCGAGGGAGCCGGCAAGGCCTGCGCCTATCCGGGGGGATTCTGGAACGACCACGACATGGGCGCCGGCGGGACCGGCATGACGCTGCGCACGGGCTGGCAGCGCATCCTGCCAGACAGCGTTCCGCAGAGCCGCATCGATCTCATCCTGGCCCTCAACGAGCGCTTCCTGTGCCTGATGGAGCAGGTCAAGCCCCTGCTTGGCGCCTCCCGCTTCAGCGAGTTCTTCGAGCAGGCCGGGCTCTTCACCTTCCGCATCGAGGCCCCGGCCTTCTTCCAGGGTGCCTTCGTGCCCTGCCGCATCGCGCTGCCGGACACGCCCGTGGACAAGGTTGCAGCCAGCTGGCTCTTCGTGCCCACAGCCGAGGAAGGCCTCCCCGGCATCAGCGCCGTGGCGGAGGGCGGCGCCTGCTACGCCTTCTTCGACAAGGCCTGGTGGAAGTGGGACGCAGGTGCATGGATCAAAGATCCGGGCGATGCCCCTCCCTCGCCAGACGGTACCAGGGGGCGGTCCGGAAGCGCTTCCGGCACCAAGGGCAGAAAGGCCTCCGGGAATGCCCCGGAAGCCTCCGGAACCTCTGGGAGCACGGACAATGCCGCGACCAAGACCGCCAGCGATGCCAAGCAGGCCAAGACCGCCAGCGACGCCAAGGCTGCCAAGACGGCCAAGTCTGCCAGCAGCGCCAAGTCTGCCAAGACCGCCAGCGACGCCAAGGACGCCGGCGAAGCGCCGGCTCCCCGCAAGCGGGGCCGCCCCCGCAAGACGGCGCCGGCAGAAGCCGAGGCCAAGGCTGCCGGTGCCGAAGCGGCTGCCCAGCAGCCGTGTCCGGCAGACGCGCAACCCTGCGCGGGGCCGGAAGCCGACGGGCAAAAGGCCGGCGACAAGGCCAGGCCGGCAGCCAGCGCCAGCGCCAAGCCAGGCGCCGGCAAAGGCACAGTTGCCTCTATGGCGGACTTTCTCGACAAGGTGAAGCCCGCCGCTTCCCTAGCCGAGCCCGAGCCCTCCTGCGGCACGCCCCCACGTCTGGATTCATGCCCGTCCCGCGGCCAGCCTGCGGACGGGGAAGCGCACGGGCCTCTGGAGGCATCCCCCGACCCCGCCGGCACGAACGAAGCGCCGTCTGCCGGCAATGCCGGCGAGCCCTGCCCCCGCACCGCGGACGAAGCTCCCTGGCAGACGGCGGCGCGCCTGGCCGCGTGCAGGGAGACGCCTGCCGACGAAGAGCTCTGCAGCCTTGTGGAGCGGCTCTGCGCCAGGGCGCCCAGCGACGGCGCGGACGTGCTCGCCAGCCCCAGCCTCGCCCAGGCCCTGGCGCTTGCCGAAGCCTGCCGGCTGCAGAAGCTCCCGCTCTGCGGAGAGCTGGCCCTGCGGCTCCAGCTGGCAACCGGCACCGCCGCGCCCGAGGCCTATGGGTCCTTCAGCCTGGCCAATGCCTTTCCGCCCGAGCCCAGGCTCGAGAGTCTGGCGCTGGCGGCCTATCTGCGCGCCCTCGCAGTCTCTGCCGGCGACGGCCAGGACTACCGTCTCCTCGACCGCGCCCGCCTCTACCTCAACGACTTCGATCAGGCCTTCCCCTCCTACCGCTCCCTGCGCCCGCTCTTTGCCAGGCTTGTGGAGACCCGCCAGGACGAGCCCAGCGGCTTCACGCCCAAGGCCCTTGCCCAGATCGAGGACGAGGAGGCCAAGTCCGCCTCGCTGGAGGCCCTGCGCCGCCGCGCCAGGGAGCTGACTGCCGTGCCGGCCGTCAAGATGCGCGCCCACGGCATTCCCGAGATGCTGCAGGCCCTGTTCGGCAGGACGAGCGAGCTTGGCGCCTGCATGGAGGCCTGCGCCCAGGACAAGCCAGGCGCCGTTGCCCTCGTCAAGCGCGTGCTCGAAGCCTTCTGCGACGCGTCGGGCGAAGGCTGGAAGCCGCGCGAGAAGGATCTTGCCGAAGCCGTGGAGAGCGCCTGGAGCCAGGCCACCAAGAACATGAGCACCCGGCGCTTCTCGCTCTTCCACGACCTGCGCCAGAGCGTTCAGGACGAGGTGGAGGCCCGCCTCGAGGTCATGGCCGAATGGCTTGCCGGCGCCGAGGCCATGGACAGCGGACGGGCCGAGCGCCTGCGCGGCTTCAAGTACCAGGTCCTGAAGGAGCTCGACGCCCTGCCGGAGCGCGCCGGCGGAAGCGACGCCTTCGCCTGCTGCGTGGACTTCATGCTGGCCCTGCTCAGGGACCTGCTGCGCCAGCGCCGCCAGCCGAAGCTCTTTGCGGATCTGCTCCGCACAGGCTACGTCTCCCTGGACAGCCACTTCAGGCCCGTCTTCTGGGAGGAGACGGCCCAGATCCGCTGGTTCGAGCCCTGGCGCAGGGTGCTGAAGCACATCGCCCGCCCGGAAGCGACGCTCGCCAAGGCCCTTGCCGACATCAGCGCCGACCCCGATTCGCCCGTCTTCGACAACCTCAACCAGCTCGCCCTCATTGAGCGCCTGCAGGGCACGGCGGAAGGCGGGCAGGCCTTCGACGACAGCGCCCGCCGCCACGCCGAGGCCGGCACCGAGGAGTTCAAGGCCAGGCTCGAGCTCGACTACGCGGCAGGCCGCGTGGACGAGGCGGACAAGGAGGATCTGCTCCAGATCATCAGCTCCATGCAGGAGCGCTTCTTCGCGCTCGGCGACTTCGGCTGCTGGCGCCAGCTGCTGGAGGCAGCCGAGCTTGAGCGCACGGAGCGCATCGCGGCCAGGAAGGCCAGGCTCGCACGCGAGATAGACTCCCTGCGCCGGGAAGGCTCGGGGCCGGCGATGGCTCTGGACAAGGCCTGCCGGGAGCTCGAGCAGGGGCAGTTCTCCATGGCCGAGGAGTTCCTCAACGTCTTCGACCTGCGCTCCAGGGAAAGGCTCGAGGCCCTGTGCAACCCGGACATGGAAGACGCCGGCTACTACCAGCGCTTCCTCTCGCCGTCCTTCTTCGAGCCCGCCTACGAGTACTGCATGCGCAGCCTCAAGGGCTCGGGGCTCGGCAAGCGCGCCATCGACTTCCTCAACAGGCTCGCCGCCGATCCCGACGAGTGGACCTCCCGCTACAAGGAGGACAGCCGCCTCTTCCTGCAGAGCTGGCCCGCCCAAGGCGGCGCCAAGGCAGACAGGCTGGTCGCGTTCCTTGAAGGCCTCGGCATCCAGACGCGGCGCGCCTCCCTTCAGGACCGCTTCCCGTCGGAAGAAATCTGGGAGGCGGATGTTTCGCCCACCCCGGCAAGCCACCCCGACTACCCCCATCCCATCGCGGCCTTCGGCACCAGGCTCCAGTCGCCCCTGCGCGTCGTCGTCATGTACGGCAGCCGCACGGCCAAGGCCCTCGTGGACACGGTGAACGCCCTCAAGCTGCAGGGCCGCTTCATGACCATGGTGGTCCTCGACTACGCCCTTTCCAAGGACGTGCGCTGCCAGCTCGCCGAGGCCTGCCACAAGAGCTCGGGCCTTTCGCCCTTCATCGTGGTGGACTGGATGCTGGCCCTCTACCTCGCCCTGCACCAGAAGACCGAGCGCATGGCGGCCCTGCTCAGCTGCGCCCTGCCCTACGCCACGGCAGTGCAGCCCTTCGTGCGCGACGGCGGGCCCACGGCGGAGGAGATGTTCTGCGGCCGCACCCGCGAGCTCAACGACATCCTCGACTTCGGCGGCGCCTGCCTCGTCTACGGCGGCCGCCAGCTCGGCAAGACGGCCCTGCTCCAGCGCGCCCAGAGCCGCTTCCACGCGCCGGAAAGCCGCTGCTACGCGGTCTACTGCTCCATCAAGGACAAGGCCCGGGAGGCCGACGTCGTCCCCTTCCTCTGCCAGGAGGTGAACAAGCAGACGGACCTGCGCATTCCGCTGGCCAGCACCCTTGCCACCTTCTGCGGGAGCCTCGAGAACCTCTTCCGCAGGCAGAAGATCCAAAGCATGCTCCTGCTGGTCGACGAGGCGGACAACTTCCTGCGCGAGGCAGGGCTTGCGGACTACCAGCCCCTCCAGCCCCTGGCCGACCTCAAGCGCAGGCTCCCGTCCTTCAAGTTCGTGCTGGCTGGCCTGAACAACGTCTGCCGCGCCCGCAACGCCACCAGCAACAACGGCGTCTTCGGCCAGCTGGGGCAGCCCCTGTGCATCAAGCCCCTCTCGCCGGCCGAGGCCATGCGCCTGGTGCTCAGGCCCCTGCGCTACCTCGGCTTCACGCCGGGCCCCGACTCCCACCTGGACACCATCCTCTCCAGCACCAACTACTATCCCGGCATCGTGCAGTTCTTCGGCTACAAGCTCGTGCAGTCCCTCAACGAGGACTACTCGCGCTACTACCGGGCGAGCGAGGGCAACCCGCCCTTCCCCCTCAAGGGCGAGCACCTCGGAGCCATCATGAACAACTCCGACATGAACGAGAGCATACGCCAGAAGTTCCGCCTCTCCCTGGAGCTTGACGAGCGCTACTTCATGCTCGCGCGCTGCATCTGCATGCTCTACCTCCTGCAGGAATCCATGGACCAGGGCTTCCTCGGCTACGGCGCGGACCAGATCCGCACCATGGCCGAAGACTACGGCATACGCTGCCTCGCCGGGCTCGGCACGGCCGAGTACGAGGTCCTGCTCGACGAAATGACGGAGATGGGCATACTCCACCACGCCCCTGGCCGGGGCTACCGCCTGCGCAAGCGCTCCTTCCTCGACATCATCGGGCAGGACATGGACAGGCTCGACGCCGAAATCGCCGAGGAAAACGCAAGGAGCAGACAGCCGTGAACATCCCGACCCCCGACTTCTGGTGGTCCGCCGTAACGGGCCCCCAGACCTTCGCCAAGGCCGTGGCCGGCGTCCTGCTCGAGGGCAGGATGGCCCTGGCCGCCGTGCCCGACGACCTGCCCTGGCGGCAGAGCATGCGCAGCGAGATCCTGGCCCGCATCCGCGCCGGCTCCGCCCTGTCCGGCACCTACATAGAGACCGTGGACGCCCAGGAGGACTGCCCTGATCCCGAAGGCATCGGCGCCTTCCTCCTCGAGCGCTTCGCCTCCCGCCAGGTGGCCGGCAGCTGGCGTCCGCGCTCCGGCAAGTCCATCCAGCGCTACCTTGCCGACAACGGCGTGCTGGCGGGCAAGATCCTCTGGATCAAGGGCATAGCCCCAGGCCAGGCCTCTGCCTGGACCTCCTTCTGCCGGGGCTTCGGCCACCCCTCGCCCGCAACGGGCCTCTTCGTCGTGGAGTGCGCCGAAGCCGTGCCGGACGACGCCCGGAGCTGCTTTGCCGTGGTGGACTTTGCCCGCTACGTCTCCGGCTTCGACGTCCAGATGCTCTCCGCCCTCATCCTCGCCCGTCAGGAGCCGGCCCTGCCCCGGCTCTGGCAGCGCTACGCCGCGGCAGCCGCGGCCCAGCTTGCCGGCTTCGACGCCGAGCTTGCCGAAGCCCTGCTCGACCCGGAAGCAGCCGGCTCCGCAGGCTGCTGGCGAAGCCTCGATCCCCTCGACATGCTCTCCCGCATCGCGGACTGGCCCGCCTTTGCCCGCCGGGGCACGGGCCCCGGCAGCCGGCACGCCCTGGCGCACCTGCGGCGCAGGCGCTTCGACGAGCTCGCCAAGCGCGTGTGGACGGCCCAGATCCAGGTGCTCTTCCCCATCATTGAAATGCAGCGCACGCGCATCGTCGATTTTCTCCGGCTCCAGCTCGAGGAGGCCCTCGACCGCATCCGCGTGGAGCAGTTCGGACAGCGCCTCGTCTCGCCCGACGAGCTCGAGTTCGGCACCCTCGTCTACCTGCTCGCCCTGCGCACGCCGACGGGCGAGCGCGAGGTCTACGTGCCCGACGAGGCCCTGCGCGAAACCGTCCACAGCCTCCGCGACGCCCGCAATCTTCTGGCCCACCGCCACCAGCGCTGCACCCCGGCCCAGATCGACTTCATTCTGGAGCGCGAGTCCCGCGCCCTCGGCCTCGACTGGACCCCCTGCGAAACATCCCAACAAGGAGCGGCATCATGACCCTCAAGCTCTCCGCCCCAGAACGGGGCAAGTCCTGGAAGACGGCCGTCGTGGCCCGGACCCTGCACTTCAAGGAGCCGGCCGGCACTTCTCGGGGCGTCTACCGCGAACGCCAGACATGGTACGTTGCCGTCAGGAACAGCCAGGGACGCGTCGGCGTCGGCGAATGCGCCCCGCTGCCGGACTTGAGCTGCGATGCCGGCCCTGAGCTTCCCGCCCGCCTCGCCGAGGCCTGCCGGCGCTTCGAGCAGACCGGCTCCCCCGACAGCGCGGCGGCCCCCGACTGCCCCTCGGTGCTCTTCGCTCTGGAGACGGCCCTGGCCCACGCCGAGGCCGGCACCGTGCGCTTCTGGGAGACGCCCTTCAGCCGCGGCGAGACCGGCATCCCCATCAACGGCCTCGTGTGGATGGGAAGCCGCGAGGAAATGGCGAG
>DFDR01000190.1 GCA_002369295.1 Desulfovibrionaceae bacterium UBA3823
CGTCAAGGGGCTCGTCCGCAATGCGCCCCTTGGCAATGTACTTGCGCTTTTCCACCCAGGCAGGAATGCGCGATTCCCTATGCGTTGCCATGACGACGGTGCTCTCGAAGCGGGCCTTTTCCAGAGCCTGGTCGAAAAGCTCCCGATGTCTGGCGTCAAGGCCGTCCGTGCACTCGTCAAGCAAAAGCAGCGTGGGCTTGGGGATCAGCGCCCGGCCGAGCAGGAGGATGCGCAGCTGGCCCTGAGAGAGCGTGAGGACGCTGCGGTCAAGCAGACTGGCGCAGCCAAGCGTCTCCGCCACTTCCTCCACCCGCGCCTGCTTCTCCCTGTCTTTGGGCGTATAGAGCATCGGCGTGCCGTCGAAGCCGGCAAGCAGAAGCTCCCGGCCTGTGATGTCCCAGGCCTGGCGCTGGAAGAGGCGCTGCTGGTCAGGCGAGACCAGAGCCGTCACGGCAAGGCCTGTAATGCGCGAATCTTCGAGCACCCCCTCGCGGGACAGCCAGGAAACCGAGCCCTGGCAGGTCCAGACTTCGCCCCGCATGAGGCGCAGGGTTGTCGTCTTGCCGGCGCCGTTGGCGCCGACGAGCACGGTGTGCTCCCCCTGCGGAATGTCCCAGGCAATGTCCTTGAGCACCAGCCGGCGCTCCATGTCGCCCGGCAGAAAGACGCTGGCGTTCCTGATGGAGCAGACGAGGGGCGCCATCAGAACGCCATCCTTGACGTGGCGCCGTGCGCGAAGACCACGCTGTCGGCGAAGCCAAAGGCTCTGGCGTAGGTCGCGAGCCTTGGGAAGGCGTGGGCCACGTCCTCCGTGGCGTGGGCGTCCGAGGCAAAGGTGATGTCGAGGCCAAGGTCGGCAGCCATGCGCATGATGGCTGCGCAGGGGTAGATCTCCCGGCAGGGCTTGCGTATGCCGGCAGAAGATATTTCCATGCCCATGCCCTTGGCCTTGAGGGCGAGGAGCCCCTCCTTGACAAGACGCAGGCTCGCCTCCCTGGCGAGCCAGCGGTGGAAGTCGTCCACGGAAAAGATCTTAATCAGATCGGGATGGGCCGCGATGTTGAACCAGCCCGTCTCGATCATCTTGCGCCAGGTCGTGAAGTAGGCCTGGTAGCACTCGTCCTTGCGCGCAGCCGAAAGCCTGTCCCAGTCCTCCTGCCTGTCGTCGAAGCCCCATTCCCCCAGAAAGTGCACGGAGCCGATGAGGTAGTCGAAGTCGAACTGGGTGGCCGCCCTGCGCACAAAGTCCTGGTCCGACTCGAACCAGTCTATCTCCATGCCGAAGAGCACCCGGCAGCGGCCGTCGGCCTGCAATGCCTTCACCTCCCTGACGTAGTCGGGAAGGCCTGCGTTGAGCCTGTCGCGGTACTCGCGGGTGTAGGTGAAGCGCTCTGGCCTGGGACTGTGCTCGGAGAAGCCAAAGACGGCAAGGCCCTTGGCAAGGGCTGCCTCGTACATCTGAACTGCTGTGTCCCTGGCGTGGGAGTGGCAGGTATGGCTGTGGAGATCGCAGGTAATCATGGCGCTGCCCCTTTCCGGCCAGGCTGGCAAGGTGCCGCTGGTCCGGCTGTCGTGCTTGGGAATACGGTGCGGTGGGAAGGTCTGCTGAAAAAGGCGCCTTGCCCGCATGTGCAGGAAAGGCGCCTTGCGTAATGGATGCGTTGCCGAGGGAGGCGTTCCGCTACTTGGCGAGCAGGCGTTCGCAGATGACCTCGCCGGCACGGCGTCCGGCGCCGGCTGCCAGAATGACGGTGGCTGCGCCCGTGACGATGTCGCCGCCGGCGAAGACGTTGGGAATGGAGGTCTCGCCGGTCTCTTCGTTGACCTTGATGTAGCCGCGTTCGGTCTTCTCGAGCTCCTGGGTGGCTTCCAGCAGGATGGGATTGGAGCGCGTGCCGAGGGCCACGATGGCGAGGTCGGTCTCGAGCTCGTACTCGGAGCCTTCCACGGGCACCGGACGGCGACGGCCGGAAGCGTCGGGCTCGCCGAGCTCCATGCGCTGCAGGGTCACGCTCTTGAGGTTCTGCTGCTCGTCGCCGTTGAAGTGGAGGGGAGCAGCCAGCATCTCGAAGATGACGCCCTCTTCCTCCGCATGCTCCACCTCTTCGATGCGGGCGGGCATTTCGGCGCGGGTGCGGCGGTAGACCACGCGCACTTCCTCGGCGCCCATGCGCAGGGCCGTGCGGGCAGCGTCCATGGCGACGTTGCCGGCGCCGAAGACGGTCACGCGACGTCCCGGGAAGGGCGGCGTGTCGAATTCAGGGAAGCGGTAGCCGCGGCCGAGGTTGATGCGGGTGAGGTACTCGTTGGCGGAAAAGACGCCGACCATGTTCTCGCCGGGCACGCCGAGGAAGCGGGGAAGGCCCGCGCCCACGCCGATGAAGACGGCGTCGTGGTCCTGCAAAAGCTCGCTCACCTGGACGGTGCGGCCGCCCACGCAGTCGAGGTGGAAGTCCACGCCCATGTCGCGCAGGCCGTCCACTTCCCGCTTCACCACGTCCTTGGGCAGACGGAAGGAGGGAATGCCGTAGACAAGCACGCCGCCAGCCTCGTGGAGCGCCTCGTAGACATCGACCTTGATGCCGTGCTGGGCGCAGTAGCCCGCACAGGAAAGGGAGGCGGGGCCAGCGCCGAGACAGGCGACCTTCTTGCCCTGCACGGGCATGGCGCAGGCATTGCCGCCGGTCTGGGCCTCGCAGGCAGAGTCGGCCTTGTGGTTGTCGGCCACGAAGCGCTCGAGGCGGCCGATGGCGACAGGCTTGCCCTTCTTGCCCACGATGCACTTGCTCTCGCACTGCTTTTCCTGGGGGCAAACGCGACCGCAGACGGCGGGCAGGGCGTTGGCGGTCTTGAGCAGGCGGTAGGCTTCGTTCACGTCGCCGTTCCTGAGGGCGCCGATGAAGTCGCGGATGGGAACATTGACGGGACAGCCGCTCACGCAGAGGGGCTTCTTGCACTGCAGGCAGCGTCCGGCTTCGGCCAGGGCAGTCGCCTCGTCGTAGCCAAGCGCCACTTCCTTGAAATTGCGGCGGCGCACGTCCGCCGGCTGGCAGGGCATCTCGTGGCGGTCGACCTTTTGCTTCTTGCTAGTTTCCATTGCTCTGGCTCCTGAAGAGATCCATGGACTGCTGCTCCTGGGCGCGGAAGGCGCCGAGGCGCCGGCGCAGTTCGGCAAAGTCGACCTCGTGGCCGTCGAACTCGGGGCCGTCGACGCAGGCGAACTTCGTCTTGCCGCCCACGGTGACGCGGCAGGCGCCGCACATGCCGATGCCGTCGACCATGATGGGGTTGAGGCTCACGGTGGTCTTCACGCCGAAGGGCTTGGTCACGCCGGCCACGGCCTGCATCATGGGCACGGGACCCACGGCCACGACTTCAAAGATGTCCTTGTCCTTCTCGAGGCGGTCTTTGAGCAGATCCGTCACAAAGCCCTTGTGGCCGTAGCTGCCGTCGTCGGTGGAGACGAGCAGCTCGTCGGCAAAGAGGCTGAGCTCCTTCTCGAAGAGGAGCAGGTCCTTGCTGCGGGCGCCGATGATGCCGACGACCTTGTTGCCGACGAGATGGTGGCCCTTGGCAATGTGGTGCATGGCAGCCACGCCCGTGCCGCCGCCGAGGCAGATGACCGTGCCCTTCTTCTCGATGTGCGTGGGCTTGCCCAGGGGGCCGCAGACGTCCAGGATGGCATCGCCGGCCTTGAGCTGCTCAAGGGCTGCGGTGGACTTGCCGACCACCAGATAGACGATGGTGATGGTGCCGTTTTCCTTGTCCGTGTCGGCGATGGTGAGCGGCACGCGCTCGCCCGTGGGGGAGACGCGCAGCATGACAAAGTGGCCCGGCTTGGCGTGGCTGGCTATCTCAGGAGCCTTGAGGACCATTTTGCTGGTCTTGCCGGGAATGAGCGATTCCTTGACCAATATGGGAGTTGGCATAAGCCCCCCTGTTGCAGAAATATGTGGAGCGGGGAGCTGTCCCCGTCGTCGGTGGCGCAGGAGCTGCGGACTGTAGCTCCCTTTTTTAGCTAGCATGGCGAAATATTTCAAGAGCTTTTTGTCGAATGGCATACCCGGGAGCTTTTCCCGGCACGCAACGATGCACGCCGGATGCGCGCAGGGCACCCCCTGCAGAAGCCATGCAGGATGCGCTCTGCCGGCAGACTTTTCCTTTCCCAGCGCGCCCCCCGCGCCTGTACACGGAAGCCAATGCAATGCGAGCGGCATAATCTTGCGCCGATCTGCATGCCTTTCGG
>DFDR01000048.1:0-2201 GCA_002369295.1 Desulfovibrionaceae bacterium UBA3823
CGACCTTGTACGTGTCGGCCTCGGCCCACCAGAAGCGCGGCGCCGTTACGTCCCACCAGAACATGATCTGGCGGATGAATTTGTCCTCGCCGGAGCCCTTCCGGCAGAGGACGGACGCAATTTCCTTCATCTTCTCGGACTTGTCGTAGGGCAGGTCCTCGGGCTTTTCGTACTCCGACGTGAGTCCGTAGCTCAGTCCGATGCCGAACAGAGCCTCCTCTACGCCCTCCATTTTCATCAGTCTCACTTCCATGGGTGATTTATCCTCCATAGGGCGCGAGGCCCCGCAGAACGGAACCTCGCGCGAAATTAGGCTATCTCAGAAAGAGCCACATGATGAAGCACATGCCTGCGACGCAGACGCAGTTGAATATCAAGCCAGCGGTTTCAGCGTCCATCGACTTCCTCCCTCCTTTTCGCCTCGGTGAAGCCCGCCTGCCACGCGGCCTCCGTCCAGCACTTGGCGCAGGTGTCCGGCCCGTACTTCTCGCAGCGGGCGCACATCTGCCCATTGACGAGGATGCGCGCCTTGGAGAGGGAGTGCGCCAGCCAGTCTATGACGTAGGCCGTGAGCTCCGACCGCGACATGGCGTCCTCGAAGCTGAACCTGCTCATCTTGTCTTCTCCAGCTCGTTCGTCCCGCGCATGACCCAGCCGGCCTCGGCGGCCAGCTGCAGTCCAAGCGCGTCTGGGTAGCCGTCCCCGCTCCAGACGACGCGGACGCACCCCGCCTGCATGAGGGACTTCATGCACATGGCGCAGGGCTGGCAGGTCACGTACGCCGTGCACCCCTCGAGCGCCGTGCCGAAGCGCGCCGCCTGCGCCACCGCGTTCTGCTCGGCGTGGACGGCCCGGCACAGCTCCGTCCTCTCGCCGGACGGCACGTTCAGCTCGCACCGGACGCATCCCGCGTCAATGCAGTGCGGAGCGCCGGAGGGCGCCCCATTGTAGCCCGTGGCGAGGACGCGCCTGTCCTTGGCGAGGACGCACCCCACGCGCCTGCGCAGGCACGTAGTGCGCCACGCGGCGAGCCTCGCCATGGACATGAAGTACCTGTCCCAGTCCGGCCTACTCATCGTCTTCCTCGAGGGGCTCGACCGTCGCCTTGAACCTGCCGAACTGGCCGGGCGTGCGGGAGCTGGGGCGCCAGTCGCCGAGGCCGCAGAGCGACCCGGCCTTGTTCAGGATCTTCTGGAGCACCTCCTGCGTGATGCCTGACTCCTTCGGGTCGATCACCATGAGCGACGTGATTACCGCCCACTTCCCGAACATGGGCCTGACGCGGATGTGCTTGCTGGTGCCGACCTTCGCCCGCTTGACGAGCAGGTCGAATCCCATTTCATGGACGGCCTCGACGTGGGCCGCGAAGTCGTCCTCGTCCAGCAGGGCCGAGATGGGCGCCATTTCGAGGCGCTTCCCGTTGACGAGCAGGGGCGGGCAGATCTCCTCCAGCACGATGCCGGACTGCGTCTGCCGCTTGTACGTCTCGTTCTTGGCTCCGGTCGGCACCTTCGCCCCGCCTTCGCGGAGCATGGTCATCAGGTTGTCGGCGTTCATGCCGACGTACTCGCCGTCGTCGTACAGCGATCCGATCCACGACCATGCCGGCGTGCGGTCGTCGCCCGCCACCGACACGGAGCGGTTCTCCTGCTGCCATGCGCGGACGCGCTCGCTGAACTGTATGTTGTCGTGGTGCATGAGAAGAGGGGTCTCCCCCTCGAGGATGATTTGGTAGCGCTCCATTTTGCTTTCTCCTTGTCTAGTGTTTACCTTGCCTAGCCTCGCAAGGCCTCGCCCGACCGTGCCGAACCTTGCCCAGTCTCGCCAAGCCTCGCCAGTCCTCGAACCTGCCTCGCCCGGCAATGCCTCGGGTAGCCTCGCCGTGCCATGCCACAGACCCTGCCTTGCCATGCCCTGTTCTGCCAGCGCCTTTCCCCGCCGGGCCTAGCCGCGCCGCGCCGTGCCTTGCCCGACCGAGCCTCAGACCCTGCCTTGCCGTGCCCTGCCTAGCCGCGCCGTGCCTCAGACCCTGCCTCGCCACGCACTGCCGCGCCGTGCCTTGCCGCGCCCCAGACCCTGCCGGGCCCGGCCGCGCCTTGCACTGCCCCGCCCGACCTCGCCGCGCCCCAGACCTTGCCTCGCCCTGCCGCGCCGTGCTCCGCCGCGCCGAACCCCGCCGCGCCGGGCCTTGCCTAGAAAAA
>DFDR01000048.1:2266-2802 GCA_002369295.1 Desulfovibrionaceae bacterium UBA3823
ATGCCCTCCGCCAGCCAGCGCATGACCGGCACCGCCATGCTGTTGCCCAGCGCCCTGTACCGCAGCGTGTCGCGCGCGGGCTTCCCCTGAAAGCGGACGTCCGTCCACCCGTCGGGGAAGCCCTGAAGGCGCTCGCACTCTACGGGGGTGAGTCGGCGGACGACATGCGACTGCATGCCAATTTCCCTTTCCTCTCCGGCCATTGCTATGCTTGGCGGGTGGCCCCCGTCGGCAAGCACAGTGAAGTGCGGTCCGTTTTCCTCTCCGATGCCAAGTCCGCCCGCAGGGCGACCGTTGTTCCGCACGGCGTTGCGGACATTCATCGGCCACACCTTGCAGTTCTGTGCAGAAGGCGCACGGCTGGCCACCACGCAGAAGCCCTCCTGAGAAGCCTGCGCCGACGGCCTGTCCGTTCCCGCGCCGGACGCGCACAGGGTAGCAGACACCTCGTTGGGCTGCACCACGAGAGCGTCCACCTCTGTGCCGTTTTGTCCCGTGCGGGCAAACGCAGCACCAGATGATGTTATGGCAGGCGA
>DFDR01000026.1:0-9398 GCA_002369295.1 Desulfovibrionaceae bacterium UBA3823
ATTTGCAGAAACTGACAGATCTCCCAGGTATGCAACAAGTCCCTTATGTGTGCTCGCCATGCTCTTAGACCCCGGCGGACTGCATGCCATCCAAGTCAATACAGATGACACTTACCATCGGCCTGCTTCTTAATGCACAGAATCGGCTTCCGCTACCCTCGTTTCCGAATTCCTCGGGCGTCGGGCCAAAATGTATCCTTACGAGGCTCAATCACTTCACGCTTTCGCATTACGGCTACTTCTGGACGCAGACTCCCTTTTGACATTACCTCCTGTTCGTCTGCGTTCAACTCGCACACTCCATCGTGTATGTTGGTCGTTGCTTCAACAGGGACACCCACCTTTACAAGTGGCACCTCTGCTTAAACCTAACCTCACGGCTTCGGCTCCGAGGAGGATGTACCGGCGGCGACTACCCTTACCGGGCTGGGACTTTCACCCAGCTGTACTCATTGCACCGAACTGGCGCACGCAGGTATGGACTTTTTTCCCAGACGGCATAGACTTGCCAATATCCCTCGCAGACCCTTGGCCTGCAGGGGCTCCCGCGCGATCACCGCATTCCGTCCCCCTGAACGGAACGCACAAGCCCCAGCCAGAGGAGCAGCCATGCAGGACATCTCCAGCGCCATCGAATCCATCCGCCAACGTCTCGGATCCAGGCTCTGCATCATGGGCCACCACTACGAGAGCGACGACGTCGTCGAGCACTGCGACGTCACGGGCGACTCGCTCGAGCTGGCCCGGCGCATCCCCTCCATCGACGCCGAGTTCATCGTGTTCTGCGGGGTGTCCTTCATGGGCGAGTCCGCGGCCCTGCTGGCCAAGCCAGGCCAGGCGGTGATCCTGCCGGAACCGGCGGCCGACTGCCAGATGGCCCGCATGGCGGCGGCCGCAGACGCCAGGCGCGTGCTCGAGCAGATGCGCACGCTCGGCCTTGACGTGCTGCCCCTGGCCTACGTCAACACCGACGTCCCCCTCAAGGCCGTGGTCGGCGAATTCGGGGGGTCCGTCTGCACCTCCGCCAATGCCAGAACCATGATGGAATGGGCCTTCAACGCGGCAGAGCGCGTGCTCTTCATCCCGGACATGCACCTGGGCCGCAACACGGCGCGCGAGCTGGGCATTCCCGAAGAGGAGTGGCACATCCTCGAGCTCGGCCCCGCCGGCATCGCCAACCCCCAGGCCCAGCCCCTCGGGCGCAAGCTCCTGCTGTGGCCGGGCTATTGCCCTGTGCACGCAGCCTACGCGCCGGCGCACATCGAGGCTGCCCGCTCGGCCTGGCCGGGCTGCCGGATAACCGTGCACCCCGAAGCCTCGCCCGAGGTTGTCTCGCTCTGCGACGCCGCGGGTTCCACGTCCTTCCTCATCAAGGACGCCGAGGCCAACGCCAGGCGCGGCGCCGGCGCAGCCATCGTGGTTGGCACCGAAATCAACCTGGTGCACCGCCTGGCCAAGCGCAGCCCTAGCGCAACCATCGTGCCCCTGGTCGACGGCGAGGCCGCGGCCTGCCCCGACATGGCCATGGTCACGCAGGAAAAGCTGCTGCGCGCCCTTGAAAGCATTGAAGCGGGCACCTGGACGAAGGTCGTGCTCAGCGAGGCCGACCGCGAGCCGGCCAGGCTCTCCCTCACCCGCATGCTCAAGATCTGCGGCTAGCTGCATCAATTCCCTGCCCTGTTTCGGCACGGCGGCCCGTTCCGGCATTCCTCCGGTCCCAAACGGGCCGCCGTCCTGCTTTTCCCCGGCACGCCGCGGCTCCCCAAAAATCCGCCGCCCCCATTGACCCGCGGCGCCTGGCAGGCTTAGCATGGCGGCATGGCCTGCGGAAAAGGGTTTCCGCAGGCAAAACCAAACGGCGGTTTATATGCACCTTTCCGGCAACTGACTCTGGATCGGCGGAACGCACGGCGTGCGTTCCCGCAGCGGTCTGCCTGCGCCGGAAGGACGCGCTGAACGGATCAGGCCCTAGACTCCCGGGGCCCTCTCCCTTCCCCCTTGCGGCGCAGGACAGTTTCCTTGCAAAGGATCCCCGGGGCTTTGCCCCGCAACCTGCAGCCTCTCCCAAGGGGGACAGCATGAAATCCAACTTCTTTGCCACAACGCCAGGCGTCATCCTGGTCGGCGCCGTCATCGGCGTCATCGCCGTGGTGCTCCAGAAGCTCGGCAACCCGGGCAACATGGGCATCTGCATAGCCTGCTTCGAGCGCGACGTCGCAGGCGGCCTCGGCCTGCACAGAGCGGCCGTTGTCCAGTACCTGCGCCCCGAGATCATGGGCCTGGTGCTCGGCTCCCTCGCAGCGGCCCTCGCCTCCGGCGAATTCCGCCCTCGCGGGGGCTCCGCCCCTCTCGTGCGCTTCGTCCTCGGCATGATCGCGGCCATGGGCGCCCTGGTCTTCCTCGGCTGCCCCTGGCGCGCGCTCCTGCGCCTTGCCGGCGGCGACGCCAACGCCATCCTCGGCCTGCTCGGCCTCATGACTGGCATCGGCATCGGCACCGTCTTCTTCCGCCACGGCTACTCCCTCGGCAGGAGTTCCCAGCAGAGCAGCTTCACAGGCTGGGCCTTCCCCCTGCTCGTCATTGGCCTGCTGGCCCTTGCCATCTGCTTCCCGCAGGCCGAAGGCCAGCCGCAGAGCGGCCCGATCTTCTACTCGGTCAAGGGTCCCGGCTCCATGCACGCGCCCTTCCTGGCCTCCATCGGCCTCGCCTTCGTCATCGGCGCCCTCGCCCAGCGCAGCCGCTTCTGCACCATGGGCGCCTTCCGCGATCTGTTCCTCTTCCGCTACGCCCATCTCTTCCTGGGCGTGGCAGCCCTCTTCCTCGCCGCGCTCGTCTGCAATCTGGTGCTCGGGGGCTTCCACTTCGGCTTTGAACAGCAGCCCGTCGCCCACGCCGACAGCCTCTGGAACTTCTGCGGCATGGTCACGGCCGGCCTCGCCTTCGCCCTCGCCGGCGGCTGCCCCGGCAGACAGCTCTTCATGGCCGGCGAAGGCGACAGCGACGCGGCCATCTTTGCCCTCGGCATGCTCTGCGGCGCAGCCATGGCCCACAATTTCGGCACCGCCAGCTCCGGCGCCGGCATAGGCGCCTACGGCATCCACGCCACCGTGCTGGGCTTCGCAGCCTGCCTTGCCATCGGCTTCGCCCACATCAAGAAAAACGCCTAACACCACAGAGACAGAGGAGATTTCCTATGCGCACCATTGACTGCCGCGGCCTTTCCTGCCCCCAGCCCGTCGTCATGCTCCACCAGGCGCTCGCCAGCGATGCCGACTCCCCCCTGGACGTCCTCGTCGACAATGAGGCCAGCGTGGAGAACGTCTCCCGCGCAGCCCGCAAGAAGGGCTTTGCCGTTGAGGCCAAAGCCGAAGCCGACGGCGCCACCCGGCTCGAGCTGCGCAAGTGAGCGGACTGCTCGCAGCCATCAAGGGCCTTTTCCCGAGAAGATCCCGGGAAAAGGCCGCTGACAGGGCCAGCGGCGGCCACCTCCTCGGCCTGCTCCTCTTCGAGCAGACGGGCGACGTCATCCAGGCGGAACAGGCGCTGAAAGACGCCGGCTTCCGCGTCCGGGTCGTCGGGCCTCCGCCGGCCCTGCGCACGGGCTGCGACATGGCCGTGCAGTTCGACCTTATGGCCGAACCCGCGGCGAGGCGGGCGCTGGCGGAACGGGGCATCGCGCCGCTCAGGGCCGTTCCCGTGGACGGCCCTCTGCTGGAACCGGTCTCCCTCGTGAAAGCCACGGACCTCGGGGACTGGTGGATGGTCAAGGCCGCCAACATGAAGATCACCGTGGCCAAGGCGGACGGCACGATAGTCAACGTCTCGGGCGGCGGCTGCCCCGACGTGCCCCGGCTGGCTGAACTCGTCACCGGACAGCAGATTGACGCGTGCGAGGAGCCGCGGGTGCAGGGCCAGACGCTCTGCGCCTACGCGCTCCAGCTGGCATTCGAGGAGGCAAGGCGCGTATGGCGTGGCTGATATGCGGAAGCGTCCCGGACGACGCCTTCCCGCTCTGCGAGGACGTCTGGGACTTCAGGGAGGGAAGCATCGTCCGTCTTGGCGCCGGCTGCAGGGATTGCGGCGCGCCGGCCAGCCTTCCCGTGCGCCGCGGAACGCCTGCCCTGATTGCGGCCTGCGCCTGCACGCTCGCAGCGCTGGGCGCAGCGCCGCCCCGTGCCCTCCTCTGCGGAGATGCCGGAAGGGGAGCTGGCAGCCGGGCGCTCTACCGGCGCCTCGAAGCGGAGCTTCCCAGCAGCCGCGATCTGGCTGGCATCACCTTCCACTACCTCTTTCCCGACGTGGACGGCCACGGCCGGGTCATGGCCGGCATCGAGGCCATGGCTGAGCGCCCCCTGCTCGCGGCGGACGCAGGCTTCATGTACGCCGCCACGATGAGCGGCTTTGCCGGCGAATACGACCTCTTCACGCCGGATCTCGGCGAACTCGCCTTCCTCGCCGACGGCTCGGCGCCCCATCCGTTCTACACCCGGGGCTTTCTGCTTTCGGGCCAGCAGAGCCCGCAGGATCTGCTCGTCCAGGCCTGCCGGCACGGGCGCGCCGCCCGCTGGACCCTCGTCAAGGGGGCCGAAGACCTCGTCTGCGAGGGATCGTCAGTCCTCGCCGCCGTCGGCGAGCCCCAGGTGCCGGCGCTGGAGGCCGTCGGCGGCACCGGCGACATCGTCACTGGCATCGTCTCGGGACTGCTCGCGCACGGGATCCCCATGCAGGAGGCCTGCACCAGAGCCTGCTGGGCGGCGCGGCGGGCAGGCGAGCTGGCATGCGCCACGCCTGCCACTCAAGTTGCCGAAATTATTCCCTCTATTATGCAGGCTCTCAAGGAAGCGACAGGACAGCTGCCGTGACGGCGTGAGCTTTGCCGAGGCAGGGCCTGCAGATCGTCCGCTTTGCGGCCGAGGGGCTGGAAGCGGCCCCTCAGCCGCAGGCCGGCCAGCAGGCAGGAGCTTCGCCGCGCTGAACCAGCCGGCAGTCAAGCCAGAGAGCGCCCCGCGCGGCGCGGACAGCGCGGGGGCCTCGAACGCGGCGCCGCCCCTGTGCAGACGGACGCAGCACCTTGCGGAAGCATCGCCAAGGCACGCTCGGCGGAGCCTCTCAGCGCCGCCGCTGCCGGCGCCCTGCTAGAATCCGAGCGTTTCGCCGACGAGGATCACCTTCACCCGGCCCTGCTGGAACATGTGGCGCGTCACCACGGTGTGACAGCAGATGGTGTCCGGGCTGTGGCAGTCGCCGCACACGCCGGCCGAAGCGCAGGGGGTCTTGCGGGCGAGGCGCACGCAGTTGGGCGGCGCGGCCTGGAGATGCACTCTTGCGATGCCGCTCTCGACGTCGGGCACGACCTTGTTCATGCCGGCAACGACGATCACGCCGCGGGGGCCGTGGCAGAGGGGGCCGACGCGGTTGCCGGCGCCGTCGATGTTGATGAGCTCGCCCCGCTGGGTAATGGCGTTGGTGCTCATGAGGAAGAAGTCCGCGGCGACAATCCGGGCGTACATCGCCCGCTTCTCCTCCGGCGTCTTGGCAAGATCGCGGTCGATGATCTCATAGCCGCCCGTGCGGATGGCGTCCATGAGGCCAACCTGGGCGAGGGTCATGGAGCCGCCCCAGGCGATGCTCGAGCCCTTGGGCATAAGCTCGAGCGCCTTGGCAACGGCAGAGGCGCTGTCGGGGCAGTAGAAGCCCTCCATCTGGCGACGCTCCAGACCTTTGATGACGGTGGCCGCAAGACGTTCGTAATTCTGCATGAGTGGTGTCATGGCTTGCTCCTTTACGGCGGGCTCGCCGCTCCCGGCACAGGGACGGCTGCATCCGCGCATGGGGTTGTCCTGCCTCTATGGCACTGCGCGCCGAGGGGCGCAAGATGCGGACGCGGAAAAAGCAGACCCCGGATGCAGCCGGATGCGGCTGGGCTCGATTCTGCGTCCGCGTTCCTCGCGGCGGGCTCTCTGCGGCCCGGGCAGAAGGCTCACCGCCGGCTCGGCGGAAAGACCTCTTCCAGCACCAGCGTGCACTGTGCCGGATGGGCCAGCGCCCACTCCTCGGCAGTGAGTCCGTCGCTGGCCCTGACGCCGGGATCGGCGCCCAGCGAGAGCAGCTCTATGCAGGAGTCGGCGAAGTCCTCCTCCACGGCGAGGCGCAGGGCGGTCCGGCCCTCGCTGTCCTGGGCATCGAGAGGACAGCCGGCATCGGCGAGCAGACGGCAGGCGCCGGGATCGTCGCGCTGGGCCGCCGCGTGCAGGGGCGTCCTGCCGTGGACGTCCGTGGCCCCCACGTCGGCGCCATGTTCGAGCAGGAGCGCCACGTTGCGGTAGTCCGCACAGTGCAGGGCCGTGCAGCCCTCGGCATCCCGGATGCCCACGTCGGCGCCTGCATCCAGCAGCTGGCGCACGACGTCCGGCGTGTTGCGGCGGGCCGCGCCAAAGAGCGGCGTGCCGTCGAATTCAGAGCGTATGTTCACGTCGCAGCCAAGCTCGATGAGCTTTGCCACGACGGGGCCGGCACCCCTGTGCCAGGCGGCAAAATGCAGGGAGCTGCGCCCGTGGTCGCCCTGGGCATCGGGAGTCGGCAGTTTTGCCACGAGCCCGCAGGCTTTTTCCATGTCCCCGTCGTCGATGGCAACGCGCACGGCAAAGACCTCGTCCATATTCCCCTCCGGTTGTCAGGAATCCTCCCCCGCTGGCGCGCATCGCGCAGACAGGCCGCAGAAGAGGCGCAGACACCCTACACCCTTCCGCAGGGGCCTGCATAGAAGAAAATCGAGCCGGCGCCCTGCTGGCAGCATCCGCGGGCAGAAAATTAAAGCTTTGCTTGAAGATTTGTTGACAAGACCCAGTGCGAAGGAGAAGATTGGACGCATCAACCAGCCGAGGCCTTGCCATGTCCTTTCTTCCGCCGCGCTTCCGCATCCCTGCTCCCTCCGCCCTGCGCCGCGCCGTGTCCGCAGCCGCGCTGGCGCTGACGATGGCGCTGGCTTACGCCTGCACCGGACAGGCCGAGGCCGCCCCCCGGGAAGGCAGGGCGCCGGTCTTCACGGGCTGGGGAGGCGGCAAGTCTCAGGCCGCGGCCCTCGAGGCAGGCAGGCGGCGCGTGAAGACGAAGATCCGGGATCCTGAGCAGTACCACCAGCGGGACGACATCCTGACCCAGGCCGCGCGCAGGCAGGGCCTGCGCATTGTCAAGGGGCGCGAGGGACTGCAGTTCGGAGGCGTGACCAAGCGCCTCGGCGACAGGGTCATGCTGGGCGTAGGCCTGCCCGGCGCCGGCGGCAGCCGCACCAGCGCTCCGAGCAACGTCCAGATGCAGTACGAGTTCTAGCTCTCCTCCGGACACGGCAGGGACAGCCGGGCCGGCGCCGCAGGCGGCCTTTGCTAGCGGTAGTAGTCGAGCAGGAACTTGACAGCCGTGCCGGTGATCACCAGGAACAGCAGCGCCTTGATGAAGACGGGGGAGACGTGCTTCTGGCAGCGTGCGCCGCAGTACATGCCGGCAAGGCCGCCGAGGCCGAAGAGCAGGCCCAGCAGCCAGTCCGGCGAGACGCCGAGCTCCGGATAGAAGGGCTGCAGGCAGGTGTAGAAGGTGACGCCGGCGATCGAGGTGAGGAAGGTGCCGAACAGCGTTGCGCCGCTCGTCGTGTGCACGGGCAGCTTGAACCAGCCCACGAGCAGCGGGGCCATGATGGCGCCTCCGCCTATGCCGTAGCAGCCGCCGACCACGCCGATGACCAGGCTGACGGCAAAGAGCGCCATGGTGGGGCAGGAGCAGTCCTGGCCGTCGAAGCGGTACGATATGCGCGAAAGCGACCAGGCGATGTCCGTGACAGCAGCAGTGCCCGGCGCGGGCTTGCGCTTTCCCCCCTTGCCGAAGAGGGCCGGCAGGAGCCTGAAGCCTATCCAGAGCAGCACGAAGGCCGCAAAGAACTTGAAGCTGCGCGGATCAGGCAGCCAGGCCACGCGCATCCAGGCGCCGAGAAAGACGCCGGGCAGCGTTCCCGCGGCCACGCACAGGGCCAGCGGCCAGACCATGCGCCGCTCGCGCGCATAGCGCCACACGCCGCCGGGCGTGGCCACCACGTTGAAGAACTGGTTGGTGGCGCTCACATTGGGCGAAGTGCTTCCCAGCACCGAAATCTGGAAGGGCAGGAGCAGAAAGGCGCCGGAAACGCCTCCCATGGAGCAGAGGAAGGAGACGGCAAAAGCGGCCAGCGGCGGGACGTAGATCGGCGCTTCGATGCCTGAAATCGGGAACAGCATGGCTTCCTCCCTTGGTAGGGGACGCAGGAATATGCGCCCTTGCTGCCACGCTTGTAGTCATAATCGTGACCCCTTGTCAACGAGCAAAACCCCTTGTTTTTATATGCTTGTCAATCAGCACTCGCTCGTCGCCGGCTTGATTCGACACGATTTTCAGCCATGCGCTTCACGGCCCGGGCGCCTGTCTCGGAGCGCAAGGCAAGGCGCCCGTCCAGCAGGCGCCGGGACGGGCGGAACGCAAGGGTGCCGGCTGGCCCTGCCTGCCAGCAGGGCTACCAGAAGTCGCCCACTATCCTGTCGGCGATGACGGCAGCCGCCGAGCGCACGGCAAGGTGGTTCCAGTCCATGAAGCGCAGAGGCCTGAGCACGGCGTCGCAGGCTTTCACCAGCCTGGGCGAGAGGCCGTGCGCCGTGCCGAGCAGGATGAGGACGGGACGGCGCCTGGCCTGCTCCCGGATCCAGGTGCAGGAGACGCAGGCGCGCTTGGCCGGCCAGCTGGCCGAACTCGCCACGACGAGGGGCGCCTCGCCGAAGGCGCGCTCCATGCAGGCCTTGGCCTCCTCGACGCTGGCCACGGGCCTGGCCAGCTTCAGGGCCTCGGCGCGGTCGGCGTGGCCCCGCTCCCCGGCGCGCTCCCAGTGTCTGAGCATGTCCTCGACCAGCGCGCGCTGGTCCTCCAGGGGCGTGGCAATGTAGCAGGGGCCAAGGCCGTAGCCGCGGGAAATGCGCGAGAGGTCGTGCACGTCCATGGTGGTGAGGGAGGAGGCGCCAAGCCTGCGCCCCTCCACGACCACCGGCGCATGCACGAGACAGAAGGAGACGGCCGGACCGCAGCTTTTGCGGGAAAGCGCGCTGAGGACGGCGCCGTCGGCGGCGTCGAGGCTTGCCTCCTCGAAGAGTTCGGGACGCCTTGCCAGGGTGGTGGCGAGCGCCTCGTTCCGGCGCCAGCGGGCGATGGCCGCATGGTTGCCGCCGAAGAGGACCTCCGGAACGCCATGGCCGCCGAGCACGGGCGGACGGGTGAAGTGGGGGTATTCCAGCAGTCCCTGGGAGAAGCTCTCCTCGTCGCCCGAAGCCGTCTTGCCCATGAAGCCCGGCACCAGTCTGGCAACGGCCTCCATGACGGCAAGGGGT
>DFDR01000026.1:9447-10836 GCA_002369295.1 Desulfovibrionaceae bacterium UBA3823
TCCATGACGGCAAGGGCCGCCGTCTCCCCGCCGTTGAGCACGATGTCGCCGACGCTGACAGGCTCCAGGGGGAAGAGGCGGTAGAGCCTCGCGTCAAAGCCCTCGTAGCGCCCGCACAGCAGGGTCAGGTCCTCTTCGAGGGCCAGTTCGCGCATGAGGCTCTGGGTGGCCTTGCGGCCGTTGGGCGCCATGCCGAGCATGCGTCCGGGGCGGGGAATGGAGGCGAGCGCCTCGGCCACGGGGGCTGTCTGCATGACCATGCCAGGGCCTCCGCCGTAGGGCCTGTCGTCCACGTGCCTGTGCCTGTCCGTGGCGAAGCTGCGCGGATCGTGGAAGTCCACGCTGACAAGCCCGGCCTCCATGGCCCGGCCCATGAGGCCCGCCTGCAGGCAGGAATCGAAAAAGGAGGGAAAGAGCGTGACGATGTGGAATGCGAGCACGGACGGACACCTCCCGGCGTCGTTGGAGCAGGAACCTGGCATGCCGCGCGGCAGGAAGGGGGCAGACAGCTGGGGAGACAGCCGGGCAGAAAGCGCCTTGCGCCCCGCATCCTCCGGGCCGGCGAAGCCTAGCAGACAACGCTCCGCCTGCCAATTCGGCGCGCCGGCGCGGGATCGGCCGACTTTTTGCCCCCAAACAGGGCGCAGCCCCTTGCTATTTGCCTGCGTTTGCGTATCTTTCCGCTCAGGCGTCCCTGCGACATAGAGGGTCGCCCCTTCCCCGCAGAGAGCAAGCGCGGACGAAGGCCCACCGGTGCGCCTGCCGCGCCGAACGCGGCCGACAGCCCATGCCGAAGCGCCTCCGCCCTGCCGGAGCCGCCCTTCGCAGGGGAAGGATACGCCAGTTTTCACGCGCCGAACCAGCCTTCCGGGCATGGCCAGCGGCGTCGCTTTTCCCCGCACGGCCGGCGTTCCGGCCCGATGCGTTCACCCTGCAACCCACACGACAAGCATGCGCTCCCCAGCGGGCGCCGGGGCGGCCAGAGAACCCATTTCCGCCCCACGCGTAGACAAGGATAGCATAGATGGCCGAAAAAAAAGGCAAAAACACTGCCGTTGCGACTGATGCCGCTCCTGCGGACACGGCCCAGGCATCAGCCCCCGTGGCAAAGGTCAGACGAATCTCAAGACTGTCGGGCAAGGACAGGACCCCTTCCAAACCCACGTCCGTGTTCTCCGGCTCCGTCAGCAGAGCCGTGACGCAGGCGGAAAAGGCCAGGAGCGACTCGGGTGCCAGGCCCTCCTCCAGAACAACGCCCTCCACCTCGTCCTCCTACGGCGTGCGCCTCCGCCCGCAGGACACGCCGCTCCACAGGCGCAGGCCTGCTTCCCCTGCCGTCCAGGCAAAGCAGGCTGATCAGGCCGCTGAGGCCGTCCAGGCAAAGCAGGC
>DFDR01000184.1 GCA_002369295.1 Desulfovibrionaceae bacterium UBA3823
GCTTCAACGAAAACGTTGCCCTCACTGCCTTCTGGGCCCGTCCCTTCAACGACAACTACGCCGGCGAAGGCGGCGGCCTGCGCGCCAGCTACATGGACAACGTCGACATGGGTGCCCTGGTCCTGCCCCTGACTTTCGACGGCGTCAAGGTGACTCCCTGGTTCGCTATGGCCGGCATTGGCCCCAACACGGACCGCGGCGTGACGGCCCGCGGCGTGGACAACTGGGGCGCCATGGGCGCTGACGCCACCAGCCGCGAGCAGTTCCGCGCCGGCATGCTCCCCGCCTGGGGCGTCGTGGGCTCCGACGGCCGCAGGGTCAACGACCGCAACTGCAGGCTGACCGAGTACGGCACTGCCTGGTGGGCCGGCATTGGCGGCGACATCACCTACTGGGATCCCTTCCGCATCGCCTTCGACTTCGCGGCCGGCGGCGTCCAGTACGACAAGAGCCGCCTCAACCGCGCCGGCTGGCTGGCCTCCCTGCTTTTCGAGTACAAGCTTGACTGGGGCATTCCCGGCCTCTACGGCTGGTACTCCTCCGGCGACAACAGCGACCTCGGCGACGGCTCCGAGCGCCTGCCCAGCATCTCCCTCGGCAACGGCAAGAACGCCTACTCCAGCTTCGTCTGGGACGGCAATCCCGACATCGCCCGCGAGTTTGTCATGGGCCACTCCATGGCCGGCACCTGGGGCATCGGCGCCCGCCTGAAGGACGTGAGCTTCCTCGAGGACCTCAAGCACAGCTTCCGCATCAACTACATCGGCGGCACCAACAAGCACGGCCTGCTGAAGAAGCTCCATAGAACTCCCACTGGCTTTGCCGCCAACCAGAGCGGCCTCGGCGTGGACTCCTTCTACCTGACCGACCTCGACTCTGCGATGGAATTCGGCCTGGAGACCACCTACAAGATGTACGAGAACTTCACGATCCGCTTCGACGCCGCCTACGTGGCCCTGTGGCTCGACGACAGCCGCAAGACCTGGGGGGGCACGCGCATGAACGGCGCCGGCGGTTCCCGCGACGTGCGCGACTGCTGGAACCTCAGCGTCACCTTCGCCTATTCCTTCTAAGCCAGTCCGCTTCCCCAGGGCCTGCCGGCTTTGCCTCGGCTTAGCCCGCGGAAGCTTGCCCTATCGAGTCCCCCTTGGCCTTCTGCATGCAGGATCTGGCCAAGGGGGGCTTTGGCGTCTATGATGACCGCGGGGGAAGGCCGCGGAGGGCGCGCCGTGAAGGCGCCCTCCGGGGCTGGCTCCGGCCCCTGCCGCCTGGCCAGCCCGGCAGTCTTTCCCGCCAGTCCATCCAGCCGCCTGTCGGCACTTCATCCCGACAGCAAGGAGAAGCCATGCAGCCTTTCCCCATCGCCCGCGACCTGTCCGCGCCAGTTCTGTCCGCACTTGCCCTGGCAGCCCTGCTTGCCGCGCCGGCGCAGGCCGACGTTCCCGAGCCCGAAAAGACGGTGCGCGAAGCCAGGGTGGCGTACTGGCACCAGGCCTATCCCGGCACCGCGCCCGCCATGGAGGCCTCGCTTTCGCCGGACGGCAAGGCCATGCACCTGCGCATCAAGGCTGGGGCGCCCGCATCCTACACCGTCTTCATCGACGGCAAGGAGGCTGCCAAGGGCCAGTTCGCGGGGCTCAAGGGCGGCGTCCGGACCGAGCGCATCGTCCTTGCCGGACATCCCGGGCAGGACGTGCGCACCGTGCACGTCGACTACAGGCTTCGCGGGGTGGCGCGGCTCGAGGAGGGCCTGCGCGAGACGGGCGAGGAGATCGCCGGCTGCCTGCGCTCCCGCTACGGCTTGGCGCAGTCCGGCGGCAAGCCCGTCCTGAAGTCCCTCGGCTTGTCCGAAGAGGACGCGGACATCCTGCGCCTCTGCGGGATCTAGTCCGTCTTTTCTGCCATGCCCCCATGCCCGCCGGGCTCACGGCCGCCGGGCCCCCAGCTCTGCGGCGCCGCCCCCAAGGAGGAATCCATGTCCAGCCATCCCCGCTTCGCCTGCCTGCTTTCGTGCCTCGTGGCCCTGGCCTTTGCCCTGCCTGCCCAGGCCGACATTGCCTCGCCGGAGCGCAATAGACGCAAGGCCGCCGTGTCCCAGTGGCACCGGAAGCATCCCGGCACCGTGCCGGCCATGGAGCTCTCCCTGTCGCCCGACGGCAAGACCCTCGCCGTGCGCTTCGTCACAAGGACGCCGGCCAGCTTTGCCGTCAAGCTGAACGGCAGGAAGCTGGCCAGCGCCGCCGTCGAGCAGCTCAAGGGCGGCGTCCAGACTGCGGCCATTCCCCTTGCCGGGCTTTCCGGCAGCCAGGGGCCGTGGGTGGTGCATGCCGACTTCACGCTTCGGGGCGTGCAGGCCGACGGGACAAGGCTTCGCGAGACGGGCGAGCGCATAGGCGGCTGCCTGCGCAAGCGCTTTGAGCTCGTCGAGAAGGGCGGAGCCCTCGGTCTGAACGAGCTTCAGCTCGACGGCGAGGACTACTTCTTCCTGCGCGGCTGCGGCATGGAGTAGGGCAGCCGTGCCGGCGGGAGCCTGAGCGCGGTTGCGGGGAGAAGGCGCGCCTCTTTGCTCGTGCCGACTGGACTGCATCCGTTTTTCTGCCGGCAAAAGGGCAAGATCTTCCTCAATATTTTCTGAGTAGCCGTCTTTTTTGATCGCTGCGCGTGGCAGAGACGCTTCAGCCAGCATGGATTTCTCCCGTGCTCTGTACGCCGTGCGTCAAAATCCAGGGGGGCAGATCCCTGTCTTGGCTTTCCTGCAGTTCGGCTGGGCGAGAAGCATGTCCCATTTTCTCATCTCGCCGGTGAAAGAAGCGCTGTCGCGGGAAGAACGACTGCCGTGGCAGATATGCTTTCGATTAGCCTTGTGCAGGCATATGATTCACAGTTAAGCATAGTTCGTATCGGCCTTGCATCATGCCGGCATCTGGAAGGCTGGGCAGGTGACTGTTCCGCTGTCCGGCAGCAAGAGGAGCGAAAAGTCGAGATTTGTTCTTGACGGAGAACCGAGCGAGAGATACATGGCGAGGCCACAGCATCGTCAACGTTTTTGCGCAAGCCTGCCTGCCGTCGGCATGAAGGAGCCTCCCCTATGCATCGCACCGCCTCGCTGGCCCTTTCCGCCCTGCTTCTGGCATCGCTTCCCGTGCAGACGGGCGCAGAGCCTCTCGAACGCCTGTCGGCGGCCGAGCCCTTTGACATCGTGTCTGCGGCCCTGCGCGGTTCAGAGGACGACATCAACACGGTGCTGGCCCGCTCGTCCAGGATCTTCGTCATGAAGATACGCAACGGCGCCACCATCGACGCCAGGGACGTCGCCGTCTTCTATGCCCTCTTCTGCGACAGGCCTGAAGCTGCCAGGCTCATGCTGAAGCGCGGCGTCGGCCTGCGCTATGACGAACTGATCTTCATGCCCCCGATGGAAGCGTCCTGCAAGAAAGAGCCGAGCACGGAAAGCGCCCGCAGGGAAATCATTGAAGCGGAGAAGGCGCTGCTGGTGGGCGGGGACGCCATCGGCGAAAGGCCGGGCAGGATCGTCTTCGCCGACCTGTCGCCGGGATCGCTGGACGTGATCCTCGAGTTCGAGCGCGACTACTGCAAGGCCAAGTCCTCCACGGGACAGCCCCTGCGCCAGCACCTCGAGGGGAGAAAGGACGCCGAGGCCTGCCTGAAGGTTTACGAGGCCCGCTGCCAGTAGCCTGGCCGGCCGCAGGACCTCCGCCGAGGCGCGCGAATCCATGCATCCCTTTGCCAGCAGACTGCTTTCGGCCGCCAGGCCGTCGCTCGTCCTGCGCGAGGCCTTCAGCAGGGGCCCCCTGCCTGCGCTGCCGGCGCTTGCCGCCATGCCCGGCATCCCTGCAGGGCCGGCGGCCTACCATTCTGGCTCGGTGCTCGACCACGTGGCCAGGGTCATGGACGCCGTGGCAGGCGACAGCCTCGCCGTGTGGCTGGCCTTCGTGCATGACGCGGGCAAGCTCGAGACGCCGCCTGAGATTCTGCCGCACCACTACGGCCACGAAGCGCGCGGCGAAGCGCTGGCCGGCGTCTGGGGCCGTCTGCTGGAGCTGCCGCGGGCCATGGCCGCCTGCGGGAGCATGGCTGCCAGGGAGCACATGAAGGCGGGCCGCTACCGCGCCATCCGGCCCGGCACACGCTACGATCTGCTTCTGGCCGTCGCCTCGCACGGGCCGGCCTGCTTCTCGGCCTTCTGGAAGCTCGCCGACGCCGACTCCAAAAGCGACGTCAGCAGGCAGGCTCTGGCCGACTGGGCCAGGGTCAAGGACTTCCTGGCCAAGGCCCGCGAGGATGGCGCCGGCGGGGCGGACGCAAGAAGCAGGGAAAGGCTGCGCCAGGAAGGCATCCGGGTTCTCCTGGCTGGGCAGGACGTTTCGGACGCATAGCCTGCTGTTCAGGTCCGAACACGCATCCGCCGTCCCGGGCGCCCGTCAGGAGTCCTTCGGGGCCGGCTGCGCATCGTGTGTCCCGATCGCAAGCAGGCATGGATGCCGGGACGCCCTGCCGGATCTGGCGGACTGCCGGAACGGCTGCGGAAGTCTTGACGCTGCGCCGGCTTGCATGGCAGCCACAGCAAGGCGCTGCAGGCGGAGCCTGCTTTCGGCAGGCTGCGCCCAGCCCTTCAGGAGGCGTTCCATGACGAAAGGCCGACGCGCCGCCCTCGAAATGGCGCAGGCTTTGTGCCGGGAGCATGCCAGCCGGCTTCTCTACCTCGCCTGCGCAGGCTCCACGCTCTATGGCACGGCCGTTGCGGGCAGATCGGATCTCGACTGCAGGGGGATCTTCCTGCCCTCGCCGCAGAGTCTTGCGCTGGGGAAGACGCCGGCCAGCCTCCGCGCCTCCACGGCGGGCGAGCACTTGCAGAGCGGCCCGGACGACGTGGACGTCTGCCTCTGGCCGCTCCAGCGCTGGCTGCTGGAGCTGCTGGCCCGCGGCGACTCCGGCGCCATGGATCTGCTCTTCTCGTTTTCATGCGGGGAGTGCGTTCTCTTCAAGGACGCCTTCATGGACAGGATCTTCGCGGAACCGCTCAGGGTGCTCAGCCTTGCCGGCGGCAGAAGCTGCGCGAAATACTGCATCGGCCAGGCAGAGCGCTACAGCCTCAAGGGCGAGCGCCTGAACGTCCTGAAGCGCGTCCGGGCATGGCTGGACAGCCGTTGTCCGCACATGTCCGGCCTCCGCCTGCAGGACCTGCTCTCCGGCCTGCTCCGGGACTGCGGGCACGCTGAGCACTGCCGCGCAGGCACGGACCCCGCCGGCGCTCCTGCCCTCGTCCTCGACGGCAGGGTGCATCTGGCGGGCATGCCGCTCCGGGAGTTCAGCGGACGCCTCGACCGCGCCATTGCGACCTACGGCGCGCGGGCCGAAGCAGCCGAGGCTGGCGGAGGCGCCGACTTCAAGGCGCTGGCGCACGCCGTGCGCGCGGCTTCCGAGCTGCAGGAGCTCCTCTCCACAGGCAGGATTGCCTTCCCCCTCGCCTGCGCCGGCGAGCTCATGGAGATCCGCGAAGGCAGGCTGTCCAAGCCGGAAGCGGTCGCCCTTGTCCGGGATCGCCTGGCATTGTCGGAACGCTTGCTTGAGGACAGCCCCTTTGCCCGGGAATACGATCCGAAGCGGGCGCCTGCCCTCGTGCTCGAAGCCTACGGCCTGCAGGAGGGCGGAGACGCGCATGGCGGATCTGCGCATGGCGGAGATGGACCTGACCCTGTCCTTGCCGGCACTGCCCAGGACGCCGTGTCCGATGCCGTGTCCGATGCTCTGCCCGACGCCCTGCCGAAAGCAGCGGCTTCCGGGCTGGACGCCGTGCCTGCAAGCCTGCTCCGGCAGATCCAGGAGCGCCTCGACGCCTGCGAGCGGGAGCACCATGTCCGCATCCTCTACGCCTGCGAGGCCGGAAGCCGGGCTTGGGGATGCCCGTCGAAGGATTCCGACTGGGACGTCCGCTTCATCTACGCGCATCATCCGGACTGGTATCTCGACGTTGCGGAGAAGAAGGACGTCATCGAGGCGACGATCGAGCAGGGAGACGGCGGCGTCTTCGATGCCGGCGGATGGGACGTCCGCAAGGCGCTCCGGCTCTACGGCGGATCCAACGCCGCCGTCTTCGAATGGATCAGGTCTCCGTTTGTCTACCGCAGGCGCGGGCCGCTGCTGCATCTTCTGCGCAGGCATGCGGACACGGTCTTCTCGCCAATCGCCGCATGGCACCACTACAAGAGCCTCGCGGCCGGCATGCTGAAGGCGGATCCCGATCCGCAGGCGCGGACGGTCAAGCGCTGGACCTACATCGTCCGGCCGCTCCTCGTCCTGCGCTGGCTCGAAGGGCATGAAGGCGTTCCGCCTGCGGCCCTGGCGGATCTTCTGGCGCAGGCCGGCATCGGCGAAGCCGTCAGGGACGGCGTGCAGGAGCTGCTGCTGGCCAAGCTGGCAGGTGCCGAAAAGGGCGTCGCCGCGCCTCCGCAGGCCGTGCAGGACTTCGCTCGCGAAGCCTGGGAGCGCGTCCTGTCGGGAGGCTTCCAGCCCGGCCATGCGAAGGGAAGAATCGACCTCGGGGAGATATTCAGGAGCTGCCTGCGGGAGGCCTGGGACGGCTTCAGCTTCCGCTGAGGGGCCCTTCCGCCTGCGGCGCGTGGCCCGGCAGTTCCTTGGCTGGAGGCGGCATTCCGGCCAGACTTCCGGCTGCCCCTGCCAGGCACATGCCCGGCGGTGCGGTGCGGCATGACGGACACGCCAGAAGCTGGCGCTGGCATTGCCGGGAGGAAAAAGCCATGCCTCCAGGGGTGCCGTCCGGCAGGGACCGGCAAAGGGCTTCCCCCATGGAGTGCGTCCCCATGGAGTGCGTCCCCAAGGGGGCGCGACTCCAGTCGGACTGCCTCTGCCAGAGGGCGCCGAAGCTGCAGGCGGGCTACTTGAGGATGAACTTGCTTTTGAGCTCTTCGAGGCAGCGATCCACGTTGAAGCGGGCCCGATCGGAGAGGAGGTTGCGCGGCGGCAGGACGGAGCGCAGCGTGCGGAGGTAGCTCTGGCGCACAGTCGCCACGGAGAAGAGCTCGGTGGGGGACAGACCGGCCTTGAAGAAGGCGCCGGGGCAGTCCCAGTAGACGACCTGCACTCCCTGGAGGGTGGGCTCTGCGAAGAAGCGCAGGAAGAAACCTGCCGGGTCGTCGCGCATCCTCGGCAGGAAGTCTGCGCTTTTCGCGGGCGGTTGGGTGCACAGGCCCATGATCTGCTTGACGGCCTTGGCCTTGAGGCGCTTGAGGTTGACGAGGGGGCCGGAGAGGGCGTCGGCGCGGTCCATCATGTAGGTGAGCGACTGTGTCTTGGGAATCGGGATGATCAGCTCGGATGCCTTGATAGTGAAGTTCTGGAGCGTGCCCTGGCGGGCCAGGGCGCACTTGACGTGCCCGATGACGGTGTTGGAGCTGCGCGTGCCGTGCAGGCCGGTGACAAGGCCGGGCGTCAGGAAGCTGCCGTCGGTGCTGCGCAGGCTCACGAAGCGGCCGTCTTCCGGGGGCAGGGTGTCCCAGGAGAAGACGGAGACGATGACGTCGTTTTCGTCGGGATAAAAGGGCTTTGTGTCGGGACGGTCGAACATGGCGTGGCGCTCCTCTAGCCGCGGGGCTTGCCGCGGCGCCGCAGAAAGCCGGCAGCGACTGCCGGACGGCGTCGCTTGGCGGACGACTGCAAGTTCTGGTCAGCGTTCTCTCCGGCTTCCTCGGGCGTGCCCGGCGCAGAAAGCAGGTCTTCAGGCAGGCTTTCAGCCAGATCCTCAGGCTGTTCCCCAGTGAGTTCCTCAGCCAGGCCTTCGGGCTGAGCTTCAGGCTGGCTT
>DFDR01000138.1:0-1953 GCA_002369295.1 Desulfovibrionaceae bacterium UBA3823
CCGCGCAGACAACGTGCTGGCCTTCTTCACGCAGGGAGAGCTCCTGCTGACGCTGGAGGGGCAGGACGGCAGGCTCCTCGCCCGCTGGGGCGCCATCGGCATCGGGTGTGCGCCCGAGGTCTGCTTCGCCAAGTCAGGCAAGGCCGTAGCAGCCTGAGCCAAGGCGAGCGGCGACGCCGATCCTCTGGCAATCGTGCCGGGCCTCAAGGAGGCCACTGCGGCCTGGAACGAGACCGTCCGCAAGGCTGTCCGAGGCTTCGACGGGCGCTCCCCTGCCGAGGCGGAGCAGCTCTACGCCTCGAAGAGATTCCCCCTCAAGCGACTCGGGTCGCCAAGGCCTACCAGCAGGTCGGCAGGGCTGCCCAGCCCCTCTTCGCGCGCTGAGCGCAGACCTTCGACGCTGCCAGGCGCTCCCCTGCCGACAGGACCTGCTTTGCCGAGCTCGCCAGGCACGGCATGCCAAGGCCATGAGCGAGGGCACGTCCTCCTCCCTCATCGACGAGGGTGCCGTCGAAGCTCCCACCTGTACGCCAGGCTCTCGCCCGACATGGCAGGCTTTGCCCGCCTGAAGAAGAGCCAGCCTGCCGCCTTCGTCGAGGATGCCGGCGTCGCTTCAGCAATAGCCAGCCTGCTCGGCTGGGCGCTGGAAAGAGAGAACTTCACCAAGGCCGGTGCCCCGAGGCAGGGTCGCTGCGCGACCGTGGAACACTGGGAGCACCTCATGGACTTGTGCCTGTTCTCGGAGCTCGACAACGCCCCGGCCTTCCCCAGGGGCAGGATGGCCAACGAGCTGCGCAGGGGCCTTGAGAAAGACGCCTCGCACCTCAAGGGCACGGTCACGGGCCGGCTCGCCGGCGACTGCCTCAGGGATGTCAAGAGCAATGGCTGGAAATACAGCAAGGCCGTCGAACAGTGCCACAGGGTACTGCTGAAGCAGGCCTTCCAGACGGCACGGCACCCCCCTTGCAGGCGATTCGCCGGCAGGTGCTTGTGGCAGGGCTGATTTTGCTTTAGAAAATCTCTTGACAGCGCGCCTGCCCGCACAGCCAGCGCACGCCACCTTCCGCGCCCCAGGGATCCCCCGAGGGCGTCCATCCTCGACATGCCTCGTCAGCCTTCAGACGATGCCGGGAGCAGCCATGCAACGCATCCTCCTCACCGCCCTGACCGCCCTCTTTGGCCTCAGCCTTCTCGCCCTTCCCGCCCAGGCGCGAAGCCATGCCCACGACCTCGTGCAGGCCAGCAGCACGCTCTTTGCCGACAGCGGCAGGCACGGAACCGCCAAGGGTTCCCGCGTCAAAGTCACAACGGAGTCCAAGGCCAAACGCCACGGCGAGGCAAAGCACCATGGCAACCATCATGGCGGCCACCATCACGGCGAGCCGGCCCACCGCGAGCGCACGGGCGAGCACGCCCTTCAGCATGCGGGCGACGTCCAGCACTGCCGGGCGGCCTGGTACGGCGAAGAGCACACGCAGAAGCGCACCACCAGCGGCGAACACTTCGACCACAACTCCATGACTGCGGCCCACCGCACCCTGCCCTTCGGCAGCGTCGTCAAGGTGACAAACATGCGCACCGGCAAGACCGTCAACGTGCGCGTCACGGACCGCGGCCCCACGTCCCGCAAGCTGTGCATCGACATCAGCTCCGCCGCGGCCAAGCAGATCGGCATGTACCACGAGGGCATAGGCAACGTGCGCCTCGAGCTGATGAAGCGACACTGAGACGCCGGCACAACGCAGGTCCATCCTCTTCTGGGACCGCGCATCGCCTCTCCATGCTTCCGCCAGCGCTTGTAGAGAGAGGCAGTTGCGATGTTTTTCGTCTCTTCTTCAATTGCACACCATAAAAAAATATCTGCATAGACACTGTAATACACAAGTTAAGTTATCGTCTTTTACTGTATAGACACTATTTCTTACCGCTATCCCAATCTGTAAAAAATATGTT
>DFDR01000138.1:2088-10714 GCA_002369295.1 Desulfovibrionaceae bacterium UBA3823
TGGCACTAAGTCAAATCTACACAGTGAATCACACCATCATACAACAAAGCAATTACCCATATGCCGTGAATCATCGTACAGCATTGCTGAATCGACGATGTCGCCTCCCCGTCCATCGGGCACGCACTCGTGACGCATTCCCCGCCGGAAGCACGAGGGCCGAAGCTGACGGCACCGGAACACCAGGGACTTGTGCCGTGCCAAGTCCTCAGTCTTCCGGGCACACCGCCGAGCCTGCACTATCTAAACGGGCGCTTTCCTGCTAGAGCTCTTCCAAAACCACGCGGAGGCGCGCCTCCGGCATCTTTTGAGGAGTTCAAGCGATGAAGGTTCTCGTCACCCCCCGGTCTTTTGGCAAAAGCAACCCCGACCTCTTCAGCCAGCTCGAGGCCCTCGGCTTCGAGGTGGTGAAAAACGACACCGGCGCCATCCTTTCCGAAGACGCCATCTGCGACAAGATAGCCGACTGCGAGGCCGTCATCCTCGGCGTCGATCCCTTCAACAGGCGCGTCGTCGACGCCGCGAAGAAGCTGCGCGCCATCGCCCGCTACGGCGTGGGCCTCGACAACGTCGATCTTGAAGCCTGCAAGGAGCGCGGCATCAAGGTCACCCGCACCGTGGGCGCCAACTCCAACGCCGTGGCCGACTACGCCTTCGGCCTCATGCTGGCCGTGGCCCGCAAGATTCCCGCCATCGACGCCAAGTGCCGCGCCAAGGACTGGAGCAAGAACACCGGCATCGACGTCTTCGGCAAGACCATCGGCATCATCGGCCTCGGCGCCGTCGGCAAGTGCGTCGCCCGCAGGGCAGCCGGCTTCGGCATGACCATCCTTGCGGCCGACCCCTACTTCGACGAGGACTTTGCCAAGAGCCTCGGCATCGTCCGCGCCACGCCGGACGAAATCTTTGCCAAGGCCGACTTCGTGACCCTGCACACCCTGCTCACCGAGGAGACGAAGGGGCTTGTCAACGCCGAGCGCATCGCGCTCATGAAGAAGACGGCCATCCTTGTCAACACGGCCCGCGGCGGCCTCGTCGATGAAGCGGCCCTGCTCAAGGCCCTGCAGGAGAAGCGCATCTACGGCGCAGGCCTCGACGTCTTCGAGAGCGAACCGCCGGCGGATCCGGCCTGGTACGCCCTGGACAACCTCGTCATGGGCTCCCACACCTCCTCCTCCACGGTCGGCACAACCAACCTCATGGGCCAGATGTGCGTGGACGCGCTCAAGGAAGCCTTCGCCTAAGCTATTGATTCCCTTCCCGGCGCCGGCAAGCACGAGCTTCGCCGGCGCCCTTGCTCCTGCTCCCTTTGCCGAGAGGTGACCGCCATGGCCTGCACCCGCTTTCTGGAGTCCGAGTACCCGCAGGAGAAGCCCGAGCTTGCGGGCTTCCACATCATCCCCGTCCCCCTGGAGCGCACCGTCTCCTACGGCGCTGGCGCCAGGCTCGGCCCCCAGGCCATACTCGACGCCTCCTTCCAGCTCGAGGACTGGGACGGCACAAGCCGGCCCGGCGAGCTCGGCTTCCATACGCAGTCTCCCGTGGACTGCGAAGGCCCCGTCGAGGCCGTGCTCGGGCGCATTGCCGAACGGGTTCGCCAGGCCCTTGCCTGGGGCGCCTGCCCCGTGGTTCTCGGCGGCGAGCACACGGTGACCTACGGCCCTGTCATGGCCCTCTGCGGGCAAGACAGGGACTTCGGCATCGTGCACGTCGACGCCCACTGCGACCTGCGCGCCGAATACGAGGGCGATCCCTTCTCCCACGCCTGCGTGCTGCGCCGCATCGAGGACGACTTTGGCCTGCCCCTGGCACAGTTCGCCACGCGCGACTACTGCCGGGAGGAGCGCGACTACCGGAAAAGTCGCGGCATACTGCACTGGGACGCGGCTGCCCTCGCCCGCGGAGGCCTTCCCGCCATGCCCCTGCCGGCAAGCTTCCCCCGACGCCTCTACGTGACCTTCGACGTGGACGGCTTCGACAGCTCCCTCATGCCCGCCACGGGCACGCCGTCGCCGGGGGGCCTCTTCTGGCACGACGCCCTGCGCCTGCTGGAAGCCTGCGCGGCGGATCGCGAGATCATCGGCTTCGACGTGGTGGAGCTTGCGCCCCTGCCCGGCCTGCACCACGCCGACTTCACGGCTGCCAAGCTCGTGCACGCCCTCATGGGTCTCGCCCAGCGCAGCCTGCGTTTGTAGGTGCTGCTATTTTTTTGTAGGTGACATTATTAGCAGTACCTACAAGCCCTTTCTTTTCAGGCTCTTGCGGGATTTCCGTTCGCCCGGCTGGCTGTAGGTGCAACAAATGCCGTTGCAACTGCCTGATTATAGCCGAAAATCCCCAGGACCCGCAAGATCCAGGACAGCACACGCCAGCATCAGCGCTCCCTTGGCCAGGACAGCCTCGTCGAAGTCGAAGTCCGGAGCGTGGTGGCCGGCCGCAAGATCGCTGCCGAAGAGCATGTAGGAAGCCTGGCCTCCGCCCTGCTGGACTTCGCGCATGAGGGTGCAGGCGTCCTCGCTGACGCTGATTCGGGCCTGCTCAAGCACGCGGCTGAAGAGAGGCCTTCCGTCCTGGGAAAGCCCCTGGGCGATGCGGGCAAGCCTTGCGGCCAGTGCGCCGTCGCTCTCAGCCGCTCCCGCCTGCCCCGCCAGCTCGAAGCTGACGCCAAGGCCGTTGGCAAGGGCTATGCCCTCCACGGCAGCCTTGGCCCGCTCGAAGAGGAAGTCGCAGACCTCCTGGGGACGGCCCCGCACCTCAGCCTCGAACCGGGCGAAGCCCGGCACGACGTTGCGTCCCGAGCCCCCCTCGAGACGGCCGACGCACACGCGCCCCTCGCCCCGGCTGTGGCGGGGCAGGGCATGGATGGCAAGCACGGCTTCGCAGGCCCCCTTCAGCGCGTCGGCGCCTTCCTCAGGCGCCTGGGCGGCATGGGCCTCGCGGCCCTGGAAGGCGACATTGAACTTGGCGGTGGCAAAGGCCCCCGTCACGCCGGCGGCAAAGCTCCCGGTCTCGGGGCAGGCCAAGCCGATGTGGCCTGCCAGAAAATACGGCCAGCCAGACACCAGGGGCACCAGCGGCATGGCCCCGCGCACGCCTTCCTCGGCAGGCTGGAAGAGCAGGCGCACATTGCGGGAAAGCCGCGCCCTGCCCTGGGAAAGCTGATCGAGGACGAGCCGGACCGCGCCCAGCGCCATGGCCATGTGGCCGTCGTGTCCGCAGGCGTGCATCGCGCCCTCCCGCAGCGAGCGGAAGCCTTCGCGGGCCGGCCTGTGGGAGGACGCCTGGCTCTCCCTGACAGGCAAAGCGTCGATGTCGCAGCGAAGCACCACGCCCGGCGCCTTGTCCGGAGCCAGATCCACGCAGAGGCCGGTCGCCCCGTCCATGCGGGAAAGCAGATCGGGCCTTGCGCCAGGCAGATCCCCCAGCGGGCGGACGGCCTCTGCCATCGCCTGCGAGAGCGCCGCCTCCGGCGGCAAGCCCATGCGGGAGTCCTTGTCCAGCATCTCGGCGCCGAGGCGGGGGGAAAGCCCCATGGCGCCCAGGAGTTCAGCCAGGCGCGCCGTGGTCCAGAACTCAGTCCAGCCCACTTCGGGGCGCCGGTGGAACTCCCGCCGCCAGCGGACGATCTGGCAAGCCAGCTCAGGCGCGAGCACAGGCGCGGCGTCCATGGCCTCCGTCTCCTACCGGCCTTCCTGATCGAGCCTGCGGCCCTGGGCGTCGCGCCGGCTGACCACGCGGGCGGGCGAGCCACAGGCAACGGCATAGGCCGGCACGTCGCGGGTGACCACGGATCCGGCGCCGATCACGGCGCCCTCGCCGATGGCGACGCCCTTGAGCACGATGGCGTGCATGCCAAGCCAGGCGCCGTCGCCGATGGCAACGGGCCGGTCTGCCTCCATGCCGGGCTCCACGGCACGCTCGGCGACGGGCCAGGCCTGGTGAAAGTCCGAGTCCGTCACGACCACGCCGGGACCGACGAGCACGTCCCGGCCAAAGGTGATGGAGGTGGAGCGGCAGGTGACGGAGGCGCCGGTGAACTGGCAGCCGTCGCCGATCTCGATGCGCGCGCCGGGAGCAAAGGTGCGCAGGCGCACGGGATGGCCTATGGCGGCAGCCGTGGCCCTGCGCCAGGAAGAGATGAAGCTGGCGTTCCTGCCGATCTCGATGGCGGAGCCTGGCCAGCGCAGGAGCCCCACGGGGCCGTGGGCCGTGCACCCCGCTCCCAGCTTCACGCCCAGCAGCCTTGCCTTGACGCGCAGCCGCAGGGTGCCGAAGAAGGCCCCGAAGCGACGCATGGCCTCAAGGGAGCACCAGCTGGCAATGTTGCCGGGGGTGAGGCCCCGCGCCAGCGCCTTTTTGAAAAACTCACCCATCGCCATGCTCCTTTTTCCATTCCGCCACCTGGCCGCGGATGCGGCAGGCGCCGCACAGGCCGCCGGACGAGGTGGGATAGCCGCAGGCGGGACAGGGGGCGAGCGGGTCGTCCTGGCTGGCCTGGAAGCTTTCGAATGCGGGCCTCCCCCGCTTGAGGAAGCCCTGGTAGAAGTCGAGCTTGCGGCCCGGCATGGCGTGCTCCAGGCGCTGAAGGACGCCCTTGAGCGCGGTGAAGGAAGCGCCCTGGCTGTAGGGGCAGGGATCCTTGTGCGTGTCGATGCCGTTGAGGAAGGCGTAGTGGGCGGTCTCGTACTCGGTGAGGCGCCACAGGGGCTTCACCTTGCGCGCAAAGCCGTGCTCTGCCGGCAGGCAGGGCCCCTGGCCCGCCAGATAGGCCTGGTCCCAGCGCAGGGTGTTGCTGAAGAGCCTCGCGCACTCGTCGTCGAGGTTGTGGCCCGTGGCGATGGCATCGAAGCCGCCGTCCATGGCAATCTTGTTGAACCAGTAGCGCTTGAGCTTGCCGCACACGGCGCAGATGGGACGCCTGACGGCCTTGTGGACGTCTGGTATGGCAAGCCCTTCTTCGGCGAGATCCTTGACGATGAGCTCGAGGCCCCGCTCCCGGCAGAAGGCCTCGACCTTGCCCCGGGCCGTGCCCGAGGAGCCGGCTATGGCCAGATCGACGAAGAGCCCTGTCACATTGTAGCCCTGGCGCTTGAGCTCGCAGAGCAGGCTCAGGGAGTCCTTGCCGCCGGAGATGGCGACGAGGACGCGCTCCTCCCTGGTGAAGAGCTTCTGCTTCTCGATGCCCTTGGCCACCTGGCGCTCGAAGAAGGCGAGGAAGCACTCCCGGCAGAAGGCCGTATTGTGGGCCTTGAGCTTCACGACCGCATCGGCCTTGCAGATTTTGCACTTCATGGCTTGTTCTCCCTGTCTGCTTAGCGTCCGGCTGCGCCTGCGTCGCCCACGCGCACGCCCGTGCGGATCATGGCCTCGCGCATGGCCTGCCTGAGCCACCGGGCCACGGGACCGGGGCGGCCGTCGCCGAAGACCGTGTCCTCGAAGCGGACGATGCCGACGCAGAGCTTGGAGCTGGCAAAGAGAAGCATCTCGCGGGCGCAGGCAATGTCCTGGCGCGTGACGCTGGCCTGGCGCACGGGCATGCGGGCCTTGGCCGCCTCCATGGCGCAGAGCATGGAAGTGCCGGCGAGGATGCGGTCCGTGGGCGGACAGACGAGCTCGCCCTGGGCGGACACGATGCCGATGCTGGCAACGGCGGCCTCGCCCATGGTGCCGTCCTCGTGGAAGGTCACGGCCACGTCCATGCCGCGCTCGGCGGCCTCCCGGGCCATGAGGACGTTGGGCAGGTAGCTGGTGCTCTTGACCGTGGCAAGGTAGGCCTGCTTGGGAGGCACCCGGCTGGCGAAGGCGGTCGCGCCCCGCTCGAAGATCAGGGCGTCTTCCGGCTTTTCACGCACGGCAACGATATAGAGGCTGGACTTTGGGCACTCCGCAGGAGAGACGCCGAAGCCCCCTGCCCCGCGGCCGACGAAGACGCGCAGGCTGAAGTCGGGCTCGCCGGCGGCTTCTGCCACCTCGAGCACAAGCCTGCGCAGATCCTCCCAGGAGCAGGGAGGCGCAAGGCGCATGAAGGACTCCGCGCCCCTGCGCAGGCGGTCCATGTGGCCGTCCAGGGCGTAGACTATGCCGCCGCGCACGCTGATGCTCTCAAAGAGCGCGTCGCCCCGGTGGCAGAGATGGTCGATCAAGGGGATGAAGCAGCAGCGCCCGTCCCGGCAGAGGGCATCGGCGGTGCTGTCGTAGAAGGCGAGGATGGACTCCGCGCCCGGGCGCTCGGCCGCCAGCAGGCGGGCGAGGAAGTCGTCGCGGGAGAGGCAGGGCATGGGACGAATGCTCCTTGGATCAGGAATGCGGCGCCAGGGGGCCTTCGCCGCGGAAGGCCGAACGGTCCTCGACGCGGACAAGGCCCTTCTGGAAGAGCAGCTCCGCGACCTGCACGGCGCTGAGCGCGCAGCCCTTGCGGATGTTGTCCATGGCAAGCCACATGGCAAGGCCGTTCTCCACGCCCTGCTGGGCGCGGATGCGGCCGGCAAAGATCTCGTCCTCGCCCGCGCACATCTCCACGTGGGGCCAGGCGCCGCTGCGGGGATTGTCGTAGACCTGGAGCCCGGGCGCCTGGGAGAGGACGGCTCGGCACTCGCGCGCCGACATGGCCGAGACGGTCTGGAAGCGCAGGTCCACGGAGTGGCCGTAGAAGACGGGAACGTAGGCAAGAGTCGCCTGCACGGGCAGATCCGGCAGTTCCAGGATCCGGCGCAGCTCCTGGGCGAGGCCTGCCTCCTCTTCAGTGGACTCGTCCTCCAGAAATTCGCCGGCCTGCGGGAGCACGTTGAAGGCGATGCGGCGCGGAAAGGCTTCCAGCTTCGGCTCGCGGGCATTGAAGAGGGCGCGCACCTGGCTGTCGAGCTCGCGCACGCCCGCTTCGCCCAGCGCCGAGGCCGCAAGGAGGCAGGTGGCCTGGACGCCGGCGAGCCCTGCCAGCCCGGCCAGCGGCTTCAGGGCCGCGGCTATGGCGGTGGCGCAGGCGCCGGGCAGGGCCACGATGCCCTTGTGGGCGTCGAGGGCGCCGGGATTGACCTCGGGCACGACGAGCGGACAGCGGGGATCCTGGCGCCAGCGGGAGGAGGCGTCCACGACCGTGCACGCAGAGACCGCGGCCAGGGGGGCAAAGCGGCCCGCGGACTCGGCGTCCATGGCGAACAGGGCCAGATCCACGCCGAAGAAGGACTCGTCCTTCAGCTCCTGCAGCTCGATGTCGCCGCCGGCAAAGGACACCCTGCCGCCAGCCTCGCCGGGCGAAGCAAAGGCAAGCACTCCCTGGCAGGGAAAGCCGCGGTCGCCAAGGAGGGTAAGCATCTCCTGTCCGCAGGCGCTCTCGGCGCCGCAGACAGCCACTGTCAGTCTGTCCTTCATGAAACGCTCCTCTACGGAAGGGAAAAGATGGGGGGAGGGCAGGGACGGCCGGACGCCCTGGCCAGAAAGGGCTTGTCTAGCCTATGCGGGACCAAATGGAAAGCCTCGCGTCGCCATGCGCACTGCGCGCCTGCGCAGGGACTGCGGGTCTTGTGAAAACCGGCACATGCCGGTTGACCCCTCTCGCCAAGCAGCGTAGAGCTGTGCCCATGATGACACCATCCTCCTGCTGCGAACTGACAGTCCTTGATCTTGTGCCCTTCGGCCAGCACGCCACGGACCGCCGCTTCTTCGCCCTGCGCCTTTCGAGGCCCGACTGGGAAGACTGGACGCCCGGGCAGTTCGTCATGATCCGGCCGGCCAGCTTCGGCCTGGAGAAGCCCTGGGGCCGTCCCCTCGGCATCTGCCTCATGCGCCCCCAGCACCTTATCTGCTTCTTCCAGGTGGTGGGCCGCGGCACCGAGCAGATGACCAGGCTCAAGCCCAAGGACAAGGTGACCGTCTGGGGCCCCCTTGGCAACGGCTTTGCCGTGGAGCCCGACACGCCGACGCTCCTGCTCGCCGGCGGCATGGGCATCGCCCCCTTCGTGGGCTACGTTGCCAAGCACCCCAAGCCCTGGAACCTCACCATGCTCTTCGGGCACCGCGAGCCGCTGGAGTGCTATCCCGTCGACAGCATCAACGAGCACATTCCGCTGGACACCCTGCGGGAGACGGTGCCGGGCGACCTCGACAACTTCATCTACACCATCCAGGAGCGCATTGCGGAATACGCCGCCCAGAACGGCCTCATTCTGGCCTGCGGTCCCCAGCCCTTTCTGCGCACGGTGCAGAATCTCACCCGGGAGAGCGGCGCGCGCGTGCAGCTTTCTCTCGAGAACAAGATGGCCTGCGGCGTCGGCGGGTGTCTTGGCTGCGTCGTGAAGACCACCAAGGCCTGGCCCGTCAAGGCCAAGCGCGGCCAGCCCGTGCAGTGCTGCACGCAGGGCCCTGTCTTCTGGGCCGACCAGATCGTCCTCGACTAGACGCCCCTCTGTTCAGACTGTTCAGGCGCAGGAGCACAAGCCGTGAAGCACAACCCCCTCGCCGTCGCCCTCAAGGGCCCCAGGCACTGCCTCAACCTGAAGAATCCGGTCATGACCGCCTCGGGAACCTTCGGCTACGGCCTCGAGTTCCAGAACTACGGCGACCTCGCGTCCCTCGGCGGCATCGTCGTCAAGGGCCTTTCCCTCCAGCCAAGGCCCGGCAACCCCACGCC
>DFDR01000231.1:0-854 GCA_002369295.1 Desulfovibrionaceae bacterium UBA3823
ACTAAGATTTGTTGTTCAACAGCATTGTTGAGATGCAAAGGGCATCACGACGGCGGGACGCCTCAATCCAGTCCCAGTTCCTTGCGCACGAAGCTGACGCTGCAGGGAGCCATCCAGCCGTTGTCTGCCGCAAAGGCCGTCCAGAATTCCATATCCTTCACAAGCCGCTCAACAACGGGGCGCCAGGCCTTCAGGCCGACGGCCTGCTTCGGCATCTTTCCCCCCAGATAGGGGTTCGGCTCGCTGCACCAGCCTTGGTAGTACCCATCAGGCGCAAGCCGACGATCGACGGGAAAGACCCTGCGGAAGGCAGGCTTCAGCTTCTTGCCCAAGAGCTTCTGGAGACGCTCCAGATTGTCTCTGGCCCCGTCGCTGCACGGGCTCTGCATTTCCAGCCCCGTCTCGATGCGCTGCAGGAAGGCAACGCAGATCGGCCTGCCGTCCCGTCCAGGCGCTGTCAGGTACCAGCAGCCAAAATCGTCGCTGCCGTAGCCGGGGCCATGGGCGGGAACAAGATCCGGACAGTGCTCGAAGGCGCGCTTCAGCGGTCCCCATTGGCTCACGCTGAAGGTGTCGGCCACAAAGACTGGCTTCGCCTTTCCCTGCCAGACCTCATTGTCCAGCCTGAAGGAAGCGTCCTTGGCCTTATTGCCGGCTCCGCTGGCAAGGGCCACGGCAAACCACTCCTGGGCCACGACCTGGCTTTGCAGGCGTGCGGGATCCACGCCCTTGTCCCAGGACTGCTTCAGGCGCTTCTGCACCCGGTTCAGAGAATGCAGGCCGGCGTAGCGGGGAGCCTGGAGCATGGCAGAGGCGCACCGGCGCTCGCCTTCCCAGTCAACGAGCCGCAAGCC
>DFDR01000231.1:896-11314 GCA_002369295.1 Desulfovibrionaceae bacterium UBA3823
AACGAGCCGCAAGCCGACGATGTCCCAAAGCCAGACGGGATCGCGGTCAAAGACCCAGTAGACCCATTCGGGCCTGGCTTGGGGCGCGAGCATGTCGCAGACCAGGATGCGGCTTTGGGCCGAGTCCAGGGCCTGCACCTCGTAGAGCGAGAGGAGCGTGCCCTGAAGGGCCTTGACGTAGCGTCTGGCGTCCTCGTCGAGGTCAAGCTCAACATCAAGGTCAGGGTCAAGGTCAAAGGACTCCTCGCCGCTCTCCGCCCTCAGCACGTATTCGGCGCAGGGCATCGCGCTTCCGTCCTCCATCGGCACGCACTGCTCCGCCAGCAGCCATTCCAGCAGGCAGGCTTCGAACTTCTCCTGAAAGGCCATTGTCCGGTGATCGTCTGCTTTGGCCAGCCGCGACCACCGGCTGCGCGATCCGTAGAACTGATAGGTGAGCTCATGGCGATCGTCGAAGCCGTCGAGGAAAAGGAAAAAGTCCTCAATGCTGTACCTCTCGGCCACGCTGAAGGGAGGCCACTGCCCATCGTCGCGGAAGCCTTCGCCCAGAAGGGCGCCGTGCAAATCGCCGCGAACGCCGCCGAGCATGCGATCGAACTCCTCCAGTACATCGGCCATATTGAACTTGTTCTTCTTGCCTGCCATGACATCCTCCTTGTCGTCTCCTGCCGGCGACTGTGCCGGCGTTCTCTGCGTGCGCCATGCGCCAAGGTTCCAGCTTGGCTTTCGTCCGGCCGGAACCGTCCGCCGCGAAGCCAGGCGCCCTGCGCGACACGCGGCACCAGCATGCCTCCAGCAGCCGCGCGGGCAAAGCCATTCCCGTTCTCTGCGTCCTTCGCCAGCTCCTTTGCGACAGAGTGAAGAGGCTTCAGGCGCATAGCCGACCCGCGCCGGCCCGCCGAGGCGGCAGCCTTCGGCATGTCTGTTCCTGCCCCATGCCCGGCGAGGATCCAGCGGCCAGCGCCCTTCCTGCCAGGAGCTATCCCGCCCGGGATGCCCCCGCTGGCGGGCACGATATCCGGACAGCGCCCAAAGGCCTCCCGCATGCCGTCCCAGCCGGCCGCACAGCCAGCCAAAAACGCCGTCTCTGCCTTGCTCACCCGTCTCCCTGCGCCTTCTTTCCCCAAGCCTTTTTTCCTCAGCCTTCTTTCCCTGACCCTTCGGACCCCTGCTAGCGCTCGAGGCCAAGCTCCTTCCAGAGGAAGCCGAAGTCCACGGGCTGGCGCCCCTCGTTCCTTGCCCTGGCGTTTTCGCTGTTTTCTATGTCCTTCAGGAGCTCCACGACCTTTGCCTTCTGGGTCTTCAGCCTGGCCGCGTGCCGCGGCGTCCTGCCGTCCAGGGCAGGCACGGACATGTCCATCCACTGCCGGTAGTAGCGCTCGCTCACCTGTCGCAGCACCTCGCTCTCCACGTCGGGCGGAAGCCTGTTCGACTTGACTTCAGGACTCGGCCCCTCCTGCATACGGCGCGCCAGCGCATCCTGGATGCTCTCGACCGAGCGCGACGCATGCTTGGCCAGGCCCCCGGCACAGGCTTCAAGCATGGCCCTTGCGGCGTCCGCCCGGCCCTTGGCCATGCACTCGACGAGCAGGCCGTCCGGCTTGCGGAAGAACGTGGCAAGCACCCTGTCCATGCCGCCTTCCATGGCACCCCGCTCAAGCCAGGTCCAGCTCCAGCGGGGCGCTTCGCCGGAGCCTGCCTTGCGGTCATCGAACCTGACGTCTTCCCGCGAGGCCAGGGCATCCTTCAGGGCGTCCCAGTCGGCAACGCGGAACCAGTCCTTGACGAAGCAGACCTCCTCGTTCGAGCCGCCGACGACGAGGCGGGGAAGCGGCGCTTCCTCGTTCGGGCCGAAGGTCTGGTACAGCCAGGCCTGCAGGCAGAGCAGGCCCGCCATGCGGACGGGGTCTTCCGGATCCTTGTGCCTGGCATTGCGCACGAGCCATTTCTTGACCTGGCTGACCAGCCTGAGGCCGGCGCTCCTCTCGAAATCAAGCAGGCCCGTGCCCATGCGGCGAAACTCCCTGCCCGGCACGAGCCGCAGGCCGACAACGTCCCACTGCACCGCCACGTTTACGCCAGAATAGGTCTCGATCCACTCGGGACCTGTTCCGCCATGGACAAGCTCCTGCACCAGCATGCGCCCGGGCTCCGTCTGCCGGACCTCGTAGAGGGACATGGCGCTTCCTTCCAGCGCCCGGATCCAGGCGAGCCCCTCCCGGGAAAAGGCAACGGGGCATTTGCGCAGGACAAGCCTGGCGAAGCCGGCATGCTTCGCGCCGCCGGCCAGATCAGGGGCTTCGGCGATCGCCCATTCGGCAAGCAGGGCGGAATGCATGAGGCAGTTCGCGTCGTCCTTGCTGTCCCAGGCGCTGTCGTACAGATCCTCTTCGCCGCGATAGAAGCAGTCCAGAATGCCGTTGCGACGCCGTTCGTCCTCAAGCAGCCAGCCAAGCGCACTGGTCGCGGCATTGTAGCGCTCGGCATAGGAAGACATGCTCATGCTCTCCTGCGCGGACCTGCCTGCTCCCGGCTCCTTCGCGAAGCAGCAGTCCCTGTACGCCTTTCCGCTGCCGCAGGGGCAGGGATCGGCAAGTCCTGTCTTGGACACGATCGAAACTCCTTGCTGAGTGTTCAGCCGGCACTCTGCCTTGGCAGCGCCGGCATGGCCTTGTTACGCGATGGCTTCCTCCAGTGCAACGGCGACGCCGGCACGGCCTGCGCAGCGCCCCTGCCCGCGCGGCCCGCTGGAAGCGCCGGCCTACAGGCAGGCAAAGCGCCCGTAGCGCACGACGTCCCGGTACATGGCAGGATTGGTGTCGCCTTCGGTGCTCACGACGAGCACGCGGGAGGCAGGGCCGAGGCCAAGCAGCGCCCGGTTTCCGGCCATGCTTTCGCGGGTCATGAGGTACTCGAGCGCGCCCATGGCGGACGCCCCCGACTCGCCGGAGACCACGGCCGGATCGCCGGACAGGGGGGCTGCCAGCAGGCGCATGCCGTTGGCGGCCACGCCCTCGCCAAGGGAGAGGGCACCTGCCGCATGGCTTTTGAGTATCTGCCAAGAGAGGGGATTGGGCTCTGCGCAGGCAAGGCCCGCCATGATGGTGTCCAGAGGGCCTGCCGAAGCATGTGGCAGGCCGTCGCCCTCCTTGAAGGACAGATAGTGGCAGCTGGCTGCATGGGGCTCGACGGTGCAGGCGACGGGCGCCTCGCCCGCAATCGCCGTGAAGAAGGCAAGCAGGGCGCCGGCAAAGGATCCCACGCCAGCCTGGAGAAAGAGGTGGGTCGGCAGGCCAAGGCCGGCCGCCTGCATCTGCTCCAGGCACTCCAGCGCCAGCGTCAAATAGCCCTGCATGATGCGCAGGGGGGCCTCTTCGTAGCCGGGCCAGGCCGTGTCCTGCAGGAGGATGCCGGCGCAGGCTTCGGCATGGCGGCTGGCCAGGCGCACGGTGTCGTCGTAGCCGGCGTCCGTGACCGTGCACTCGGCGCCGAGGGCGCGTATGGCGCAGACCCTGGCGCTGGCCGATCCCTTCGGCATGAAGACCTCGGCCCTGTGCCCAAGCTCCCTGGCCGCCCAGGCGACGCCCCGGCCGTGGTTGCCGTCGGTGGCCGTGACGAAGCGCAGCTGGCCAAGCCGCCGTCGTGCGTCGGGCGAGGCCACGCGCGCGGGGCTTGCCTCTTCCGGCGGGATGCCGAGCCGTTCAGCCAGGGCCAGGCCCATGGCGTAGGATCCGCCCAGGGCCTTGAAGGCCTTGAGCCCGAAGCGCCGGGACTCGTCCTTGACCAGGACGGAGCCAAGCCCCAGTTCCCGGGCAAGATGCGGAAGGCTGGCCAGCGGCGTCGGCTGGTAGGCTGCCAGGCCCCGGTGGAAGGTGCGCGTGCGCAGCGCGGCATCCATGCCGAAGGGCAGGCAGCACGGATCCACGCCGGCCTTGCGGCGCAGGGGATTCATGCAGAGCATGAGTTCGTCCATGGCGGGCCTCCTATGCCGGCCTGGCGGCCGTGACGACGGCGGACATGCTGGGGCTGTCCACGGCAAGGCGCACGTCGGCAAAGCCTGCGGCCTCGAGATCCTCCCGGATCTCGCCGAAGGTGAAGACCCTGCCCCCGCCCGTCTGCACGAGCATGTTGACGCCGAAGAGGGCGCCTGCCGGCGGCGCGGTGCGCGAGGCGTCCATGACGAAGTCGCGCACGGCGACAAGGCCGCCCGGATCGAGGCAGGCAAAGGCCTTGGCGAAGAGATCCCGGCTCTCCTCCCGGCTCATCTGGTGGATGATGGCGCTGATCCAGGCAAGCTGGAAGCCCTGGGGGAAGCCCCGCTTCGTGAAGTCGCCCTCGATGAGCTCGACGCGCCCTGCCATGGCCGATCCTTCGAAGCGCCTGCGGGCTGCGCGTATGCCGGCCGGCAGGTCGAAGAGGGCTGCCGAGGCCTGGGGCAGGCGGTGCAGGAAGGCTTCGGTATAGGTGCCGGAGGCGCCGCCGATGTCGATGAGCCGGAAAGAGGGTCCCAGGCGCCGGAAGATGCCCGCCTGCTCCAGCGCGTCCACGGTCTGCCCGGCCAGCCGGATGGCGATGGCGTTCATGGCCATGATGAAGGAGGCGCTGTCCTGCTCGGGGCCGAGGAAGCTCTCGAGCCCCTTCTGGGGCAGGCCGTCCCTGACGGCCCAGGCAAGCCGGGTCCAGCTGCGCTGGATGCACGCGCGGTGCCTGAGCATGGGGATGTAGGAGGCAGGATCCCGGCTGTCGAGCAGCCGCTCGAAGCCCTGCGCCACGCTGTAGCGCGCGTCCTTCCCCACGCCCTCCTTGGCGAAGTAGCCAAGGGCGCAAAGCGCGTCCAGGAGCTGCTCCATGCCCCGCGCATCGCAGGCAAGGAGCCAGGCCGCCCGCTCCGCCGTCAGGCTTCCGCCGTTGGCGAGCACGGCCGTTGCCAGGTCCAGCTCCGCCATGGCGCCGAGCACGCAGGCCGGCTGGTAGCCGGCGCTCTGCTCCTCGAGCCTCGCCAGCAGGGAGGCGTCGATCCTGGCCAGCCGGGCGTCGCCGGCCGCGCCTGCGCCAGGCGGCGTGCCAGCCGCAGGCGCCGGTGCAGCCCTGTCCGCCTGCGGTCTGCGCGCGGCTTCGGCGGCCACGGCCTCGGGCCAGCGCCCGATGCCGAGGCGCTCCCACATGAAGCCGAGGTCCAGCGGCGCCGAGAGCTCCGGACGCCGGCACTTCAGCTCCTCGTTCTCCCAGGCCTTGAGATGCAGGATCACCCTGTCCCGGACGCTCTGCAGGCGGATGGCCTTGCCTGCAGTGCGGTCGCCAAAGCATTTGTGCCGCTTGTAGAGCATCCCCAGGTAGTGGCGGACGAGGAAGGCAACGGCGCGGGCCTCCGCACCGGCCCCGGCCGGCGGGTCGAGCAGGGCCATGGCCTCCCGCGCCCGCTGTGCCGGCAGGATCTCGATGTCGACAAAGCTGGCGTTGTCCCCGGCTCGCTGCCAGAGCATGTACTCGACCGCTACGCCGATGCCCTCGCCGGCCGGCACGACCTCAAGCGCCGATCCCCGGCGCTCAAGCAGGGCAACGGCCCCCGTCCGCCCCAGCCCTGCCGGAATGCGCCAGATCCACCGGCCGCTCCCGGCGCTTTCGATGTCCCGGCTCTTCGTCAGCACCGCCTCGAGGTTGGGCCAGCTGCCGACGCGGTAGGTGTCAAGCCGGGGGCGCGGCGCAGGCAGCTCCCCGGGGACGTGAACGGTGTCTTCTGCGCACTCGGCCTCGCCAGTCAATTTCTTGCCTCCGCACATGAGCCATACCTGCAGGATGAAGCAGTCTGCGATCCAGTCCTGCGGCGCGCGGCGCTTGCGCTTGGCGTTGCGCTTGAGCTCTTCGGCGATCTCCCTGCGCAGGGCAAGGCCTTCCGGCCGGCTGAAGCGCAGGGCGCCGTCAGCGGCACGGCGCCTGCCCTCCTGCCCGAGCAGGCGCAGACCGGCGATGTCCCAGCGCGCAAGGTCTGGCCAGACGCTGCCCAGGTCCACCCAGAAGCCCTTGTCGCCGGCGCTCATCATGTCGACCACCAGCGCCTCCTGGCCCGAGACCTCCTGAATCTCGCAGAGCGAAAGCCTGGTGCCGAAGAGCGACGACGCATAGCTTTTCGCCTCTGCGCCAAAGGGGAGATCCACTGGGCTGGGCATCCAGGAGAGCAGCCACTCGCCAAAGCAGATCTCCGCCGTCAGCTTCCTGTCCTGGTCCAGGGCCGCAAGAAGGGCATCCCGCCTGTCAAGACCGCCGTAGAAGGAGGCCTCCATTCTCGAGGCGAGCTCGCTGTCTTCCTGGAGGACGCGCCGCGCCGCCTCGGCGACGCAGGCCCTGCGCTCGCCGGCGCAGGCTTCGTGAGACGCGGCCGCGCACGCCTGCTTCCGGGCACCTGCGCAGGCTTCGGCAGACGCCGTCGTCGCGCCGGCAGGGGAAGCGCTTGCGCCTGCCGCCTGCCTGGACTTTGCCTCTGTCTTGTTCCTTGCCTTTTTCTTGGATCTCTTGCTTGCCATGGTCTTCCTCCCTGCCAGCGCCCTGCGGCCTCTGGCGTCTTGCCGGTCAGCGCCGCGTCGCGGCCTTGAAGGGGATGATGCGCGCCCTGGCGGGCTTGCCGTCCTGGCCGGCGCCGGCACCTCCGCCTTCGCTGGCCGAGGACTCAGGCAGCATGTCCTCGAGCTTGAACTCGCGCCACAGGAAGCGGAGATCCAGCGGCGCCGGCACGAAGGCGTCGCCGCGGCGCTGGAGCTCGACGTTTTCCAGCAGCTTCAGAAACTCGGCCACCCGCGCCTTGCCGCCGGGCTCGGCCAGCATCTCCTTTGCCATCATCTCGTCCAGGCAGTCCATCCGCGTGTAGAGCAGGCCAAGATACTTCCTGACGAGCCAGGCATAGCCCCACGAAGCCCTGTCGGCGGGAACCGGCAGAGGCGCCGGCTGCCAGTTCAGGCTGCTGGCCTGGCGCAGGCGCTCGAAGGACGCCAGCGGCGCGGGCTCTATGCCGATATCCGACAGCCGCTTCACGAGCGCCCTGAGCTGGTACACGGCCGGCGCCGCGCCCGCCAGCGCGTCCATCCACCGCTCGAGGCGGGCCGCAGGCACGCGGAGCCCGGGCGCGGCCTCCACGCTCCAGATCCAGCCGGCCCCCTCGCGGTCAAACTCAGGATGCCGGTCCAGCACAGCCTCGACCTTGTCCCAGGCAACCTCGCCAAGGGTTCCCTTGGCCTCCAGCGCCACTTCCTTCGGCATGGAGGGAATCTCGGGAAGCGCGGCCTCGCCATGGAACTCGCCGGCCAGATAGCCGAGCCAGCCGTGGACAATGCCCAAATTCTGCGCACGGAAGGGATCCTTGGGCCTCCTGCTCTTGGCGCCGAGGAACTTTGCCTTGAGCTCTCTGGCAAGCTTCATGCCAAGCTCCCTCGGCATGCAGCATATGCCCGGGGAAAGGTGCAGGCTTTGCGGCTCCCCAAGCAGCCTGATGCCGGCAATGTCCCACTTGAACAGGCCTTGGCCGGCGTCCTGGACGGCCGCCCAGACGGGCTTGGCCCTGGGCACGAGCAGGTCGAGCAGGAGCACCCTGTCCCCGCGTATTTCCTGGACTTCATAGAGCGACATCGCCCTTCCGGGGAACTCCTCCACGTAGTCGAACGCACTCCCGGAAAACTGGGGCAGGTCGTCTCTGGGCGCACCGGCGAGGGCGGCCGAGGGCTCGCCCGGCTTGGCCTGCGCGAGCACCCACTCGCTGAAGACCATGTCCACATGGGTCCTCTGCGCACTGACTGCCTGGCCGTCTTGCCGGTCTTGGCCTGCGCCGAAGTCTCTGCCGCCGTAGAAGGCCGCAAGCAGCTCGTCCCTCCGCGCTCCACGGACCAGCATGTCGGCGGCCGCACTGATCGGGAGCAGGCGCTCTTCAATGGCTTGCCTGAGCTCAGGATCCGCCATGAAGCCCTGCAGCTCTTTCAGGATTTCCTCAGGATTCCTGTCGCCAAAGCCTGCCTTCCTGCACATGGCCTTGAACTGGGCATTGGGCTTGACCAGGCAGCAGTCCCTGTACTTTTCCCCGCTGCCGCAGGGACAGGCGTCGTCGGGGTCGAAAAGAGGCATTGTCCTTCTCCTTGAGGGCGCGTCCGCACGGAGCGCCGCGCCTGCGTGTTCTTCGTTCTTTCAGTTCCGGGGCCTGCGTTCCAGCATGGCCCCCACGTGCTCCGGGCAGCGCAAGGGGCTCAGCGAAAAGGTCCTGGCGTCCCGGCCCCTCCTGGCCTCGGCGTTTCCGAAACGCTTGAGCCATGCCGCGTCCCCGGCGCCGGCCCAGAGCCGACGCGCGGCATCGCCGGCGAAATCTGCCAGCGGGGCGCGGCCTTGCCCCGCAGCCTGGACTTCGCAGAGCGCAGGCCGGGGCCCGGCACGGGATTTGCCATGCCGTCTCCTCCCTATCCCGCCTGTCCGCCCTGAAGCATGCCCATCCAGATGCGCAGGACAAGCCGCTCGGCCAGCCTCGCCCTGTCCCCGCAGCCAAGTTCGGCGTCCTTGGCGAGCTCCTGGCGGACGGCCTGGAGCACCTGCATGCCCGTGCCCCTGGCAAAGGCGAGGACGCCCAGGGCGGCCTCGTCCCTGCCCTGGCGGCGGACGACGCGAAGCCCTGCCACGTTTCCGGCGGCAAAAGGGGCGCGCGCAAGATCCACGGCTATCCAGAAGGGCTCCTCCTCCGGCTCCAGCAGGCGCTTGACCCGCATCCTGTCCCCGCCAAGCTCAAGCACGTCGTAGAGGGAGAGCGCCGTGCCGGCAAGGGCTGCGACGTAGTCCCGGCCGGCCCGGGAAAGCCTTGGCCCGCCCTCGCCGAGAACGAGCTCGGCCGCAGAGAGCGTTCTGTCCTTCAGCTGGACGCGGGGCTGGGAGAGAGCCCATTCGTCGAAGAGCCTGAGGCACTCGAGGGCCGCGCCCTGCGGCATCCTGGCCAGCCTGGCGCCGGCATCAAGGCCGGGACCGAAGAAGCCCTCGCTTAAGGAAGCGGCCATCAGGGGACTGCGGGCACGCAGCCACGCGCAGGCCTCATGGGCGGCCCGCTCGTCTTCGGCCCGCGCGGACTCCTGCGCCTGCAGGCGCATCTCGGCCTCGCGCCTGCGCTTCAGACAGCACTGCTTGTACTTCTTCCCGCTCCCGCAGGGGCAGGGATCGTTGCGGCCAACAGCACCCATGGCGCACCTCCTTGCCGTTGCGCGTGCCGTCTTTCCGGCCGGGAAGCGGCCGGCCGGCGCGCCGGCCCTGCCATGCTACACAAGGGCGCGCCAAAAGTCTCGCCCAGAAGCCTCATCCTCTGTCCTCTCCCCTTCTGCTCTGCCGAGAGAGGCGGCCGCAGAGGACGCCCGGATGCCGGCCCTTGTCTGGACTCCTTTCCAGGCAGCTGGCCACAGGAAAGGCCGGCCGCCCCGCCATCCGCTCCGGAGCGCAGGAGCGGCATAGGGCGCTACCTGCCGGACGCCAGCATTCCCGCAGCCCCTTCCACCGTGCCGATGTACATGGCAAGGGTGTCGTCCTTGAAGAGCGTCAGGACGTAGGCCTTTTCCTTGCCAAAGGGCTTGAGCAGGGCGCCGAGGGGAGCCTTGGGCGAGGCCTTCCCCGCCCGGCCTGCGCTCTTGGACGCCTTTTCGGGCAGAAAGAGCACGTGCAGCGCCGTCTTGCCTTCGTCCGACCACTTGAGCATGGCCGCGACGGCGTCTTCACTGCTCTGCTCCGCCGGCAGCCCAAGCAGGCTGTCGATCTTGCCGCCGCTTTCCACGGCGGCCGGCACAAAGCCCTTCTCCCCCATCGTACCTATAAACGTGCTGACAAGGCTGTTGTTCAGCTCGCCCTTGAGCGTGGCGTCCTTCACCCGGCCCTGCGCCGCGCGGACAGTGGCGGCAAGCCTGCAGCCGTCCCAGTCAACCGTGCCCTGCAGCGCCGTTCCCTTGGCCTTGAGCTTCAGCCGGGCGAGGCTGTCCACGCCCGCGCCGGGGACAAAGCTGTCCAGCGTCGCCTCCGGCGGCGCCGCAGGCGCCGGGCCAGCCGTTCCGAACACGAAAAGAGCCATGGCCGCCAGCATCGCGGCCGCCATCTTGGTTAACGCATGCATATGCATCTCCTTTATCCCTGGCGTTGTCTTGAATTCCATCAGGGCCAGACCTGCCTGCCTTGCCAGGCATGCAGACGGGCGGCTGGGGTGAAGGCGCCACCCACGTCCTTCAGTCCCCGGCGCAGGCTTGCGCAAGCGGCACGCGGCCTTGCTGCACCGCGCGCCTTCTGCCAGCTTCCTCCAGCCATGTTTCCGTCCCTGCCGGGCTTGCCGGCGCGGGGAGCCGCGCACGCGCGGCAGGCCCGCGGAAGCTTCCGCCTCAGGGCGTCCCGCTGGCAGGGCGCATTGCCCGCCTCTCTTCTAAGGA
>DFDR01000240.1:0-3161 GCA_002369295.1 Desulfovibrionaceae bacterium UBA3823
GTCTGCTGCCTCAACGGCGCGGCCGCCCGATCCTGCCAGCCCGGCGACGAGGTCATCGTCGCCTCCTCGCGCAGGGTGGACTGCGCGTGCCTCAAGGACGGCTTTGCCATGAGCCCGCGCGTGCTCATGTTCCGCCACGCCAGACGCCCCAACGAGATAGCCGAAGTGCTCGAGTACCGCGCCAGCGTCCAGAACGGCGTCATGCACTTCGACATGGCGCCCCTGAACGCAACTGAAGCCGACATGTCCTCCTAAGCCTTTTTCCGGCACTATTCAGTCAGCAGTCTGCCCCGGACATCAGCGCAAAGCAAGACGCAGCCGCCACACGGCCTGCAGGAAAGACGCAGGGCACTGCGTCATCGGCCAGAGCCTTGAGGAATGCCGACGCGCCGTCTCCGGCAAGAACCGCCAGACTGCCGCCGTTGTCAAGGCCGCGGACAAGGCGCTTCCGCACCGGCGCTCTGCCATGCGCTTCCGCAGAGGCACCTGGCAGGAGGGCTTCGCCCCTCTTCTGCAGCCTGGCGACATCCCCTCGCGTCCTCGAACAGGTCAAAGCCGCTGCGGCTGCGGCGACAGCTTCGCCATATAGCCAGAAGACGCCGCCCAGGAAGCATCTGAAGCCCCTCAGACCCTGTGGCCTTACGGCCTTGGGCATTGCAGAAGGCTGTTCTCAACACCTGAGCCAAGGGGGACATGCCCACCGCATGTCCCTGCGTTCTGCCGCACCCTCGCTGTCTCGAGGCCGTGTCCACTCTTCATGGAACTTGTCTAGCAGCCTGCATCCCAGGACCGCATGCCGGTCAAACCGCTTTTGCGGAGCTGCGGAACGGCCTCCAGACTGTCCGCCTCCCGGATTCCGCACTGCACGTCCCGAAACGGCAAGGCCCCCGTCGCGCATCGGCGTTCAGGGGGCCTTGGCATGCTTGAGCTTCGCCAGACTCTAGAGCCTACCTTCGCACCAGCACCCAGGCTGGACCGCTGGCATCGAGGAAGCTTGCCACGTAGTTGCCCCGGTCGGAGCCGCCGGCGTAGATGTCGATGCGGTCCTTCTTGATGGCGCCGCCAGTGTCCTGAGCAAAGCCTATGCCGCGCAGGGGGAAGCGTCCCGTCTGGGGATCCGGGGCGTTCACGCCGAAGGCCACCACAGCTCCCAGGGGGATGTAGCGCGGATCCGTGGCCAGGGAGAGCCAGTCGTCGACCTGGTAGCCCATGGCGCCCATGGAGCCCCGCATGCCGAACTTGAAAAAGACATAGGAGGGATTCTCGTTGAAGATTTCCTTCTGGCGCTCGGGGTGGGCGTGGAGCCATTCGCGCTGCTCGAAGATGTCGCCCCGCTTGAGTATGCCGCCCTTGGCCGCCATGATCTTGCCCGAGGAGCGGTACTTGTGGCCGTTCTGGCCGGCGTAGTTGATGAAGGCCTCGGTGCCGTCCCCGAAGATGAGCTTGCCCGAGCCCTGGATCTGCAGGAAGAAGACGTCCACGGGGTCGGCCCAGGCGAGCTCGAGCCCCTTGCCTTCCAGAAGCCGCCCTTCGTCGATCTCGCGCCTGGAGTAGTAGCGGCCGCCGTGGGCGGCCTTGTAGGCGGCCATGTCGGGCGGCACCTTGTACATGGGCTCGGTGTGGCCCTTGGCAGGATTGCGCTCCCGGCTCGCCTTGATGTGCGGCTCGTAGTAGGAGGAGTACTTGATGCCGCCGGGGAAGGGGATCCAGCGGAACTTCTCGAGCAGAAGGCCGGGATTGGCGTCGAGCTTCGGCAAAAGCCCCCGCAGAGTGCGCAGGGTCTCCGCCATCTCGCCCCAGGTAATCTGCATCTCGCCCCTGTTCACGGCAAGGGCCGAAGCCGGCTTCTTGGCGCAGTAGCTTTCGGACTTGCGTATGGTGGGCGCCATCTCGGTCCAGCTGTTCAGATCCTGGGTGGCGGGCTTGAGATGGGACACGAAGACCTCGGCAGGCTCCCTGGGAGCCACCCAGGGGCCACTGCGGTCCAGGGCCGGGGGGACCGGCTTCCTGCCGCCGCAGGCGCCGAGGACAAGCCCCAGGCAGAGCACGGCGAGCAGGCTTGCCCGCCGGAGAAGGGAGCAGGCCGACGGGGCCCGCATGTCGCTTGCCATGTTCATGGAATGCCGTTCCTTGCTTGGCGTTGCGGACAGGCCGGCGCGCAGGCGCGCGCCAATCCCTCGGCATCTGCGGGGCGAGCGGCATGGCTGGCCCGCAGGGCCGAAAGCCTGTCCCTGGGGGAAAGGAGTCTTGAGAATATCGAGATTGCCTCTACCCTGCCCTTTTTGCCGACTTGACGCCCCGTTGTCAACACCGGCAGAACGGCAGAACGGGTGAACGGGTAAACGGGCCGCCGGCAGCCTGCGGCCCGCGCAGCCAGCCGGGCTTCCTGACGGAACTCCTGACTGGCTCTTGACTGGCTCTATCCGCGGCTCTTGCCGGAGCTCTGCGCAGGCAGGCCAGCCCCGGCGCGCGGGCCGGACACGAAGGCCAGCAAGCCTGGTCCAGGCCCGCCGGGATCCGTCAGGCTGGGCTTGCGCAGCAGCAGGGCGCGCAAGCTTCCGGCAGGCGCTTCCAGCGCCGGCAGAGCCCGCCTGCGGCAAGGGCCTCCTTCCGTTGACGCCGTCCAGGGGCCGCTGACACCGTCCAGGGGGCCTCGAGGGCGCCATGGCGCCTCGCGCAGGCCTTGACGATGGCGCCTGCCGTACCGATGCCGTACCGCGATGCCAGCGGATCTGCTCCGTGCTCCTGCGCCCTGCGGATCGCAGGAGGAAGCGCGCAGACGCGCCGGCCCCTGCCAGCGATGCCGAATCCGCCCGCCCTGCAGGCGGCCGCCCCGGGACTTGCCCAGCCCCTCCCGATGCGGACCGGGCTGCCAGTCCGAAGTCTTCGCCCCGGCGATCCGCCCCTGCCTGTCAGACCAGGGCAAAGCGGGCCGTCTCGGCAAAAGGGCTTTGCCTGTCCGGCTGGCTGAAGACCGAGAGCGCGTCGAGCATGAGGTCAAGGCCAAGCACGGGCCTGAGCGCCTGCTCCAGGGCCCGCCCTGCCTCCGCAAGCAGGGCCTCGCTGGGACAGCGCCCCGTCAGCGAGAAGTGGCAGACGAAGTCGTCGAAGACGTAGGGATAGCCCCAGGCGAGGAACTGGGACTTGAGCCTTCCGGAAAG
>DFDR01000240.1:3347-3783 GCA_002369295.1 Desulfovibrionaceae bacterium UBA3823
AGCCCCGGCCTGGACCGCCAAGGCGCGCCAGGTGCAGGCCCTGCAAGCGCACGGCGCCAAGTTCCTTGGCAAGCTCGGCCAAGGCGCGCGCCAGATCGGCGGCGCCAAGCCCCGGCTTCAGCTCGAAGGGCGCCTTGAGGGTGGCGTGGAGGCCGTAGTGTGCAGGCTGCCTGGCGAGTTCGGCCCAGGCTTGAGAGGCAAGGCCTGGCGGCGCGGCCTGGGGGATGTTTTGGCCGGCAAGGGCGTCCCGCCCCAGCAGGGGTGCGGCAAGGCGGTGCAGGAGCGAGCAGGCGGGGGGTGCAAAGTAGACGGCATGGCGGGGCTTGTCTGGCATGGCTGGCGTCTGGTCTGACGGCATGTTGGCCTCGGTGGCTTCTTGTGGGCGGGACTGGGGAGGAAGGCCGTGCCTGCCAGGGACAAGGCCTGGTCCGGCACG
>DFDR01000096.1:0-12079 GCA_002369295.1 Desulfovibrionaceae bacterium UBA3823
GGTTAATCAATTTTAGGGAGATTTTTGTAAAGGGTTCGCTAACGCACTGAAAATACAAAATTTTTTTCTGAACAAGGAAAAAACGCTAGATCTCAGAAATCGCTGTCCGGGGTAATAACATAACTTTAGCTTTTTTCTTGATCGTTACTAGAGCAGACTTCGCATTCATTTTCAGTATATTGTTAAAATATTCAGCTATCTTCATATCTGAAATATGTGTAGACAGATAAAGCAACGTTATATTATGTAAACTGTCTACAATATTATTTGCAATTTTTGTGTGTTTGATTGCTCAATTAATTCTCATAAATTTTAAATAATATATCTGATGTTTTTTTATTTTGACTTTGTGAATAGATTATTATTTTGCATAATTACTATAACAGTTGATAATAAATAATATTTAATGAATATTGATTGTTTTCTATGTACAGTTAAGTTTCAATATTCTTTAATACATTTATAGATCAACAATATTGAATTTTATCTAACATTCATTTAATATGTTCGTATTCTACATTCACAATAAAGGCAGATTTGTCTCCTGATTCTCATCCGTCCATACCACCGCACCGCACTACTGCACGGCCTTGACGATGGCATCGGCGCTGGGCGAATCCATCACCCTGCCGTCGACGACCACGGCGGGAAGGCTCTTCACGCCGTAGTAGCGCTTGGCCTGGCCGGTCTGGAACATGTTCACGTTGCCGGCCTCGTAGGCATAGTCGGCCACGCTGCACTCCTCGGTCTCAGGGACGCCCAGCCGGCGCATGCCCTGGAAGACCATGGGCAGCTCCGTGCGAGAGGTCACGGCGTCGTACTCGCTGATGAACTTCTTGCCTCGCTTCTTCGCCTTGGCCTTGTCCCAGGCGTCCAAGGCCCAGTCGAGGGTCTCGGGGCCCTTGCCCTTGCGGTTGATGTTGGCCCACAGGACCAGCCCCGCCATGTCGTAGGCGTAGAGCTCATCGGAGTCGCTGAAGAGCACGATCTTGGCCTTGGCGGGATCAAGCTTTGCCATGGCGCCCTTGGCTGCCGCCCAGACGGCACGGGTCTTGGGCGAGGCGAAGTCGATCATGACCAGAATCTCGTGGGGCGCCTTGGGGTCGCCGAAGAGGACAGGATAGACCTCCTCGCGCCAGTGCCTGCGCCACCCGGCTTCGGCCGCTATGCTCTGGGCGCGGGCGCCGAGCTTCTTGAGCATCTCCGCGGCTTCGCCCTTGGGCTTCCTGGAGGTGGGGAAATCCGAGTGCAGATAGGGATTGAAGGCCTGGGCATCGGCGCAGGGGGCTTCGGCAGGGCTTCCCGCCAGCATGGCGAGACAGGCCAGCGCCATGGCAGGCGCGCGGAAGAAGAAAGGCATGGCTTTGATCCTTATAGCTATGGAGTGAAGGGGAAGGCGAAGGCGGCGGGGAACTCAGGCGGGGCGGATGCCGAGCCTGGCGAGGGCTTCCTCGAGGTGTCTGAGCCAGACGGCGGCCAGCGCCCTGTTTTCGATGGCTCCCTGGACGACGGGCAGGCACTCGTGGCCGGCCTCCTCCAGCAGGGTCTTCCAGGAATCGGGGCCTGAGCCGGCCATGTCGTGCTCGGCGTGGCGACCCACGGTGGAGAGGAAGGGGAGGAGCCACACCCTGTGCGAGGCAAGCCTGGGCAGGATCTCCCGGATGGTGGTTCTTCCCGACATGGTTGCCAGATGGATGCGGGGCTCGCGTTCGGCCAGCAGGGCCGACAGCCTGTCGTAGCGCTCCTGGGCATGGTGCCTGGCGCCGTGGCCCATGAGCACCACGTGCTCGGAAGGCAGGCGTTCGGCAGGCAGCCCCGCCAGCAGTGCCTCCAGGCAGGACGCCATGTCCTCCTCCGTCGAGAGCAGCGGCGCGCCGACGCTGATGGCGGTGCCGGTCTCCTCGGCAACGGCCTGGGCCAGCTGCTCCACCTCGGAGTTCTCCGTTGCCGGCACCACCTGCAGGGGCTGGGCCGCAATGGGGCCGAAGCGCTCCAGGATGAGCCGCTTCAGGGCCTTGGTGACGGAGTCGGACTTGGCGCGGACCTGGCTTGCCAGGCGCGTGCGGATGCGCGTCGAGGTATAGGCCCAGCGCACGGGAAGCCCCGGATAGGCGGCCCTGACGTCCTCCTCAAAGCGCCGAAGCGCAGCCAGCCCCTTTGCATTGCAGGAGCCGTAGGCTATGAGAAGAATGGCTGGGGAACCGGGCATCGTGGCATGACCTCGCGCGTGTCGAAAGGCTCAGGGAAGCGCATGGCCGTTTTTCTATGCCGCAGGCGCGCCGCTTGGCAAGGAGCCCCGGCTTCCGCGCATCCGCAGGCTCCCCGGCTCCCGCAGGCCTCCGCCGGCAGTCCCGGAGCCATGCCTGCAGCCCCCTTCTGGCCCTTTCTGGAGAGAACGCGTGAAAGACCTCGCAGCCCTTGCCGTCATTGTCCTTGTGCTCGCGCTGGCCGGCGCCGTTTCCTGGCTGGCGGCCAGAAGCGGCGCCCGGCCGCCTGCCTGCGGCTGGGGCTGAGGCGCCCTGCCCCGCCCCCTGGCAGGGGAGCGGCAGAAGCAGTCCGGCACGGCTCAAGGCCGCCCGGCCGCGAAGAAGCCCCGCTGAGTTCCGGAGCCGGACGCACCCTTTACAGCACCCTTTACGGCGGAAAGACTTCGCCGTACAAAAAGCCGGGCCGGGAGACGCCTGTTCCGGCCAGAAACCGAACGACAACGCAGGGAGGCAGGCAATGCGCATCCTCATCACCGGCGGCAGGGGCATGCTGGCAAGGACGCTGGCCAAAGCGCTCGAAGGCCAGCACGAGGTGGCGGCCTTGGGGCACGGCGAAATCGACGTCGTGGACGCCGCGTCCGTTGCCAGGGCCTTTGCCGAGGTCAGGCCCGAAGCCGTGCTCCACTGCGCGGCCATGACCCAGGTGGACAAGTGCGAAAGCGAGGAGGGGCAAGCCTTTGCCGTCAACGAGCAGGGCTCGGCGAACATCGCCCACGCATCGCGCAATGCGGGCGCCCGCCTCGTGGCCTTCTCCACGGACTACGTCTTCGACGGCGCGCTGGACCGCCCCTACAGCGAATTCGACCAGGCCGGCGGCGCCCTCAGCGTCTACGGCAGGAGCAAGTGGGCCGGCGAGTGCGCGGTGCGCCTCGGCTGCCCCAACCATGTCGTCGCCCGGGTTTCCTGGCTCTACGGGCCCGGCGGCCCCAGCTTCGTGCACACCATGATGCGCCTTGCCGACGGCACGCGGCCCCTGCTCAAGGTCGTGGACGACCAGCACGGCAACCCCACGAGCACCCTGGCCGTCGCCAGTGCCGTCAAGGCCCTGCTGGAGCGCCCGGAGCTGCGGGGCACCTTCCACCTCACCTGCGAGGGCGAGGCCACCTGGTTCGAGCTGGCCAAGGCCGTGTTCGCGCTGGCAGGCAAAGACCAGCAGGTCCAGGCCTGCACGAGCGAGGAATATCCCCTGCCCGCCAGGCGCCCCGCCAACTCCAGGCTCGAGAAGCGCATGCTCGCCCTCTACGGGCTTCCCCCCATGCCCCACTGGCGCGACGCCCTCGCCGAATTCATGGCCCTCGAGTTCGGCTGCGGCAGGGCATAGGCAGCCTCCCATGCATCCGCTCGCACTCTGCCTGCTCATCTTCCTCGCCGGCGGCTGCGGCGCCCTTTCGCGCTACGGCATGACCGTCGCCTGCGCCCGCCTCCTCGGCACCGGCTTCCCCTTCGGGACCATGGCCGTCAACATTCTGGGCTGCTGCCTCTTCGGCTTCGTCTACGAGCTGGCCGCCGTGCGCGCCCTCCTTGCCGACGCCGTGCGCGTCGTGATCTGCGTCGGCTTCATGGGCAGCTTCACCACCTTTTCGTCCCTTGTCTTCGACAGCTGGGCCCTGGCCTCGCGACCAGGCCTGCTCGCCCTCAACGTCGCCGTGCAGGCGGCCGCCGGCTTTGGGGCCCTCCTGCTCGGCATGCAGGCCGCAAGGCTGATCTAGCGAGAGCCGACCCCAGGCCCCTTTCCAGCCCCTCTCTCCGCAACCAGGCGCTACGCCAAGGACACGCTACCGACATGCTCCGTACATCTGCCCCATCCCTCCGGCCCCTAACCGCCCTGGCCGCCGCCCTGCTGGCCCTCTGGTTCGCCCTGCCGGGCCAGGCCTGGGCCAAGCCCTTCAAGACCGCCATGTTCGCCATCGAGCTGCCGCCAGGGTGGTCCCTCATCAACGGCCCCTTCAAGCGCCACAGCGGCGAGATGGCCGTGCTCGGGCGCCGGGACCACAAAGCCTCGGTGCAGCTCATGTACGGCCCCACGGAGCCCGCGCACTTCAAAAGCATTGTGGAGGGCTACGCCAGAAGCATGCACGGCACGCCCCCGGTCTACGAAGGCAGCAACCAGGCCTCCTTCAGCTGCACTTCCGCCAAGGCAGGCCAGAGTCTGCATCTGGTCTTCAGGCGCGACGACACGGGAACCAGGCTTTTGATCTGCATCTTCAACGGCAGAATGGAGGACATGCTCTTCGTTGCCCGGAACATGACAACGCCCCACCCGGGCCTTGTGCCCGTGCTCGTGCCGGCCCCCCCCGCTCCGGCGGCAAGGCCTGCCCCTGCGGGGCGTCCAGAGGCGCGGCGGCACGGCGGCCAGCCCGTGCGGACGCAGGCCCCCCTGCCCTCGTCCAGATCGTCGTCGAGACCGTCGGGAGCAGCCAGGCCGCAGGACAGCCAGCGCATCTGGTAGCTGGCTCGTCCAGCGCAGGCGAAGGCCCCGGTCCGGCCTGCACGCTGGAACGGGGCCCTGCCCTGGAAGGGGGGAAAAAGCCCCCCGCTGCTAGCGGATGAAGTTCGTGGGCGTCCAGGGCTCGTAGACGGGCTTTTCGATGCCCGCCTTGCGGCCCGCCTCGATGCACTTGAGGAGCCACGCCATGTTCTTGGCCAGCGTGCGCATGGTCTGGAGGCCCTCGGCGTCCTGCAGAACCTGCTCTGGCGTGTTGCCGTGGACCATGTTCCAGTACTGGGATGTGACGATGGGCATGTTGAGCATGCCGAAGAACTGGTTCAGGCGCTCGAAGGCCGCCGTGGCGCCGCCGCGGCGGCAGCTGACCACGCAGGCCGCGGGCTTGCCGGCGTAGGGAGCGGCCTTGCGGAAGCAGAGGCGGTCCAGGAAGGCGCAGAGGCTGCCGGTGGGACCGCCGTAGTAGACGGGCGAGCCCACCACCAGGCCGTCGCACTCCTTGAGCAGGCCTATGGCCTCGTTGACGGCATCGTCCTTGAAGACGCACAGGCCCGTTTCGGCGCACTTGCCGCAGGCGATGCAGTCCTGGACGGGCCTGGTGCCGATCTGGAGCAGGACGCTCTCGACGCCTTCCTTCTGCAGCTGGCCCGCCACTTCCTGCAGGGCGGTGTAGGTGCAGCCCTTGGGATGGGGGCTGCCGTTTATGAGCAGAACTTTCATGCTTTCCTCCTTCTTGCGGGGCCGGCAGTCCTCCAGTCGGTGCGCAGGGACGGCCGGCGTTTTTGGGGGCTCTTCGCCGGCTCCGCCGCCGGAAGAAAAGCCCCGTGCAGAATGATCCTGCCGGAGCGCGCGCCCAGCCGGCAGGAGCCGGCGCTACTGCAGCGAGGCCGGACGGAACACGGGCTTTCTGCCGCGCTCCAGGGGCTCGCCAAGGTGCAGGCGCTGCATGGCGCTCCTGACCTCGGCGCCCTTCTCCTCGGGACCCCGGGCGAGCACGAAGACGACAAAGCGTCGCCCCTGCCGCTGGACCCTCGTGCGGTAGCCCTTCTCCTCTATCTTGAGGCGCAGATCCTCGGCGCTGGCCTGGCTGTCGACGGTGGCGACCTGAAAAACGAAGTCGTAGGCGTCGGCCTTCTGGGCCGGCGGCTCCGGCGGCCCCTCGATGACGGCGGGGCTCATGCCGGGCGCCATCTTCGGCATGGCCGCTTCCTTCTCCTTGTCCACGGCTGGCGCAAAGCGCGCGGGCCTAGGCTCCTGCACCTTCTCGCCGGGGGCGGCCCTGAGCACGCGGGAATAGGAGAGCTCGGCAGGGCCGAGTATGGCCTGGGAGCCGGCGCCTGCCGCCTCCTCCGCACCCGGTTCCCTGGCGCCTGCAGGCTCGTCGCCGGCCTCCCTGGCTTCCCTGGCCTCTTCAGCCCTGGCCTGCTCCTCGTCCTTCATGCGCTCGACGGCGGTCGGCGCCACGGGACAGCTTCTGCCGACCATCACGCCCGCCATGTAGGCAAGGGGCAGGGCCACGGCCAGCAGGAAGAGGGTGCAGACAAGCGAGGAAAGCGTCAGCCTGAAGCCGCGACGGGCGCCGGAAGCGCTGGAGGAGGTGTTGGCATTGTGCACAGGGGTCTCCGAAGTGCTCCCGGCGGGCATTTTTCCTGCAGGACAAGAACAGTGGCGGAATTGCCGAGAGAGTGTCAAAATTGTTCAGCCGCGCGAAAAAGTCAATAGCGGAACCGGCGCCGGCGCTTTGGGCGGCACTGCCCTTCCCGCGCTCCGGCCCGCTGGCACGGCGGTTGACCGTCCATGCCTGCATCTGTATCTTTCTGCCGTTTGGCACGGCGAAGGCAGGGACGCCTCATGATGCTCCCGGCCCTGCGATGCCCGCGCCGCATCCGGTCCGCTTCCACGCCGCAGCCCCCCTGCAGGCCTATCCTTTGCGAGGTGACGCCATGTTCCACGCCGGTTCACGCCTTCTGGCCCTGGCACTGCTCTGCCTGGCCTGCTTCCAGGGACAGCCGCAGGCCAGTCCCGACAAGCCGAGGAGCTCCATGCTCGTCAGCAACAGGAGCGGCAGCGACCTCGTCGGCGTGCGCTTTGTCCAGCCGCAGGGCGTGAGCCTCTCCAAGCTGGATCTGGCGCCCGGCATGGACGAGGAGCTGGAGAACCCCGGCGGCGAGGCGGAGCTCAGGCTGGATCTGGGGCTGGAACTGTGCACCTTCAAGAAGGTGGCGCTGGACGGCCTGAAGACCCTGACGCTCTGCCCCGAGCACCGGGGCTGCATCGTGCTGGAGAGCGGAGAGGCGGCGCCGCGCCACCTTGCCGGCGAATGCCGCAGCCTTCTCCCCCAGCCCGGCGAAACGCCCGTCTGCGCCCTGGACAAGTTCCGCCCCGGCATGACCATGCGCGATGCCTGCGGGCTCATCAGCGCGGCCTACAGGGCCGACGACTCGGCCTACGTCACGAGCCTCGGCTACGCCGGCCTCGTCTGGAGCGCCAGGCTCTACGCCGGCGGAAGCCAGGCCGGCGACGACGTTGCCAGCGAGCGGCTGGAGGACATCGAGCTCAGGCAGACGCTCACGCCGGAGCATCTGGCCGCCGTGCGCACGGCGCTGGCCAGGCAGGACTTCGTGCCCTGGCAGGCAAGCCTCCCCGGCATGGAGATCGACTTTGCCGACATGGGCTTCGCCAGTCCCGAGGACAGGGAAGCCCTGCTCAAGGCGGGCCTCGACCTCTTCCTCAAGTCCGGCAAGGGCGAAGCCTCGGTCATGTTTGCGCCACGGGCCCTTCTGCCCCAGCTTGCCACGGCCGACGCGCCCCGCGAGGACGTCTACCTCTTCACGCTCATGCTGCGCCGCGACTCGGGCACGCTGCTGCTCGACATGGCGGCCTACACCGGCGAGGAGCCGCAGGGCAGGGACTAGCGCCCCGAGGGCGGTCTGCAGTCCGGCGCCGGCGCCCCGGGGGCGTGCCTACACTTCGGAGATGACCGGCACGACAATGGGGTCTCTGCCCAGGACCCGCCGGAAGTAGTGGCGCAGAGAGCCGCGGATGCTGTCCTGGAGCTCGGCAATGCCGGCATTGCCGGAAGCCGAGGCGAGATCGACGACCATGCGCTTGGCCTCTTCGAAAAAGCCGTCGTACTGATCCTGAAACACGAAGCCCTTGGAGACAAGCTCAGGGCCGTGCAGGATGTAGCCGCTGTCCATGTCCAGCACGAGGACGACGATGACCATGCCCTCGTCGCCGAGAATGCGCCGCTCCTTGAGTATGGCCGTGCCGACGTCGCCGACGCCCTTGCCGTCGACCAGGGTGCACTCGTGGGGAATGGGCGCCTCCTTGCGGACGCTGTCCCAGGTGATGGAGAGCGGATAGCCGTCTTCGAGGATGACGATCTTTTCCTCCGCGACGCCGGCTTCCCTGGCAAGCTGGCCGTGCTTGATAAGATGGCGGTACTCGCCGTGCACGGGAACGAAGTATTCGGGCCTGACCGCCTCCAGCATTTCCTTCAGCTCGTCGCGCTGGGCATGGCCTGAGGCGTGCATGGCCCTGACGCTTTCGTAGAGCACTTCGGCGCCCTGGCGGTACATTTCGTTGATGAGGCTGGAAACGGCCCTGGCGTTGCCGGGGATGACGCGCGAGCTCATGACGACGGTGTCGCCGGGCTCAATCTCCAGCTGCCTGTGTGCGCCGAAGGCCATTCTCGAGAGCGCCGACATGGGCTCGCCCTGGGCGCCTGTCACGACGAGCACTTCCTTGTCGGGCGGCAGGTCCGGCACGCCCTCGAAGGCGTTGTAGAAGCTGTCCGGCACCTGGATGAGGCCGATGTCCCTGGCCATTTCGATGTTGTTGGCAAGGCTCCTGCCGCTGATGACGACCGAGCGCCCATAGTGCTCGGCCAGGCTGAAGACTTCCTGGATGCGCTGGATGTGGCTGGAGAAGAGGGTGATGACGATGCGCCCCTTCGCCTCGGCAAAGACGCGGTCCAGGGAGGACTGCACCTCCCGCTCGGTAAGGCTGCGACCCTCGCGCTCCACGTTGGTCGAATCCGACATGAGGAGCCGAATGCCCTTGCGCCCCGCGAACTTTTTGAAGAGCCGCATGTCGGTGCCGGAGCCCGACAGGGGATTCTTCTCGATCTTGAAGTCGCCGGTGTGCAGGATCTTGCCGACCGGCGTCTCGACGGCCAGCGCGTAGCCCTGGGGAATGGAGTGGCAGACCGGCAGGAAGTGGAAGGTCATGTCGCCGAGCGCCACCGCGGCTTCGGGCTCGACCGGCTGCATCCGCACGGCGTCGATCAGGCCGTGCTCCCTGAGCTTGTGCTCCACAAGCGCCAGCGTGAAGGGCGAGCCGTAGATGGCGGCCCCCTCCAGTTCCGGCAGAATCCAGGGAAGGGCGCCGATGTGGTCTTCGTGCCCGTGGGTCAGGATGATGCCGAGCAGGCTGTCCTTCACCGCCTGGACTGCGCCGAAGTGCGGTATCAGGACGTCCACGCCGAGATGCTCGTCGCTGGGGAACATGAGGCCGCAGTCTATCATGACGACGCCTCTGGACGTCTCCCAGAGCTGGCAGTTGAGGCCGATTTCGCCAAGCCCCCCCAGGGGGGTGATGGTGAGCTTCTTGCTGTTCATCGGCCAATGATAGGCGACGCAACGCTCCGAGACAAGCCTAGAGCAGATCCGGCCTGTACTCGCCCATGGCGAGGTAGAGCTGCGAAAGGGCCTTGAGATAGTCGCCCTTGGCTGTGGTCAGATCCGACTGGGCGGCAAGCAGCTTGCTCGAGGCGTCCAGCACGTCGAAGTTGGTGCCGACCTGCGCCTGGTAGGCGCCAAGCGACGCTTCGTAGGCCTCCTGGGCAGAGGCGACGCTGGCCTTGGCAACGGCGATGCGCTTGTCTGCCTCGCGCAGCGCGAGGAAGCGGCTCTTCACGTCGAAGCCGGCATCGAGAATGATCTGGCGCATCTGGCTGCGCATCTTGGCCACGAGCCAGCCGGCCTGCTGATCGGCAAAGTAGGTGGTGCCCCACTGGAAGAGGTCCCAGGAGAGCCTGGCGCCGGCTTCCCAGGTCGTGCTTCTGGTGGAGCGGCTGCCTCCGCGCTCCAGATCCGGCGTGTTGCCGGTCTTCGTGATGTTGTAGTAGGCCTCGATCTTGGGATAGTAGCCTGAACGGGCGAGAAGGCGGTCCTTGACGGCCATCTCCACGGCCTTGCATCCGACGTAGAGATCCGGACGCAGGCGGTAGGCTGCCTCAAGGCAGCTTTCGAGCGTGCCGGTGAACTTGGCAACGCGCAGGCCGCCCTGGTACTGGACCGGCTTCGTGGCGGGCAGGCCCAGCAGCGTGTTCAGCTTGGCCCTTGCGGTGTCGCGCTTGTTTTCAGAGGCAATGAGCGTCTGGCTGGCCTTGCCCAGATCGACTTCCGCCTGCAGGACGTCCAGCTTGGGCTTGAGGCCGGCATCGTGGAAGGCCTTGGTAATCTTCAGCTGATCCTGCAGCCGGCCCTCCGCTTCCCGCTGGCTGTGGATAAGCTCCAGGAGGCAGAGGTAGTCGATGAACTGCCCCTGCACGGCACCCGTAGTTTCCAGTTCGCTCCGGCGCAGGGCAGCCCTGTCGCTTTCCGCCTGCAGGGCCTGCTTCTGGTAGGTTCCCAGGTTCTTGAAGCCGTCGAAAAGCACCTGGGACACTTCCAGCGACCAGGTAAACGTGCCGTTGGAGGGGGGCTGCTGGGCATTCTGGACCGACGTCGTCCTCGTCTGCTTGAACCAGCTGTAGGTTGTGCCCACCTTGGGTCCCAGATAGCCCCTCTGCGCCTTGCGCCCCTCTTCCGAAGCGCGCATCTGCGCCTCGGCCGCGCCAAGGGACTCGTTGTTCTCCAGCGCATAGCGCACGGCCTGCCCCATGGTGAAGGAACGGGGCGCGGCCTTGTCGGCAGAAGGGCGGATGCGCGCGTCCTGGCTTTGGAAGCGGGGCTTGGCAATGGGGCGCGAGGCCTCCTTGCTGAGGCTCGGGCCAAAGCCGTCGTCAGCCGCGAGGCCTGCACTGGGAAGCAGGGCAAGCAGGCCGAGCAGGCCGGCTGGCAGCCACGCGCGGGACGCAGTCCGAAGGGCGCCTGCCACCGGGGGCAGAAAGAGACGTTTCGACATGTCAGCCCTATACCCAAAAGGCCTGCCGCAGGCAACCGGCATGGCGTCTCGGCACGACGCAGCCGCCGGACAGGCGCCGCCTTCCAGGAACAGGGCTCCGGCGCCATCTTTGTGTCCGGCTGCGGAGCCCTGCTGGAATCAGATGGACAAGACAGGCTACTTGCCGGCCTTCTTGGCCTTCACGGCTTCGCGAAGCCATGCGTACCAGTCTTCGAGGCCATCGCCGCGGGTGGCGGAAACATGGAAGATGGGCAGGTCCTTGTTGAGGGCCCTGGCATGCCGGGAAGCCTTCTCGACGTCGAACTGGACGTAGGGGAGAAGGTCGGTCTTGTTGAGCACCATGGCCTTGGCGAGGTTGAAGAGCAGGGGGTACTTCTCGGGCTTGTCGTCGCCTTCGGTGACGGACAGGATGCCCACCTTGGCGTCTTCGCCAAGGTCGAACTCCGTGGGGCAGACGAGGTTGCCCACGTTCTCGATGAAGAGAATGTCCACGCCTGTCAGGTCAAGGTTGTCCAGGGCGTTGAGGATGAGGTTGCTGTCCAGGTGGCAGCCGCCCTCGGTGTCGATCTGCACGGCCTGGACGCCGGTGGCGGCCACGCGGCGGGCATCGTTGTCGGTCTGCAGGTCGCCTTCGATGACGGCCATCTTGAACTCCTTGCCAAGGTCGGTCAGCGTGCGCTCGAGGAGCGTCGTCTTGCCCGCGCCGGGCGAGGAGATGAGGTTGAGGGTGAGTATCCCCTTCACCCGCTCGCGGACCACGCCGGCCATCTTTTCGTTGGCCTCGAGGACGTTGCGCACAACAGGAATCTGCATGGAAGCTCTCCTTATTATATGGTAGTCAATGATAGCAAGATTTCACAAATCGTAGCAGCAGGAACAGGCTTCTACACCCGAGGGGAAGCGCAGGGCAAGCCTCCCGCCTACTCCCCTTCCAGCCAGACGACGCGCATCTCCCTTCCCTGGAGCACGGCATGGCCGAGCACCTCGCCGCAGCCGGGACAGGGCAGGAGTTCGCCCAGGCCCCCTGCCCCGCTCCCGGCCTGGCCGTCGAAGACGAGGCCGCAGGCGCCGCAGCGAAGCTTGAGGGGAATGGACACGATGTCGAGCGTGCAGCCCTCGTGGGGCGTGCCCTTGACGAGACATTCGAAGCCGAAGGCAAGCGATTCGCAGACGATGCCGGAAAGCTCTCCCACCTCGACCCGCAGCAGGGTAAGCCTGGTGCAGCCGTGGCGGGCCT
>DFDR01000096.1:12133-13283 GCA_002369295.1 Desulfovibrionaceae bacterium UBA3823
GGCGGGCCAGCTCTTCTTCGGCAATGGCGAGCATGTTTTCGGCAATGGCGAGTTCGTGCATGACCCGGCACTCTACGCCTCTCCCCGGCATCCGTAAACAGCGGGCGCTGTCTGCATCCGGAAGCGGCGCGGCATGAGCCCAAGCCGCCAGTTCGGGGCCCGGACATTCCGCCCTCACCTGTTTCCCTCGCCCAAAGGCTGCAGAAGCAGGGCAGGCCAAGCTGGCCCGAAAGGCTGCTGGGCGCCGGCTCCGGCAGAGGCTGCGCGCTGGCGGTCATCGAAGTCCGGGCCGGGGATGCCATGCCCCGCATGCGGGCCTTGGGCCTCGCCTTCTGTCAAAGGCGGAACTGGCGCATCCCCGGCGGGGACGCGAAGAAGGCAAGCCATACTTCCTGCCAGCTCGGGCCCAGGCCGGCCTGCCCCCGGACCCCAAGCATCCCTTCCAGAGCCGGTCCTGCTGGCGCAACGGCGCGGCGCTTGCCATTACAATCAAATGATGTAGAGTTTTCGCCAGACGCCGGCCCCTTGCCGGCTCTGCCCGCGCGCCCTGCAGGCTTCCGGCCGACGGACGACGACAGGCGCCCTCAACGGTCCTCCGGCCGGTTCCAGGGCCATCGCGGGCACGTGGCGGAACGCCTCTTCAAGCCCCGCGCGGCTCCAGCTTCCGCCTTCATCCGACAGCAAGGATTCGCCTCCCGTGAATAAAGTCATTGCCTGCCTTCTGCTGGCCGTGGCGCTGCTTGGCATGGCCCTCGTGATGCTCAACCAGCAGCTGACGCCACCGGCCCCATCCATCCAGGGTCCCCAGTCTGCGACCTCGAAGCTTCCTGACCTGCCGGACATTGAAGGCGGAAGGCAAAGCCCCCCGCCAGTGCAGGAAGGCCAAACCGCGCGACAGGGACTTCCGCCCCTCCCCGATTCGCTGGGAGTCCCTGGCGCCGAGCACAGGGCACCTGTGACCAGCGCCACTCTCGCCGAAGCGAGAAGCCAGCAGCCCGAGCCGGCCGGCCAGCCGGACCAGCCGGCCGTGCAGGCTGATCCCGGCTCAGCCCCCGTCTCGGTGCAGCCTGACGCGGAAAAGCCCAGTCAGGCAGAGGCAGACGCGGACGAAGCCAGACGCCTCGCGCAGGCCAGGGCCGAAGCCGAAGCC
>DFDR01000037.1 GCA_002369295.1 Desulfovibrionaceae bacterium UBA3823
CCAGGCCGCGCCTGCGCCGGCTTCGGGCCAGGCCGCGCCTGCCGAGCCCTCCAAGGTGCCTGCGCCTGCAGCCAGCGCAGCGGCCACGCCCGAGCATGACAAGGTGCCCAACGATGCCGGCCGTCCGGCAGGCGTGCGCATCCGCGCCTTCCAGCCGCCTGTGGCCATGGTCAAGCAGCTGGAGCGCGACACGGATCTGCCGGCCCTCCAGCTTTCCCTCTCGCTGGTGAGCTTCATAGGCGACACGGAAGGCCGCAAGGAAAGCCACGAAGATGCCTACGCCATCCTGCCCCTGGCCCACGACTCCCTGCTCGAGGTCTACGACCTGCACTACGACGGGGGAGAGCTTATTCCCTCCGCGCGTCCCTCGGTGCGCCGCCTCATGGCTTCCAACGAGGCCTATGTCCTGCGCGTGCCCACCTATGCGGGCGTGCCCTCCCAGGCCGTGTGCGTGACCACCCGTGGCGAGAAGCACTGCTGGAATCCGGGCCACGACGAGCTGGAGGGCGACTTCATCCGCTGGTCCACCACCAAGGGCCTCAAGTAGCGGCCCTGCCAAGCCCGGTCAAGGCCCCCATTTTTCCTTGATTTCAAAGGCGGCGCGCTCCTTTGGAGCACGCCGCCTTGGCATTGTCAGCTCCTGCCGTCCTGGACGTCCGGCGCGCTCCTGCCCCTGCGCGCGGCCAGCTTTTCCATCTCTTCCTGGCGGAGCATGCGCCGCAGCACCTTGCCGACGAGGTTCTTGGGCAGGGACTCCCTGAACTCCACCGAGCGCGGCAGCTTGTAGGAGGCGAGCCTGGCCCGGCACCATGCCGTGACGTCCGACTTCTTCAGGCTTGCGCCCTTGCGGGGCACCACGAAGGCCTTGATGGACTCGCCCTTGAGGGCGTCGGGAACGCCGACGGCCACGGCGTCCTGAATGTCAGGATGGGCCATGAGCACCTCGTCCACCTCTCTGGGGTAGACGTTGTAGCCGCCGACCAGGACCAGATCCTTCTTGCGGTCCATGATGAAGAAGTAGCCCTCTTCGTCCATGAAGGCCAGATCGCCCGTGTAGAGCCAGCCGTCCCGGACTGTCCGGGCCGTCTCTTCGGGCCTGTTCCAGTAGCCGAGCATGACCTGGGGCCCCTTGACGGCCAGCTCGCCGAGCTCGCCAGGGGGAAGGGTCTCCTCGCCGCGCTCCATGTCGACGATGCGGGCCAGCGTGCCGGGTATGGGCATGCCGATGGAGTTTTCCTTGCGCAGCCCCTTGCTGTCGGGGTTGGCGTGGGTGATGGGCGAGGCTTCGGTCAGCCCGTAGCCCTCGAGTATGCTTGCGCCCGTGACCTGCTTGAAGCGGTCCAGAATGTCTCTGGCCAGCGGGGCCGAGCCCGAGATGCAGAGCTTGATGGAGGTCAGATCGTAGTCGCCCAGCGTCTTCTGCTGCAGAAGCGAATTGTAGATGGCGGGGGCGCCCGGAAAGATGGTGGGCTTGACCTTCGAGATGAGCCTGAGCATGTCGATGGGCGTGTACTGGGGCACGGGAGCGACGGCGGCCGCCAGCAGCGCCGGGATGACCGCGCACACGGAAAGCCCGTAGACGTGGAAGAAGGGCATGACGGCGATGAAGCTGTGCGGCGTTTCGCGGCGTTCGCGGATGAAGGCTAGGGTCTGGAACGCGTTGGTGCCGAGGCTGGCGTGCGAGAGCATGACGCCCTTGGGCGTGCCCGTGGTGCCGCCGGTGTACTGCAGGAGCACGATGTCGCGCTCCGGATCGGCGGGGCAGGACCAGCTGCCCCTGGCCCCGGCAACGGCCTTCCAGCGCACGACGTCCCGGCCGTAGGGCAGGGCTGGCCTGTCCTTGCCCCGGGCAAGCAGGCTCTTGGCCTGGGCAAGCAGGTTCAGGGGAAAGGCGAGGGCGTCGGCAACGGTCGTGACGATGAAGGTCTTGACCGGCAGCCTGTCCCGCAGCGGCGCCACCTTGGCCCAGAACCTGTCGAGCAGGATCATGGCCTTGCAGCCGGCGTCGCAGAGGTGTCCCACCAGCTCCGTCTCCATGTAGAGCGGATTGACCATGACCAGCGTGGCCCCGTTCTTGACCACGCCCCAGAAGGCGGTCAGGGTCTGGGGGATGTTGGGGAGCATGACGGCGATGCGGTCGCCCTTGCCGATGCCCAGCTCCCTGAGTCCGAAGGCGAAGCGTTCGGCGTCCTGCTTGAGCCTGGCGTAGCTGACGCGCCTGTTGTGGAAGAGCACGGCGGGCCTGTCGGGGTAGTCGCGCGCGGCTTCGTCGAGAAAGGCGTGGAGGGGCTTGGCAAAGCGGGGGACATCGTTGGGAATGTCGAGCTTGGCGTAGCTGGCAAGCCAGGGGCAGGAGGCGTCGCGGGACACGGGGCTCTCTCCTTGGAGCGGGTTCCGGGAAAAGGGACGGCCTGCCTCCGCAAGGGCTTGTGCGGAGGGCAGGCCGGCGCCAGATCTATTGGCATCTTTTCCTGATCAAGGCAAGAGCGCGGAAAGGCCTCCCCAAGGCCTCCGCCATGCGCCCCCGGGCAGGGGCAGGCCTGGGCGGATCCTATGCCGGAGCGGTCTTGCCCCGGGCGTTCGCGTCCGGCTATTCCCCGAAATCCAGGGCGCCGAAGAAGGCGCGCGCGTCCCTGGCCGGCGGGAGCGGATCCAGCCTGTTCCTGAAGCAGGGAAGCTGGGCCAGGGCCGGTTTGACGCAGGACCATCTGGTCGTCTGAAGCTTCCTGATCAGGAGCTTCGGCGCAAGGCCGGAGAAGTAGTGGAGCAGGGCCGTGGGTGTCTTCTCGAATCTGGTGGCAAGCGTGCACGCAAGAGGCTTGCGGTACTGGACGAGGCAGTCGGTCCCGGGCAGGAGAAGAATGCGCACGCCGAAGTCATAGCGCCCGCGCAGGCGCTGAACGAGCTGGGTGGCGTCCAGCGCCAGCGCCTGCCACTCCGGCGAAACCTCCCGGCAGGCCGCCTCGGCGCGGCGCATCTCCTCCTCGGGGCTTGCGCAGGCGCCATTGCCGAGTCCCCGGCACAGGAAGCGGAAGAAGTCGCGCTCCTTGCTCCGGGGGGCGCCGGGCTGCAGGAGCTGGGCTGCGTTTTCGGCAAAAACGACGCCGGGAAAGATGCTGGCGAAATAGTCCAGGTCGCTCTCGTCGGCCTGGGCGCAGAAGAAGAGGATGTCCTGCACGCCCCGGTTCTGGATGCAGGTGAGAATGTGCAAGTAGGCCTCCTTGCCGCTGGAGCGCAGTATCCAAGCTCCTATGGGCATGAAGGCGCCTTCGGGGTCGATGCAGCTGGCCGTGTAGAAGAAGGCGCCGGCGCCGCCGGGGAAAAACTCAGGCAGAGGGTGCTGCTCCACGTGCAGGCTGTAGAGCCTGCCCGGAAGCGGGGAGCGCATCCAGTTCCGGTAGCTCTGCTCGAGCAGGCCCAGGATGCGTTCCGGCGTGTCCTCGCCCTTGAAGTCGTAGCCCGGATAGCTCAGTCCCCTGGCGGTGAAGGCGAAGGACAGGGTCCATTCGGCAAGGGTGCAGGAGCCCCTTTGCGAGGGCAGGGCGGGATACCCGGTGTAGGGCGGGGTGGGAGGGCCGCAGGGCGACGCAGGCTGCTGGGAAAAATAGGCTGAATAGAGTTCCTCTAATGAATTTTTCACGTCAAAGCCGAGGGCAGCGGGAGAATGTCGGGTTGCCAAAGTTGTCCTCATGGTTGCTGTTGTCCGTGGAAGCCACGGAAGGAGGCCTCACTCTAGCCGCATGGGGCAACCATGCAAGATCTTTTTTGTCAATTTGCCGAGGCAGAAAATGCACGGGCACCGAAAGCCGCCTTTTTGACTGCAAAACATCGCGGAAAGATATTTTTGTGAAGCATTCGATCTCTATGTCGTGTGCGGCATGGGAAAAAAATAAAAAAAAGCCATGCAAAAAAAATATCAGGGCAAGTATCGTGAAAAAAGAGGGGAAGCAATGCAGTGGCGGATTGTCTGCGGGGCCGGTACAAGAGAGGCGGGAAGCTTTTTCTGCGCCTGCAAGCCGTCAAGAAGGGCGCATCAAGAGGAAGGGGAGCGTGCGGCGGGAGGTCGGCGCGGGCGGTTCGCAGCGCACAGTTTTTCCCTGTCTGCAGCCCCCTTGCGGCGGGCGGGTCTGGCGGAAGGCAAGGCAAAGGCGCCGGATCCCCTGCCAAAGCGGATCCGGCGCCCCAAGGCGGAAGCAGGCTCCCGACGCTAGGCGCTCTGCCGGTCTGGCTCGGCCGCCTGCTGGGCTTCGGGCCAGAAGTTGGAGTTCTCGTTGCGCTTGGGATCGAGGAGCCAGCCAGCGAACCAGCCGGCCAGAGACACGGCGAAGCCGATGAAGAAGGGCGGGATCTTCGCCATTTCGGGCCAGGGGCAGGGCAGGACCGCAAACTTGGGATCAGCCGACAGGTACCAGAACATGCAGACGGCAAAGCCGGTCGCCGAACTCGTCCAGGCAGCCCTGGCGCTGCGCTTGCCGAAGCGCACGAGGGCCACGTAGCTCACGAGCACGGTGGAGCCGACCACGCTCCAGCTCGTGGTGCAGAGCATGGCGATGAGCTGGCCCTTGATCTGGGCGCAGCCGGCGGAGAGGAGCACGCAGAAGATGATGCCGGCGAGCCAGCTTTCCTTGGAGGCCTTCTTGCCGCGCAGGTCTTCGCTGATGGCGGAGACGGCGATGTGGTAGATGGCGGAGGCCGTGGACAGCGAGGCCGAGACGATGGCGAGCACGAAGACCTGGAGGCCTATGTCGGGCAGGAGCATCTTGACCATCATGGGCATGACCTCGTCGGGGGAGGCCACTTCGGGCATGAAAAGCCGGCCGAGGCAGGCCACGTAGTAGGCGCCGCCCACGAGCACGGTGAGCACCAGCATGGCCAGCGGCGTGATCTTGTCCACCTGGCGGGCGCTGAGGAGGGCGAAGTGGCGCTGGATCATCTGGGGCTGGGCCCAGACGGCCACGGAGGTGACGATGACAAGGCTGACGATGAACCAGCCCTGGCTGCCGTCGGCCAGCGAGACGAAGCCCGTGTTGGCTGGCCCGGCGGGCGGAAGCGCGGCCAGCTGGGCCATGCCGCTGAGGGGGCCGCCCACCTTGCTGAAGACGGCGCAGGTGAGCATGACCATGCCGACGAGCATGACGAAGCCCTGCATGGCCTCGGTGTAGAGCACGCCGCGCAGGCCGCCCACGAAGACGGCGGTGGCGACCAGGACCGCGACGGCCCAGATGAGTATCCACACGGGCACGGGAATGATCTGGTTGAGCAGTATGGCCGCTCCCTTGATGACGGCGGAGGCGTAGACGCCGAGGAAGACGGCGAAGATGAGGGCCAGGCACCGTCCCAGCAGGGGGCTCCTGTGGCCCTTGGCAAGCAGCTGCACGGGCGTGCGGGCGCCGAGGTTGCGCTGGCAGACGCGGGTCGGCCAGGCAAGATAGCGGTAGACTATCCAGGTGCCGAGCCAGACGTTGCCGGCAGCCACGAGCAGCATCTGCATGCCGTACTTGTAGGCCAGGCCGCCGAAGCCGACCAGGGCCACGGCCGAGATGTAGGTCGCCACGAAGGCAAAGGAGAGGATGGCAAAGCCCACGCGGCCCGAGGTCATGACGTCCCGCCCGGACCCCTTGCGGGAGAGCCAGATGAAGACGGCGATGTAGAGCAGCCAGACGAGGGCGTCGACGAAGATCTGCATGTCCATGGGCGCTAGCCTCGCGGCTGCCGCAGAAGCAGCTGGACAAGCGACATGACGAGGGCCACCAGCATGGAGACGATGCCGCCAAGCACCGCCCAGTCGGCCTTGCCGAGGGTGTCGAAGAGTTCCTGCATGAAAAGCTCCCGAGGTGAATTCACCCAGCTGGGGAGAGCTGGGAAAAATCAGAATATTGCCAAATGCAGGCCAATGACAAGGATTTTCCTGCCAGCTGCCGCCAGGGAGCCGAAGCCTGCCGGCAGATTCTGGGCCCGGAGCAGGGCGAAGGCTAGCCGCGGATGCCGGAAACCACGCAGTAGGCCTTGAGGCCGAGGGCTTCGCCGGTGAAGCCGAGACGCTCCTCGGTGGTTGCCTTGACGGCGACGTCGTCGGGCTCGAGGCTGAGCAGGCGGCACAGATTTTTGCGTATGGCCTGGCGCTGGGGGGCAAGCTTGGGCTTCTGCGCAACGACGGTGCAGTCGGCGTGGGTGACGCGCACCTTGCGGCGCCTGGCCACGTCCAGCACGCGGGCGAGCAGGACGGCGGAGTCGATGCCGTCGAAGGCCGGATCCGTGTCCGGGAAGAGCTCGCCTATGTCGCCGGCGCCGGCCATGCCCAGAATGGCGTCCATGAGGGCGTGCAGGAGCACGTCGCCGTCGGAGTGCGCCTCCACGCAGAGTTCGGTGTCGATGGGCACGCCCCCAAGCTTCAGGGGGCGGGTGCCGCCGTAGCGGTGCACGTCGTAGCCGAAGCCCGAGAGGGGCAGGGGCGCCCTGGCAGGCTGCAGGCGTTCAAGGTCTTCGGGATGGGTGATTTTCATGTTGGATGCTTCTCCCTGCTCGACGGCGACGGCAAAGCCCGAGGCCTCCATGAGGGCCGCGTCGTCGGTGACCTCGGGACCATTGGCTTCGAGCCACGCGCGGTGGGCTTCGGCAAGCTCGCGCCTGGCAAAGCCCTGCGGGGTCTGCACGGCGCGCAGCGCCTGCCTGGGCGGCGTTTCGGCAACCATGCCGTCCGCGTCCACGCGCTTGACGGTGTCCGTGACGGGAATGCCCGGGATCACGGCCGGGCATCCCTGCCCGAGCCTGTCCAGAATGCGGTTGGCCAGGGCCGGGGTGAAGAAGGGGCGGGCCGCGTCGTGCACGAGCACGAAGGCCGCGCTGGCCGGCACCTGGGCAAGACCCTGGCGCACCGAGTCCTGCCTGCGCTCGCCGCCGGCGGCGAAGCGGAAGGCCAGGCCCGAAGGCTCCCGCTGGTTGAGGGCAAGGCAGGCCGCTCTGGCCTCGTCGAGCTGGTCCTGCGGAAAGACAAAGACGATGCCGGCAAGGCGGGGCATCTTCGCGAAGGATCTGACCGAGCGCCAGAAGAGCGGGACGCCCTCCGTTTCGAGAAACTGCTTGGGGCAGCCCGCGGCCTCGGCCATGCGGGAGCCCCTGCCGGCTGCCAGGAGCACGGCCCAGGGGGCTGGGGAAAGGGTGTAGTCTGCCGTATCGGGCATGGCGTTCTCCTTGGAGCGCTGCGCGCTGGGGGCTGTTCCGGGATGCGCATGGCAACGCCGGCCCCGGGGCGCAGGGCGCCTCCGGGGCCGGCGTGGAAGAAGCGAGGGAGCCGGGCGGTAAGCCGGGTTCTGTCGTTGGGACCGCCATTCCTCTAGGAGCGCAGTTTCCCGCGCCCTCAAGCAACCTACCCGAAAGGCGCATGGCCGGGCCGGCCGCCTTTCCTATTTGGTCTTGCTCCGGACGGGGTATGCCGAGCACGCCTGGTTGCCCAGGCGCCTGGTGGGCTCTTGCCCCACCGTTTCACCCTTGCCTGCGGCGGTGCCGCAGGCGGTTTGCTTTCTGTGGCGCTGTCCGAGGGTCGCCCCTCCCGGGTGTTACCCGGCGTCCTGCCCTGTGGAGCCCGGACTTTCCTCCCCGGAATCGCTTCCGCGGCGGCGGTCTGCCCGACTCCCTGGCATTGCAGGGGCTGGCCGGAAAGGCCTTCCGGCCGGCCCCCAAAAGCTATTCTGCGCCGAGCCTGGGGGCTTCTTCGGTCTCGGCCTCTTCCTCGGCCTCCTCTTCGAAGTCGTCCTCCTCTTCAGGCTCCGGCTCCCTGTCGGCCTCGGCGGCCTCGGTCGCGCGCAGGCGCGCCTGCTCCTCGGCGAGGGCCTTCTGGCCTTCGGGATCGTCGGCCAGATAGTCGTCGCGCCAGACGATGAGACGCTGGCAGTTGGGGCAGCTGAGGATGTGCTCGCCGCGCAGGAGCTCGTTGAAGGTCTGCGGCGGGACGGCGATGTGGCAGCTCGGGCAGATGCCTTCGGCGAGGGGGACGATCACGGGATGCTCGAGGCGCACGCGGATAAATTCGTAGCGCTGGAAGATGGGCAGGGGAATGTCCTTGCTGCATTCCTCGCGCTGGACGCTGAGCTCGGCGAGCCTGGCCTCGGCCTCCTTGATCTGGGTCTCCATGGTGGCCTTGCGGGCCTCCACCTGAGTCTTGAGGTCGATGTACTGCTCCTCGATGCCCGAGAGCTGCTCGAGCTGGGTCTTGAGCTCCTCCAGAACGGCGATGCGCTCGTCCTCGCGCGGCTGGCTCAGCTTCTCGATGTTGTCGATTTCGCGGGAGACGGCGTGGAACTCCTTCTCGCTGCCGGTGGCCATGAGCTTGTTCTTGCTCTTCTTGAGGCGGGCCTTCTCCTCCTCCATCTCGCGGTTGATGCGCGATTCCTGATCGCGGAGATGGCTGATCTTGTCGTTGATGTGGTTGCGCTGCATCTCGACCCTGGTGAAGCTGTCCTGAAGCTCCTTGAATTCGCTTGGCGCGAGCTCAAGCACCTTCTTGACGTCGTAGATCTGGTCGTCCACCTTCTGCAGCTGCTTGAGCTGGTGGATCTGGGAAAGGTAGTATTCGTGGTTGTCCGTGGTCTGGCTCATGGTTACTCCCAAGTTAGGATTCGACAGCGCGGCGGAAGGGCGAGGCGGAGGGGACGAAGAAGACCTCGACCTCGGGAAGGCGCCGGGCAAGCATCTCGCCCGCAATCCGCATCATTTCCTCTTCCAGGCTGTGGTGCCCCACGTCGAGGATGCAGATCCGCGTGTCGAGCGCGGTGTGGTACTTGACGTCGCCCGTGACGAAGACGTCGGCGCCGCTGGCCTCGGCTTCGGCAAGCAGCGAGGAGCCGGAGCCCGTGCAGTAGGCAAGGCGGCGTATCTCGGCGGGAACGGGACCGCAGACCGTGGCCGTGGCGAGACTGAGGCGGCGGCCCAGCAGCTCCAGCAGGCCGGCAAGGCTCACCGCTTCCGGCATGTCGCCCACCAGCCCGAAGCCGATGCCCTCGCCCGTGGGCTCCAGCAGCCGCGGATGCACGAGCGCCAGTTCCCTGGCCAGCCAGCCGGCAGGGCCGTCGGGCTGCACGTCCGTTGCGGTGTGCGAGGCGTAGAGGGGAACGTCCGCTCTGAAGAGCAGGGAGAGCGCTTCGTGGTAGCTGTTGAGCTCGTTCGGCAGACTGGGCGAGAGGGAGAGCGGGTGGTGGGTGAGGATGAGCTCGGCGCCCTTGCCGAGCGCCTCCCTGATCGTCTGCGGCGTGGGATCGAGGGCCACGGCCATGCGGCGGGCTTCGGTGCGGCGGCTTGCCACCTGGAGGCCGGACTTGTCCCAGCCGGCCTGTCCGGACAGCGGAGCCATGGCCTCGATGGCGTCGAAAATGGAACGGATGAGCATGCGGCCTCCGGCAAAAAAAGCACTCGCCCAGAGGGAAAGTGCTTGAAAATTCAGCGCTTTTGTTCCGCACTGGGATGTTTGCAAGGGGGATTCCGCCTTGGCGGCAAAAAGCCTCAATACGGAAAAAGCCCCTGCTTGTCAAACAGGAAGCAGCCGGCGCGCATGCCGGAAGAGCCTCCTGCCCGGGGCTTGCCGCAGCTGGGGGAGGCCGGCGCCCTGCCGGCGGAAGGCGCCTGGCCGCCTACAGTCCGCGCAGGTAGTTGACGGCGTTGAGGAAGAGCATGGTGCCGGGGGCGTCCATTTCGCCCCGGGTCCAGCCGGGATGGTTGGTGACGTGGTTGAAGGCCTCGGGATGGGGCATGAGGCCGAGCACGTGGCCGGTGGGATCGGTGATGCCGGCCGCGTCCAGATCCGAGCCGTTGGGGTTGGCGGGATACTGGTGCGTGGGTTCGCCCGTCTCGGGATCCGCGTACTGCAGGGCCACGAGGTTCTCCGCCTCGAGGCGCCGGCGGCAGGCCTCGTCGACGGCCACGAGCTTGCCTTCGCCGTGGCGCACGGGCATGCGCACGAGGGGGAGGTTCTTCGTGAAGATGCAGGGGCTTTTGGGGTTGGGCTTGAGCCGCACCCAGCGGTCTTCGAAGCGGGCGGAGTCGTTGTGGCCGAGGGAGACCATGCGCTTGATGGAGCCGTCGAACAGGGGCAGGATGCCGAGCTTCACCAGCAGCTGGAAGCCGTTGCAGATGCCGAGCACGAGCTTGCCGTCGGCCAGGAACTTCTTCAGGTGGTCGAGCAGGGGCGTGCCTTCGGCATCTTTGAGGTAGCGCCAGCGCATGCCGGCGGCCTGGGCCGCGCCGAGATCGTCGCCGTCGAGGAAGCCGCCGGGGAAGATCAGAAAGTCGTAGTCGTCAAGACGCGCCTTGGCGGCGGTGATGTCGGAGAAGTGCACGATGTCGGCCTTGTCCGCGCCGGCCTGGCGGGCGGCGTAGGCGGTTTCGACGTGCGAATTGGTGCCGTAGCCGGTGATGACGAGCGTATTGACTCTGCCCATGCTGAACACTCCTTTGGCGAGCGGAAATGGAGTGCAACTCTACACGGGGGCCATGGGGGAGTCAATGCTAGCCAATGCAGGGCAGAAGGGCTATAGACTGCGTTTGGCAGGGCTTGGCTCTGCACTGCGCACCATCATTCAACCCCCGGGGGAGAGGCATGAAGACAAAATACATTTTCGTGACTGGAGGCGTGCTCTCGTCGCTCGGCAAGGGCCTGGCAGCGGCCTCGCTCGGCGTCCTGCTCAAGGCCCGCGATCTGACAGTCACGGTGCAGAAGCTCGATCCGTACATCAACGTCGATCCGGGCACCATGAACCCCTTCCAGCACGGGGAGGTCTTCGTCACCGACGACGGCGCAGAGACCGATCTGGACCTCGGCCACTACGAGCGCTTCCTGAACATCTCCCTGTCCCACAAGAACAACACCACTTCGGGCGCGGTCTACAACAGCGTCATTGCCAAGGAGCGCCGCGGCGACTACCTGGGCGCCACCGTGCAGGTGATTCCGCACATCACCGACGAGATCAAGCGCACCGTGCTCTCCCTGGCCGAGGGCGACGACGCTCCGGACGTGGCCATCATCGAGATCGGCGGCACCGTGGGCGACATCGAGGGCCTGCCCTTTCTGGAGGCCATACGCCAGCTGCGAAGCGAGCTCGGCCGCGACAACTGCCTCAACATCCACCTCACCCTCGTCCCCTACCTGCGCGCAGCCGGCGAGTTCAAGACCAAGCCCACCCAGCACAG
>DFDR01000078.1:0-1297 GCA_002369295.1 Desulfovibrionaceae bacterium UBA3823
GACTGGCGAGCCTGGCTGGCCTGGCGTCCCGGCAGATTCCGGTTCCCCGGCGCGGCGCGCCCAGCGTCACTTGACGCCCTCGAGCTCGAGGATGATCTTCGCCTGCTCCACGCCGTGGGCCGCGGCCTTCTTCAGCCACGCAATCCCCTCCCGCCGGGAGAGGCTGGGCGCCTGGCCCGTCACGGCAAGATTGCCGGCCATGTACTCCGCGTGGGGCATGCCGGCCCTGGCCGCCGCCAGAATCCGCTTCAGGGCGGCCATCTTTTCCTCGCGGCTCTGGGCATAATGCCAGCGGACATGCCCAAGCTCGAACGAGGCCCAGGCGTCGCCGAGGTCGGCGGCCCGCTCGAGCCAGCCGCCTGCCGGAGCATCCTCCACGCAGCCGACGCCGTGCTGATAGAGCTTGCGGGTCAAGCCGATCACGGCTTCGGGCAGATCCTGCTCCGCCGCCTTGTACAGCCAGAACATGGCGTCCCGTTCGGCAGTTCCGCCCTGAAAGCCGTTCACCGGCTCCACGGCCTCGCCCCGGGCAGCCCTGTCTGCGACCTCCCGGTAGAGCTGGCAGGAGAGATTGTACTGGGCCTCGGCAGAGTCCTGCTCGGCAGCCTTTTCAAGCCACTCGCGGGACTTGGCGGGATCGGCCTGGCAGCCCGTGCCGTTGAGCAAAAGCAGCCCCATGTTGGCCATGGCGTCGACGTGGCCCAGCTCAGCCGCCTTTTCGCAGGCGCGGAAGGCCTCGGCATCGTCCTTCGGCATCCCGAGCCCCTGGATCGCACAGGAAAAGAGGCCGAACCAGCCCTCGGCAGATCCCTGCTCCGCAGCCCTGCGGTACCACGCGGCCCCGGCCTGCGCATCGAGCGCGCAGCCCGCCCCCTGCAGGCAGGCCTTGGCCATGAGGCACTGCGAGGCCGCGTCGCCCCCTTCGGCCGCCTTCCTTGTCTCGGCAAGCGCCAGGGAGCCCAGCCCGCGCTCGTCCTTCCCGCGGAAGCGCCCGGCAAAGGACGAGCAGCCCCGCTTCCTGTGCTTGGCCCCCTTGCCCTTGCCGACCTGGATGGAAATCTTTCTGCTGCCCATGGCATCCCCCTCTTCCTGACGTCTGCCGCGGCCCCGCGGCGGGAGGGACTGTAGCAGAGACGCTGCCAGAGGACCAGACGGGAAGCCGGACCAGACGGGAAGCCGGGCCAGACGGGAAGCCGGGACGGTTCGCCAGGAGAGGAACAGGCTGGCAGGACGCAGAAACGCGTCTGGCCGGCAGGGGATCCCCCAGCCGGCCAGATGCGGAAAAGGCGCGGAAAAG
>DFDR01000078.1:1383-9308 GCA_002369295.1 Desulfovibrionaceae bacterium UBA3823
CCTGGCTAGGCCGCTTCCGCCTCGGGCAGCCGGCCCCTGAGGTCGTGGTCGGTCATGGCGCAGACGCAGGAGTCGGAGAAGACGTTGACGCAGGTCTCGATCATGTCGATGACGGCGTAGATGGGCAGGATGACGCCCATGAGGTCCACGGGGACGTTCATGGAGGCCATGAGGGAGAGGGTCAGGAAGTAGCAGCCCATGGGGACGCCGGCATTGCCGACGGCCGCGAAGACGGCGACGCCGAGCCAGACTATCATGGTGCCGGCGGAGAGCGCGATGCCGGCGTTCTGCATGAGGAAGAGCGAGGTCACGAGGATGAAGGCCGCGCAGCCGTTCATGTTGATAGTGGTGCAGATGGGCAGCACGAAGCGGGTCACGCGGCGGTCGAGGTGCAGGTTGCCCTCGGCGGAGGCCATGGTGACGGGCAGGGTGCCGGCGGAACTCTTGGAGAAGAGGGCCACGGCGAGCGCCGGGAACATGCCGCGCCAGACGCGCAGGGGGGAGACGCCGCGAACGAGCAGGAAGAGGGGCAGCACCACGAAGAACTGGAGGAGGTTGCCGCCGATGACGACGGCCGTGTACTGGCCGAGGGCGCCCACGATGATGCCGGCCTCGATCTGGGAGACGAGCTGGCCCGTGAAGGCCATGATGCCGAGGGGCAGGACGGCAAGCAGGGCGCCGATGAGGGTGAAGAGCAGCTCCTGCATGCCGTTCACGGCCTTGAAGAGAATTTCGCGGTTCTCGGTGCGGGGCATGAAGGCGATGCCAAGGCCCACGGCCGCCGCGATGAAGAGCACGGAGAGGACGTTGCCGCTCACGAAGGGCTGCAGAATGTTGTTGGGCACGACCGAGAGGAAGTGATCGTAGTAGGAGAGCTTGCCGAGATTTCCGGGGATCTGGCCGGCGCCGCCGGCGGCCGGGATGTTGGCGGGGGCCACCCAGACAAAGAGGGCAAGCGCAACGGCGGCGGCTGCCACGGTGGTTGCCAGCGTGTAGACGACGGCGCGGGAGAAGATCTGGCCCGTCTCCCGCTTGGCGCCCAGCGAGGCCAGGGTGGTGATGACGGCCAGGGCGATGACGGGCACGGCGACGAACTGGAAGAGCCTTGTGAAGACCGTGGCGATGAAGTTGAAGAGCTCGTTGATCCAGGGCACCTGCAGATAGCCGAGGAAGGCGCCGGCGACCATGGCGGCAAACCACAGGACGACCTTGCGCAGATGCTTCTGCTTGGCCGTCTCGTCCAGCGACTGCCGGGTGATTTTCTCGAGATGCTCTCTTTCTGTGGACATGGGGGGAATCCTCTTCGTAGGGCAATAGGGTGCGGCCCCAGGCTCCCGTTCCGGACGCCGCAGGACGTCGCGGGCGGACAGGTGGACAATCGCCTCCAGCTGGGGCAAAACTTTGCTCAACTTCTTAAAAGACAGCGCCTCCGATTGCAATGCCGCAAATTCGTCGGCCAAGGAGAATGCCATGTTCCGGCCTGTCCTTCCCGCCCTCCTTCTGCTGGCCTGCCTCGCGGCCAGCCTTCCATGCCAGGTCCATGCCGAAATCAGGCTCGACGGCGTCGCCGTCACGCTTGAGCTTTCCCGCGAGGACCGCGTCGTCGTCACCGAACGCCTCGAAGCCTTCGCCGATGCGCCCAAGGCCAACCACGGCCTGTTCCGCGTCATTCCCCTGAAGCCGCGCTTCAAGGAGCGCGAGCGCCGGCATGTGCAGTTCCGGATGCTTGCCGCCTCCATCGACGGCAAGCCCTGCCCTGCCAACGATCTGGAATGGGGCGACGGCCAGGTCAAGGTCTACCTGCGCGACAGGGACGCCTGGCTTGACGTGGGCCCGCACGTCTTCGAGTTCACCTACGAGACCACCCAGCAGATAGGCTTCTTCGAGGGCCAGGACGAGCTCACCTGGAACGTCACCAGTGCCCATCAGGCAGGACGCCTCCCCGTGCCGAAGGCCAGCTGTCTTGTCATCCCGCCCGAGGGCGCCGGCTTCACCGACTGGCGGGCCTGGATAGGCACGCGGGGCTCCCAGGAGTCGCCCGTCGACTTTGCCAGAATCCCGGCCAAGGGCCGGGAGGCCTGGCGCTTCACGGCCCAGCGCCCCGTGGCCCCGAACGAGACATTCACCGTGGCCGTGGCTCTGCCCAAGGGCACGGTGGCCCGGCCCGTCCCCTACCGGCCCGAAGCCGACTGGACCTTCACGGGGCTGTGCGCGGGCGCCTTTGCCGCCATCCTCGGCCTGTGCTTCTTCTGCTGGTACCGCTGGGGCAGGGATCCCAAGTCCGGCCCCGCCGTCCCCCTCTTCTATCCGCCGAGGCTGCCGGCTTCCGCCCTCTCCAAGGACAGCCGCAGGAGCCAGTTCCTCTCCGCGGCTGCAGCCAGCTACCTCATGAACGGCTGCACCTTCGGCGGCGCCGGCATGTCCGCCCTCCTGCTCCAGCTCCACGCCAAGGGGCACATCCGCCTCTCCGGCAACGAGAAGGACGGCTACTTCATCGAGAAGCGCCGGCACCAGGGCTGCGATGCCGAGCCCTTGAGCGACGAGGAGAAGAAAGCGCTCGCCCGCATGCCCGCGAAGCGCTTCAAGCTCGACGCCAAGGGCGGCGAGCGCATCTACAAGGTCGAGAAGGCCTGCGAGGACATCCTCGATGACCGCTTCGGCAAGATGTTCGAAAACGGCATGCTGGCGCAGTTCGCCACCTTTGCCCTCTCCTGGCTCTTTGCAGTGCTGCTGTGGCGCTGGCACCTGCCCGAGCCTCCCCGGATCGACGGCGAGACAGCCTTCCTGCTCTACGCCGGCCCCTTCGCCTTCGCCATCTACTGGGCAGCCCTCGCCCCCCACGGGACAAGGCCGCTCCGAAAGTTCGCGACCTGGCTTCCCCTCCTCGGCGGCCTCGGCCTCCTCGCCGCCCTCGCCTGGCTTTTCAGCGAGGAGAACACGCCTGCCTCCATGCTCGAAGCCCTCAACGTCCTCGAGCCGGCAAGCCCGCTCCAGTGGACGCTCTTCCTCGGCATGCTGGCCGCGCCCTTCGTCTTCGCCCCGCTCATGCCCCGCCCCAACGAGGACATGGTCCAGCTCACAGCCCAGACCGAGGGCTTTGCCATGTACCTGCGCGCCGCCGAAGCCGAGCGCTTCAACCTGGCCAATCAGCCGAAGCACGATCTCGCCCTCTATTCGCGCTACCTGCCCTACGCCGTGGCGCTCGGCGAGGAGAAGTCCTGGGGCATGCGCTTCGCGGCCCAGCTTGCGGCCGTGAGCGCGGCCGGGACGGCAGCCGAAGGCTTCTTCATCGCCAGGCCGGAAATGCTCGGCAGCTTCACCCGGGACGTCCAGACCTGCTACTCGGCAGGCGCGCCCAAGTCCAGCTCGGGCAGTTCCGGCGGCTCCTCCTTCAGCGGAGGCGGAGGCGGCGCCGGCTCGGGCGGCGGCGGCGGAAGCTGGGGCGGCTGCTAGCGCCGGCTGCGCAGGGAGTATCGCCCATGTCCCCGACGCGGCTCCTGAACCGGCTCCCGACCTGGCTCCTGACCCGGCTTGCGGTCTGGATCCCGTTCTGGCTCGCCTGCTGCCTGGCCCTGCCGGCCAAGGCCGCCCTCGTCGTCGACGAGATGAGCGTCATGGTGCAGATGACGAAGGAGGATCGCATCGTCGTCACGGAGCGCTTCAAGGCCACCGTTTCCGGGAACAGGACCAACCACGGCATGTACCGGACCATCCCTCTCAAGCCCCGCTTCGAGGGCCTGGAGCGCCAGAACGTCGATTTCAGGGTCATGGGCGTCTTCATCGACGGCAATCCCTATCCCACGGACGACGTGAAGCATATCGACGGCGGCGTCTGCGTCTTCCTGCGCGACCAGAGTCGCTGGCTCGCCAAGGGGAAGCACGTCTTCTGGCTCAGGTACGAGATAAGCCAGCAGGTGGCCTTCTTCGGGGACCACGACGAGCTCACCTGGAACGCCGTCGGCTCCGAGTGGAAGGACGGCGTGGGCAAGGCGAGCTGCCTTGTGCTGGCGCCGGAAGGGGCCTCCATCAGCGACGACCGCGCCTGGACGGGCAAGGTCGGCTCCAAGGAAAGCGAGGTGGAGCGGGCCAGGGGCAAGTCGCGGGAAGGCCTCGACGCCGTGCTCTACCGGACCAAGGGGCCCGTCAGGCCAGGCTCGGACTTCACGGTTGCCGTGTCCCTGCCCAAGGGCCACATTGCCGCACCCGTCCCCTACCGGCCCGAGGAGGACCTGCCCTTCACCCTGGCCTGCCTCGCCTGCGCTCTGCTCTCCGGTCTCGTCTCCTTCCTGCTCTGGCACTTCCACGGCAGGGATCCCAGGACAGGCCCCGTGGCGCCGCTCTTCTACCCCCCGCAGGTGCCGAAGCGCCTGGAAGGCGAGGACAGGAAGAACAGATTCCTCTCGGCAGGGGCCGTCAACTACCTCGCCAAGGGCGAGAGCAACGACCTGGGGCTCGACAGCGCGGGCTTCGCGGCACTCCTGCTCCAGCTCCAGGCCAAGGGCAGGTTTGCCATCCGCGGCAACCCCAAAACCGGCTACGTGCTGTACCAGCCCGGCGGCAGGCCCCGCGACTTCGAGCCGCTGAGCCCCGAGGAGGAGGCCATTCTGGAGCGCTTCAGGGGCACCGGGCTCGCCTTCTCCTCGAGGGACGACGCCAGGATCGTCCTTGCCATGGAGCAGGACTGCGCCAAGCGCCTCGACGCCGACTTCCCGCACATGTACGAGCCCTGCCTCCTCGAGATTGCGGCCAGCCTCGCGCTCTCCTGGTGGTGCTTCCTCCTCTTGAACTTCTGGCACGAGCTGGCGGCCTGGGGCTTCGCCTGGCAGGCCCTGACCCAGTCCGCGGCCGTCAAGGCGCTCATGTGCGCGATCGTCCCGCCGGCCCTGGCCTACGGCGCAGCGCTCATCGCCCCCGTGGGCTGGGACGATCTCAAGGAGAAGTACGTCATGGCGCCCCTGCTGGGACTGGGGGTCCTGGGGGCAGCCAGTATGCTTCCCTGGTCCTCTCCCCTCCAGCAGGCCTGCGCTTTCGCCGTGCTCGCTGTCCCTCTGCTCTTCGCCCCCTTCATGGGCAGGCCGACCGTGGAGCTGGCTGGGCTCCTGCGCCAGATCAAGGGCTTTGCCATGTACCTCATGACGGCCGAGACCGACAGCCTCAACCTCGTCAACCCGCCGGAGGAAGACCTCAACCTCTACACCCGCTACCTGCCCTACGCCGTCGCCCTCTACTGCGAGCAGGCCTGGGGCCGGCGCTTTGCCGGCCAGCTTGCCCTGCTGGACGACGCGGCCAGCGCAGAGATTGCCGGCGCCGGCATCGGCGAGCTGCGCCAGCGCCTTCAGGAAAGCCTTGTCCTCGGCGCCGAGCCCGTGGTCAGGCGCTCCAGCGGCGGCGGAGACTCTTCCCCCAGCAGCGTCCGCTCGACCAGCTCCAGCGGGAGCATCTCCTCCTTCAGCTCCCGCGGGGGCGGCTCCGGCTCGGGTGGCGGAGGCGGCGGGGGCGGAGGCTGCTGAGCCCCGGGCCCCTGCCGCGGGCAGACAGCGCGGCCACCCTCTTTCGAGGAGCACGCACAGGGACATCCCGCCGTGCGAAGGCATCTTCACGGGCAGATGCGCCCAGGAGTTCGAAGCGCCCGGCAAGCGCAGCGCCAGGCGCGCATTCTCGTGTCCAGCGGCACGGGCGCCGGCAAGCCGAGCATCGCCAATCTCCTCTTCACGCGGGAAACCGAGGCCGCCGGCAATGGCCGGCCGTCGCCCGGGGCACTGCCGAATGCCAGAACGGCCAGTGCATCACCTGCGACGCCGAAGGCCGCGAGACGGAAAGCCAGAACCAGGACGCCTTCACGCGCCTTGCCTTCGGCTTTCCCGCCGTCCAAGATCTGCCGCGAAGAGGGGCTGGCTATACACTCGCTCTCGTCGCCGTCTGCAGCGCAAGCGCATGCCATGGCAAGACGTCAGCATCCGCGCAGAAGGAGTACCGCGGAGAGCTCCTGCGCGGATTTAGCCTCTTCTGAAGGACGGCTGGGGGCGGGTGCGACCGCAGGCTACCACCAGCACTGGGGGTAGCGGCTCTCCCTGGGGATGTTGTTCACGAGGAGGGCGACTACGAGCATGATCAGGGCGCCGGCCAGGCAGGGCACGAGGACGTAAAGGTAGCCGAGCTGCCGTATGGGTTCGCCCGAGATGACGGCGATGAGGGCGGTGGCGCCTCCCGGAGGATGCAGGGTCTTGGTGAGGTGCATGAGGGCGATGGCAGTGGCCACGGCAACGGCCGCCGCCAGCCAGGTCAGGTCTGCCGGAAAGCCCTGGGCGCAGGCGACGCCGACGAAGGCGGAGACGACATGGCCGCCCACGAGGTTGCGGGGCTGGGCCAGCGGGCTTTTGATGGCGCCGAAGGCGAGCACCGCCGACGCCCCGAAGGAGCCGATGAGCATGGGGAGACCTTCTGGGCCCGCCACCCAGCGCTCGAGGGCGCCGATGGCGCCGATGGCGATGCAGGCGCCTATCCAGGCAACGAGTATGGCCTGGAGGGGCGGCCGCGGGGGCGAGGTCGTGACCCCTTTCATTTTACTGAAGAATGCAGGCATTGTGCTTCCTCCCTGAAGGGCGATCCTAGTCGTTTCAAAGGCTTGGACAAGCGCCTGGGGAGGTTTCCCGTGACCTGCGTCACCGCGGGGCGCCTTTTGGCGGCTAGCGCTGGCGCAGGAAAAAGTTGAGGATGTCGGTGCGCGAGACGATGCCGATGAGATGCCCGTCCTCGGTGACGGGCAGACGGTTGACGCCCTTCGCCTGCATGAGTTCGAGCATCTGGCCGAGCGATGCGTGCACGTCGACGCTGAACATGCCCTTTGTCATGACGGCGCTTGCCGGCTGGCCGAAGACATCGTCCGGCACGCCGGCGCCAAGCAGGGCGTCGAGCAGAGCCATGGGGGAGAGCCTCCCCAGACAGCCGGCGGCTCTGGCCACGTCGCGTTCGGAGAGCAGGCCCACGGGGCGCCCCTCCCCGTCGAGCACGGGCGCGCCGGAGACGCCTTTTGCCCCCATGAGGGCAACGGCCTCGCGCAGGGGCATGTCTTCAGGGATGGTGACAACAGGTGCCGACATCATGTCGCCTGCAGTCACCTCGTCGAGCAGCTTCTGCCTGGCAATGGTCCAGGCGTCCTCGTAGATGGCGCGGAAGTCCGCAGGGGTGATGTCGACGTAGGCGCCGAGGCGCTCCATGGCCTTGTAGACGTCGGCCTCCGAAAGCGCCGGGCGGGCATGGGGATTGAGCTTGAGCGTTCTGTCCATGGCTTCCTCCTTGCGTCCATCATGCCCCAGAAGGCCAAAGCGCGCCGTGAGCGCCGTCACAGGAAGCCCGGCATGCCGTGCCTGCCCTTCCGCCCCTGCGAAGGAGGAGGCGCCCAGCGCTCCTCAGTACGCACCTTCATGTGCGCGCCTTCATGCTTCAGGAGCAGAACACGCTCGCCGCCGTCCCTGACGGGTGAAACGCTCCACAGTGGCTGCACATGAACCCGACCGCCTGGCAGTCCCCCTGTTGCGGCTCTGGAAAAGGACTCTGTGCTACCTCCCTAGTCTTTGCAATAATTTTTGCGCATCTGAGCATCCATTATCCGCTGACTTTTAAAGCCAATACATTGATTTTTCTTCATCTTTTGCTGTTTCTTTGCCTGCATAACACAATAATGACAGCTTATATTGAGCATAGCTATGACCTTGCTCAGTAGCTCTCTTATACCAATAGAAAGATTTTTCTACGTCTTTAGACGTTCATTGCCCAAGAACATAACAATCACCTAAAAATACTTGCCCTTGAGCATTTCCTTGCTCTACAGATTTTTGAAACCAATAAAAACTTTTTTCTTGATCTTTTTGCGTTCCAAGTCCAAATCTATAACAGATTTCTAAACCATATTGCCCATATGCACA
>DFDR01000232.1 GCA_002369295.1 Desulfovibrionaceae bacterium UBA3823
TGCCCATGTGATCGGCGAGGCCGGTGAGTGCGGCCTGGCACAGCGGCCAGCGCCCTCGGTTCGCGGGCGCGTTCGCAGCGCGTCTTTGAGCGTGGCCGCCCAAGCCGCTCGGCATGCCGTCATGGCCGAGACGGCCGCGGCCTTGATGCGCACGCAGCGCACGTCGCGCATGTCGCGTACGCCGCCAGCGGCCGCCGTGACGGCGGGCCCGGCAAGGCTGCAGATGCCGGCGCCGCCGGTGCGCTCCCTGTCCACGAAGCCGAGCAGGCCGGGGAAGTCCACGGCCGCCGGCAAATCCCCGGTGAAGATCTCGGGGACCCTGAGCTGGGCGCGCAAGCTCCGCTTTCGCCGTCATGGAGGGAGCTTTCGCCGGTCATGGAGGGAGCAAAGGCCAGCGCGGCGAAGCCCCGACCTGCAGCGCCTGCACAAGCGGCCCTGGCGCTGCTCCTTGACGGTGCCAGGGGACCCTCAGGACACGGCCTGAGAGCGCTTCGATGCGCTGAATCCGGGGCAGGCAGAGATGCCCTGCCGCGTCGAAGCCGCAGCGCTTTCGAAAGCGCGCCTGCCGCACCTGGATGGCCGGATCGCTCTTGAAGACGCGGGCGTCCTGGACGAGCGGATGGATCGGCCTGTCCTTCATGGCACTGTGCTTCATGGCGATCTGCTTCATGGCGCTCTGCTCCAAGGCATGCGCCCCGCAGGCGCAGCCGCCAGCCCCAAGGGCGGCCAGCAGGACTGTTCGAAGACCTTGTTCAAAAGCCTTGCCGCTCCTCGGGGCGTTGGCGAAGACCGCGTGAGATTCCGCAGGCGCTCCTCCGTCCGGGGGGAGCCAATGCCTGAGAAGAATAATGCTTGCTTCATGCATGCAAAGCGCATGAAATGCTTGTTGGCTATATGGCGACATGCTACGCTGCCTCGCAGGGAGGCTGGCATGGAACTCAGACTGCTGCGCTATTTTCTGGCCATTGCCCGCGAGGGCAGCATCACCCGGGCATCCCGCGCCCTGCACGTCACCCAGCCGACGCTTTCGAGGCAGATGCAGGAACTCGAGGAGGAGCTTGGCGCCAAGCTGCTGATCCGGCGAAGCCACAGCGTCGAGCTGACGCCGGAAGGCATGCGCCTGCGCCAGCGCGCCGAGGAGATTCAGACCCTCGTGGATCAGACCCGGGCGGAATTCCGGCCGCAGGGCTCTGGCATCGAGGGCGACGTGTACATAGGCGGAGGGGAGACGAGAGTCATGCGGCACGTCGCCGACATCGTGCGGGAGGTGCGCCGCGAACACCCCGGCATCAGGATTCACCTCTCCAGCGGGAACGCCCAGGAGGTGACGGAGTGTCTGGACAAGGGACTGCTTGACTTCGGCGTGCTCATCCAGCCGGCCAGTCTCGTCAAGTACGAGCACCTGCCGCTGCCGGAGCGCGACGTCTGGGTCGCCGTTGTCCCCGCAGGCCACCCGCTGGCGGAACTGCCCTGCGCCGCCAGGCAGGATCTGCTGCCCTGGCCCCTGATCCTCTCCCAGCAGGCCATAGCCGACACGGGGCCGGACAACGAATTTATCGGCTGGTTCGGCAAGGACTTTGCCAGGGTCAACGTGGCCGCGACCTTCAATCTCGTCTACAACGCGACCCTGCTGGTGCGCAGCGGCATCGGCGTCCTGGTGAGCATCGACGGCCTCGTCGGCGCATCCGGGCAGAGCGGCCTTGCCAGCATTCCGCTGGAGCCCAGACTGGAGACGGCGCTGGACATCGTCTGGCGGCGGGGGCGCATCTTCTCTCCTGCGGCAGCGCTCGTGCTCGCGGCATTCCAGGAGCGCTTCGGCAATCCACGCTGAAATGCTCGCCATGCATGGCATGCCATGCGAAATAGGCATTTGCCATGACGCGCATCCTGCCCTATGCAGACGCAGACCCTTTGCCGCACCACGCATTACGGAAGGAGAAAAGCATGTCCAAGAACGTCCTGATCATTTCCTCAAGTCCCCGAAAAAGCAGCAACTCTCACGCCCTGGCCGAAGCCTTTGCCCAAGGCGCCAGGGATGCCGGGCACAGTGTGGAGATCGTCTCCCTGCGGGGCAAGTCCATCGGCTTCTGCCAAGGCTGCATGGCCTGCCAGAAAACCCGGCGGTGCGTGCAGCGCGACGACGCCGACCTCATTGCCCAGAAGGCGCTCCATGCCGACGTTGTCTGCTTCGCCACGCCCATCTACTACTATGCGGTCAGCGGCCAGCTCAAGACCATGCTCGACCGCTGCAATCCGCTCTACCCTGCCGACTACGCCTTCCGCGACGTCTATCTGCTTGCCTCCTCCGCCGACGAGAGCCCCTCGGCCATGGACGGCGCCGTCAAGGACATCGAGGGCTGGGTCGAGTGCTTCCCGAAGGCCCGGCTGGCCGGCGTTGTCAGGGGCGTCGGCCTGACTGCCGAAGGCGACATCCATGAGCGCCCCGGCGTGCTCGAGGAAAGCCTGGCCCTTGGCCGGCAGTGCTAGCCCTGCCTGTCAGTTCACGCCTTGGAAGACGCCTGCATGCCAGCGGCGCCGGTCCCCTGCCCCGATGCGGGAAGCTGGCGCCGCTGGCGGCGCATCCGCTCTTTGCTGGCCTCCAGCGGACAGCAGAAGCGCTTCGGGCGTCTCTGCCCTTCCCCTCCTGCACACGGGCGCCCCTGCAGGCAGAAGGCGCCCGCTTTTCCTCCGCCGCCCTCTTGCTGAGCTGTGGCCTGCCTGCAGGCGGTCGGCTCTGCCGTGCTTCTGGCTTTCGGCGGGCTATCCTGCCCGCCGGGGCCCGTCGGCATGCGAGCGGCAGGGACCCCCGCGAAGCGGCGTTTCGAAGCAGATTCTCCGAGGCCGCTGACGCTCTGCGTGTCCGCATTGCCTGCCCCCGGCCACGCGGGACGGCCCCGCAGAAAGCTGCAGGGCCGT
>DFDR01000063.1 GCA_002369295.1 Desulfovibrionaceae bacterium UBA3823
AATAAGACCTTCGAGCAGATCCTCGCGATCCTCGAAGACCCGGCGGTCGAGATGGCGGAGATCCGCCTGGACCGCTGTCCGCTCACGGACGACCAGATCGAAGAACTCTTCAGCGAGTCCGACACCCCGCTCATAGCGACCTGCCGCCTCGCCGAATCGGCATCGCCCGAAGAAGCGGAGCGGCGCCTGCATCTCGCCATCGAGGCCGGGGCCCGCTTCGCGGACCTCGAGATCGAGGCCCCGGCGCCGCTGAGCAAGCGCTTCCAGCAGCTCTGCCACAAGACCGGCACCGAGATCATCCGCTCCTTCCACGATTTCACGGGGACCCCGGACATCGAGGTCCTGCAGCGCGTACTCGCCCGCTGCTTCCGCTACGGCGCGGACATCGCCAAGATCGTCACCACCTGCCGCGACGGCGAAGAGGCCGCGCGGATCGAGTCGCTCTACACCATCGTCCTCGAAGAGGTGGACTCGCTGCAGGGCCGGCTCGTCGCCTTCGGCATGGGCGAAGCAGGCCGCGGCACGCGGCTGGAATGCCTGCGCCGCGGCGCCCCCTTCAGCTACGCCGCCCTCAACGACGCAGAGGCCACGGCGCCGGGCCAATGGTCCGTCGCCGAGATGCATGACGCCGTCTACGGCGGCCGCCAGCCCTACCGGGCGGAAGGCCGCACCATGCCCGCCTCCAAGAGCTTTGCCCAGCGGGCCATCCTGGCCGCCGCCCTGGCCGAAGGCACTTCGCACCTGGACGGCTACAGCCCCTGCGGCGACTCCGAGGCCGCCCTGCGCGTGGCGGAAGCGCTCGGCGCCACCGTCCGCAAGGACGGCGCCCTGCTCACCATCACCGGCACGGGCGCCCGTCCGGGCAGCCTCGACCTCGAACGCCTGGACGTGGGCGAATCCGGCCTGCTCACGCGCCTGTCCATCCCCGTGCTGGCCGCTGTCGGCAGCGGCCGTTTCGTCGTGGACGGACACGGCACCCTGCCCGGCAGGCCGCTCGCAGGCGCCGCCGACATCATGGCAAGCTTCGGCGTCCTGCTCTCCAACGCCTCCGACCGCGAGGGCCGCGACGTCTACGTCCCCGCCAGCGTCAAGGGGCACCTCATCCCGGGCATGGCCGATGTGCCCGGCCAGGGCGGTTCCCAGCTCATCTCGGGCCTGCTGATGGCCCTGCCGCTCTGCGACAAGGACTCCGTCCTGCACGTCAGCGACCCCAAGAGCATCCCCTACATGTACATCACGCTGGACGTCCTGCGCCACTTCGGCATCCAGACGCGCAGCGAGATGGAAGGCGACGCCGAGCTGCTCGAAGCGGACGACTGGTCCGCCTGCTCCGGCATCACCTTCCGGGTCCGCGGCCGCCAGCACTACCGCGCGGCTGATTTCGCCATCGAGGGCGACTGGAGCGCCGCGGCCAACCTGCTCGTGGCCGGCGCCGTGTTCGGCTCGGCCGAACTCCGGGGCATGGACACCAAGTCCCTGCAGGCCGACCTCACCATCATCGACATCCTGGTCGAAGCCGGCGCCGTGGTCTCCCAGCTCGAGGAAGGGACCGTCTGCGTGCGCAAGGCCCCTCTGGAGGCATTCAGGCAGGACCTGAACCACGCCCCCGACCTCTTCCCCATCGTCTCCGTGCTGGCCGCCTTCTGCGCCGGCGAGAGCCGCCTCGGCGGCGTCGGCCGCCTGGCGGGCAAGGAGTCCAACCGCGCCGAAGCGATCCTGCAGATGCTCACCCAGATGGGCGTCGAAGCGCGCATCGAAGGCGACGACCTCGTCATCTTCGGCGAGTCGCTCAGCGCCCGCCTGCTGGGCGGCCGCCTGCTCAAGGGCGGTGCCTACACCTCGCGCCACGACCACCGCATGGTCATGGCCCTCAAGGTGGCCTCCCTGGGAACAGAAAGCCCCATCGTCATCGACGATGAGGCTTGTGTCGGGAAATCCTTCCCGGAATTTAAGCTTTAGTACTGCTTAGACTTACTCAGCCTTGGGTTCTTCCGCGGCGGGAGCCTCGGCCTTCGGAGCCTCCGGAGCGGCCTCGGCCTTCTTGGCGCGGCTGCGGCGGGTGTTCTTCTTGGCGGACTTGGGAGCGGAAGCGAGGGCGGCCTCGTTGAAGTCAACGAGCTCGATCAGCGCCATCTCGGCAGCGTCACCCTGACGGAAACCGGTGTGCAGCACGCGGGTGTATCCGCCCGGACGGTCGGCGACCTTCGGAGCGATGGTGCGGAACAGTTCGGTCACGGCGTTCTTGTCCTTGAGGTAGCTGAACACGACGCGGCGGTTGTGGGTCGTATCCTCCTTGGACTTGGTGATCAGCGGCTCGACATAGCTCTTCAGCGCCTTGGCCTTGGCCACGGTGGTGTTGATGCGCTTGTGCATGATCAGGGAAGAAGCCATGTTGGCGAGGAGCGCCTTGCGGTGACCGCTCTGACGACCAAGATGATTGATAGCCTTATTGTGTCTCATCTTTAAACGTTCTTTTTCTTGGGTTCGATATTATACTTGGTGACATCCATTCCAAACGAGAGCTTCATCTTCTCGACCAGGAGGTCGATCTCGTTGAGGGACTTGCG
>DFDR01000196.1:0-518 GCA_002369295.1 Desulfovibrionaceae bacterium UBA3823
GTCGCATCACGGGCTACCTCGTTGGAACCATGGAACGCTGGAATGACGCGAAGCTCGCCGAGGAGCGGGACCGCGTCAAGCATGTGTAGGGAAAAGCAATAGTTCATGATGCAAGGAAGGGCCGCTCCAGCAGAAATGGAGCGGCCTCTTGCGTTTTGTCCCGCTCGCGGACGTGCCGGAAGCCTTCGCCCTTGCGTCCCGGGGCCGGCTTTCGGAGGACTGCGCTCGTCAGGCCTGATGCTGGGGAGTGGACGCGGCGCTTGGCGTCTGCGGGCAGGCAGAAAGCGCGCAACGTCGGCCTGATGGCGTAAGCCAGCGCTTCTGGCCGGCCCAAGTGTATATTGCGCTACCCAGTGGCCACGGTGCGCCGCAATAAGCATCCAAGTCTTGGCGGGCCAGAAGGTGCAGGAAGCTGTTGACGTGCTTCCTGGCCTGGACCAGAGGCGGCTTGTGGCGCGCTCTGCGTCCGCCGAGGCGCAGGACGGCTTCCTTGGGGCTGCGCTCGGGAATCTGGCTGG
>DFDR01000196.1:583-861 GCA_002369295.1 Desulfovibrionaceae bacterium UBA3823
CGTCCAGGCCTTGGGCTCGAGCACCGCCAGCCCGCAGCCAGGGGAGAGCAGGACGAAGCCGGGCTCGCGGTTCCCGATGTCAGGGCGTGCCAGGGCAGAGGCGTCGTCGGGGGCGGGCTGCCTTCTCGAGAAGGCGGTTGACGGCCTCGTCGCCGGCAGCGGCGAACGTCTCGCATCCGGCCGGAAGCATGGGCGCCAAGGCGCTTGCTAGTTGAAGTGGACAGGGGAAGCATGGCCGCAGTCGCGGCAGACCACCCAGCGGAGGCCCCGGGGCGGGG
>DFDR01000196.1:922-4093 GCA_002369295.1 Desulfovibrionaceae bacterium UBA3823
CGCCCCCCGCCGGCATCGAGCAGCTGGGACGCAAGTTCCGACAGCCGGGAGAGGATGCTCTGTCCGCCGGCGTCGCCGGCTCTGGGGCGCGAGGATCTCAGCTCGGTGTTGCTGGAGCCGCATTTGGCACAGGCAATGCGTGGCGCGTGGCGCATGGGGAGCCTCCTGTCCGCGACGGCCGAACAGGGATGGCATCGGCTGGCTGCAGGATGCGGGGGATCGGTTCCTGCCGTTCCGAAGGCCGGAGAGCCAGGGCTCTCCGGAAGACGAAAGCATCTTTCCATAGACGGCTGGCGTTGCCAACGCCGTCCGTACCGTTAACCTCGGCTCTCGCTATGCTGGGCAGGCGCTAGCGCTTGAAGATCTTGGAGAAGATCTTTTTGACCGCCTTGGCTGCCGTCTCAATGCCATCCCAGGCGAGGGATTCGAAGTTGAACGACCCGCAATTTGGACAGCGCGACGGGGCAAAACGGGGGCCAGGGTTGCAGTCGGGAATGGATACGGTGAACAGATGCCCGCAGTCCCGGCAACGGTAGTGAAGGTGGGTTGTTACAGGCATGGCAGAACTCCTTGGGGAATGTCGCCGTCACGGACGGCAGGAAGGCTGGGAGAGGGGGCCACGGGCATGGCCGCAGAGCCTTGACTTGTCCTGCATGGCGCCGCTTGTGGTCAAGGGGCGCATCTCAAGGGGGCACGGCGGACGGTGCCCGCAAGTTCGGACGGACAAGGCCTGGCAAATACCTCTTGGAAGCACGTCAGGACCTGTCCGGCCAGGGCAGGGAGCAGGCGGAGGCGGGGGATGCGGCCGGACTGTCCGCTTCCTGCTCCAGAAGGCTGGCGAGCCTGTCGCTGGCATCGCCGAGCCTGCCTGCGAAGCCGGCTATCCGCTCCGCCAGCCCGCTGAAGTCGAGAATCCAGTCCTCGTTGGCAAGGCTGCTGTCGATGTCGGGGGAGACGTCCTGAAGCGTGAAGCCCTTGAGGGGGACGCCGCGCACGCCCCTGGCGGCAAGGATGCGGTTGGCGCGCACGAAGACGGGCCTCCAGTGTGCGAAGAGCTCCTCCATCTGCCTGCCGAGGTCTTTGAGCTGGGAGACGGCGCAGGCCCGTCCGGTTCTGGCCATGAAGTCCTCCATCCGTCCTTCCGCCTGCTGAAGGAGGTTTTCTCCCTCGAGCCAGACGTGACCGAGCGCGAGCCTTGCCCCGCTTTCGACGCTGAGGGAGAAGCACTTCATGGCCATCGCGTTGATCTTGAAGAAGAAGGCGTTGAGGCTCGCCTGCACAGCCTCTTCGTTCATGGCATCGGTCTCGCTGGGGGTGAAGCCTCTGCCTTCGGCACGCTCGCGTTCCCTGGTTCTTGCCGCATCGTGCAGGGCGAGGGCAGCCAGAATGCCTGCGCCCGCCAGGGCCCCGCAGAGGAAGCTTGCTGTCTGCATGGCGTCCTCCTATGCCGGCTGGGGCTGGGCGCTGTCTGCAGGGCCGGCCTTGCCATTGCCGTCATATCCGCCGGACGCGGATCCGTCCTGGGCGCAGGCGGTGCCGATGCTGGCATCTCGGTCCTCTCCGGCATCGTCGCCTTCGCCGAGGCAGCCGTCGTCCAGGCTGGCGAGGCGTGATGCACCGTCAGATCCGGCGTATTCGGTCACAGCCCAGGCTGCCGCGCCGAGCGTCGCTGCGCCGGCCAGCATGCCGACGAGAAAATAGCCAAGCTTGCTCATGATGTCCTCCCTTGTTGCTGCAGCCGCTGATGTCGATGCAAAGATGCCGCTATCTGGACTGCCGTCGTTCTGGTTTCCTGCTGAGGGGGCTTGCGCCCGTCCTGTCGCTTTGCTTGCCTCCTCGCCGCTGAGGCGGGGCGCTGCGGCGCTCAGCCCGCTGAGGCTGGGCTTTCGCGTTCAGATGACCTGCGTGTGGGCGCTTCGGAACGGGACGGTTCATCGCCGGCATCCTCTCCGAAGCCGGCGAAGAGCATCCCCAGCGCAAAGCCGGCTGCCGCGCCAAGCGCAAGGCAACCGAGACGCGAGGCCGGGAGGCGAAGAGGCGGGAACGTGCCGCCGGGATAGGGCCAGTGCGGGGGATAGGGCGGAAAAATGGTCTTGGTGCTGGAAGTCTGCATGCTGTCCTCCCTGCGCGCCGGGCCGGCCGGGCGCATTGTGCTGTCTGCCGCTTGCGGACGAAGGGAGTGGCGGGCGCTCCGCAGTTTCGCCGTAAGGCCAAACTACAGCGAACTCGTTCCAGAAACCGGAACGGTTGCGAAGCGTGCAGCGTTTTCGATGCCATGCTCCGGAAAGGCCTCGCTTTGGCATCCAGACGAGGCCAAAGCTGTCTGGGCCCTATGGCGACTAGCAAAGAACCGAAGCCGCCAAGTCCTGGCTCAGGGCCCGCCCGCGCCCGAGGCGGGAGGCATGGCAGGCCCGGGAGGCATGGCAGGCCGGGGGGGGCGGAAGCGGCGCTGGGGCATGGAGGAGGCAGTCTTCTCCGCCGGCGCAGCCGCTCTCTCCGATCCCCCCGGGGTGCGGCGGGGCGGGCGACGGGATGCGGCCTACTGGAGCGCGCCGGTCGCCGCTTCCGCGTTCCTGCACCGGAGCCACGTTTCCGGATCGACTCCGTGTCGCTCAAGTATCCTACGGTTCAGGACATCGTGCACAAGGTAGATGTCCACTATGTGGTCGACGGTGTCCCCGCACCGCTTGCGGAGGGGGCCGGATCCGCGATCTCCACTGTGGACAGAGGCCATGAGATCATCCACATGCATGCGGACGCTGGCCTTGTGCCACGCCTGGGTCATGGCAAGCTTCTCCTCCAGCCCCGGCGCGCTTGCGCAGATGTGTTCGATGAAGCTGTCGACGCTCTGGAAGTGTTCGTGGGTGGATGGATCAAAGAGCAGCATGACTCCTCCTGCTTCGTTGAAAGGAACCGGCGATGTGCCGGAAGAGGACGCCGGAAAGCCGGCGCCCGTCCTAGGCACGCCAGAACGGTCCGGCAAACATGCGCTGCTCACGTTCCAAAATTGGGAATGCTCTTCACGAATCTAGCGGCGACGGCTGACTCGCCGCCCGTGTATCCGTGCTCGTCCCTGAGGCGCTCGAAGATGCGCTGGAACGTACGGCTCTGCTTCGTCAGTCGCTCTTCCATGTCCTTCTGCATGGAGTCTGGGCCGCAGCTGGCCATCTT
>DFDR01000016.1:0-2314 GCA_002369295.1 Desulfovibrionaceae bacterium UBA3823
GTCCAAGTCCAAGGGCAACATCGTCAATCCCGCCGAGATGATCGAGCGCTACGGCGCCGACACCGTGCGCCTCTTCTGCCTCTTTGCGGCCCCGCCGGAGCGCGACTTCGACTGGACCGAGTCCGGCATCGAGGGCTCCAACCGCTTCCTGCAGCGCATCTGGCGCCTCTTCCAGGACGAGGAGGACAAGATGGCCTGCGTCAAGGCCTGCTCCTCCACGGCTGCCGACTGCGCCTCCAGGGAAGCCAGAGAGCTGCGCGGCAAGGAGCACGCGACGGTCAAGAAGGCCGGCGAGGACATGGGGCAGCGCAACCAGTTCAACACGGCCATCGCGGCCATCATGGAACTGGTCAACGCCATCTACATCTTCAAGGAAAAGATGCAGGACGCCGAAGGCGACAGGAAGGTCTTCTCCTCGGCCATGGCCACGGTGCTGACCACCCTCTCCCCCATCACCCCGCACATCTGCGAGGAGCTCTGGGAGCGCATGGGCCACAGGGAGCCCCTGGCCGGCGAGCCCTGGCCCGTCTTCGACGAGGCGGCCATGGTGCGCGACACCCAGACCATCGCCGTGCAGGTCAACGGCAAGCTCCGCGGCACCATGGAAATGCCCACGGGCGCCGACAGGCAGGCCCTGGAGGAGGCGGCCCTCGCCTTCGAGCCGGTCAAGCGCTTCACCAAGGATCTTGCGATCCGCAAGGTCATCGTCGTTCCGGGCAAGCTCGTGAACGTCGTCGCCAAGTAGATGGCCAAGGGCACGCAGACATCCCCGCGGCGTCCGGGCTACCTCCTTTTGGTCTGCCCGGACGCCCAGCTCCTCCGCCAGCACGCGGAGGAGTGCGCGGCCCAGTGGCCCCCTGCCTCGGGCGCGTGGGAGCGCTTCTGCTACTGGGGCGACGAGGAGCCGCCCCGCGCCTTCTGGGAGAACCTCTCGCTCACGGGCCTGCTCGGCACCCAGCGCCTCGTGCTGGTGCGCCAGGCCAACAGCTGGCCCGCGGCCGTGTGGCACAGGCTGAGCAAGGCGCTCTCCCAGCCTCTGGCCGGCAACTTCCCCATCTTCTGCCTCGAGGTGGGCTTCGAGAAGGGCAAGTTCAAGGTGCCGGCATGGCTCATGAAGCTGCCCTGCTGGACCTTTGCCGACAAGCAGGGCTGGATCTGGCGCAACGAAGGGGTGACCGACAAAAACATCGCCAGGTTCGTCCAGGACGAGGCGGCCAGAGCCGGCGTGCGGCTCTCCCAGGAGACCCTCGCCCGCCTCTGCGACACCCTGCCCCGCTCGGCCGAAGTCATTGCCAACGAAATCGAGAAGCTGGCCCTCGCCTGCCCGCCCGGCACGGCGGCCACGCCGGAGCACGTCTCGACGGCGGACTGGATACCCGAAGCCAGGCTCTTCGACTGCGTGGACGCCCTCATGCGGGGCAGCGAGGCCCATGTCTGGCGCGAGTTTGGGCGCATCGCCGACATCGAGGGCGCGGCCTTTCCCCTCTTCGGCATCCTTGCGCTCTACTGCCGCCGGCTCTGGCAGCTCAGCGCCGGCGAGTCGCCCCCCATCTTCGGCGCCTCCCGCTCCCTGCTGCCGCCCCTGGCGCGGCGCCTCGGCCCTGCCGGCTGCGCCTTTGCCATCGCCCAGGTGGTCGAGGCCGAACTGAGCATCAAGTCAGGCAAATTCTCCGTCCAGCAGGCCGTCGAGTTTCTGCTCTCCCAGCTCCTGACCCATTTCAGGCCAGGCCGCTGAGGCAGCCTTGCCCGCCGGCCGCCTTGCGGCGGACCTGCCTTCCCTGCCCGTCGCAGGCGTCCCCAAGGACGCCTGCGGCTGCAGCTTTGCGCACCCCCCTTGCGCATTCCGGAAGCCTCCTTATCTTAGGAAGGCGCACTGTCCGCTCCGGCACCCGGAAGCGGGGCGCAGACAACTTTTTTCAAGCCTACAAGCTGCGCTTCCCGCCCGGCGTCCGAGCCGCGGGGAGCTCGGAGACGAGCCATGCCAGAGGACAAGGACATCAAGAACCAGAGCCAGGCGCCCAGCGAAGACGCCGGCATGCAGGAAGACGCGGCGCGCGCACACGGCGCAGAAGGCGCAGAACAGGAAGCGCAGGCCCAGGCTTGCGGAACCGCCGGCCACGATGCCGCCGGATCCGAGGCCGCCGGCCCCGATGCTGCTGGACCCGAGGCCGATGCTTCCGCCGCCAGCGAGCCCGAAGCCCAGGCGTCCCAAGAGGACGCCAGAGCAGCCGAAGCCGGCGAGCCCGCGGCGCCTGCCTCTCCCGAATCTCCCGAATCTTCCGAAGCCCCCGATGCGCCTGACGCGCCCGACGCG
>DFDR01000016.1:2396-3749 GCA_002369295.1 Desulfovibrionaceae bacterium UBA3823
GCGCCCGAAGCCCCCCTTGCCCTCACGGTCAAGATCCGCCGAGCGGATTCCGGAGAAGGCGGCCAGGACGCGGACGGGAAGGATCAGGATCGCCCCTCCCGCGGCATCCCGCATCCGGCCACCATTGTCTTCGGCATTCCCGCCCCCGGCCAGGGCAAGCGCGGCGAGGGAGCCAAGGAGCAGGAGGAGGAGCAGCCCATTCCCTCCATCGTGCCCGTGGTGCCCGTGCGCGACGTGGTCATCTTCAACTTCATGTTCCTGCCGCTCTTCATCAGCCGGCCCTCGTCGGCCGAGGCCGTGCAGAACGCCGTGGGCGAAGGCCGTCACGTGCTCATCCTCACCCAGCGCGACGAGAAGGACGACGAGCCGGGGCCGCAGGACCTCTTCAGCGTCGGCACCGTCGTCAAGGTGCTGCGCATGCTCCGCCTTCCCGACGGCAAGCTCAAGATCCTCGTCCACGGCGAGGCCCGCGCCAAAGCTGTGGAGTTCACCCAGGAGGAGCCCTTCCTCAGCGCCCGCGTGGAGGTTCTGCCCGAGCCGGAAGTCCCCGTCGACGTGAACGTCGAGGCCATGCTGCGCTTTGCCAGGGAGGAGTGCGAGAAGGTGCTCTCCATGAAGAGCATCACCTCGCCCGAGCTCCTGAACATCATCCAGGACGTCAACGAGCCCGGACGCCTTGCCGACCTCGTGGCCTCGAGCCTCAGGCTCAAGCTCGAGGACGCCCAGCACATCCTCGAGTGCGTAGATCCGGTCCAGCGGCTCAAGCTCGTCAACGACCAGCTCGCCCGCGAGGCCGAGGTCACGGCCGTGCAGCTGCGCATCCAGAACACCGCCAAGGAGGAGATGGACAAGCAGCAGAAGGACTACTTCCTGCGCGAGCAGATCAAGGCCATCCACCAGGAGCTCGGCGACGGCGGCGAGGATGCCGCAAGCGAGGCCGAGCGCCTGCGCGAGGCCCTCAAGGAGGCCCATCTGCCCGAGGACGTGCAGAAGGAGGCCGACAAGCAGCTCCGCCGCCTCTCCCTCGCCCACGGCGACTCGGCGGAGGCGGGCGTCATCCGCACCTATCTCGAGCTGCTGAGCGAGCTGCCCTGGGACAAGCTCTCCGAGGACAACCTGGACATCAAGAACGCCCAGGCCACCCTGGACGAGGACCACTTCGGCCTCGACAAGATCAAGGACCGCATCCTTGAATACTTGAGCGTCTACAAGCTCAATCCCGACACCAAGGGCTCCATACTCTGCTTCGTCGGCCCGCCAGGCGTGGGCAAGACCTCGCTCGGCCGCAGCATTGCCCGGGCCCTCGGCAGGAAGTTCGAGCGCCTCAGCCTCGGCGGCATGCACGACGAGGCC
>DFDR01000016.1:3835-3984 GCA_002369295.1 Desulfovibrionaceae bacterium UBA3823
CGGCGCCATGCCGGGCCGCATCATCCAGTGCTTCCGCCACGCCGGCACGCGCAACCCCGTGATCATGCTGGACGAGCTGGACAAGATCGGCAACGACTTCCACGGCGATCCCCAGTCCGCCCTGCTTGAGGTGCTCGATCCCGAGCAGA
>DFDR01000065.1 GCA_002369295.1 Desulfovibrionaceae bacterium UBA3823
AGGACGGCCCCTCGGCGGGCATCACCATCGTCACGGCCATCACGAGCGCCCTGCTTGGCATTCCCGTGCGCTCTGACGTGGCCATGACGGGCGAAATCTCCCTCAGGGGCCGGGTCCTTCCCATAGGCGGCCTCCAGGAGAAGCTGCTCGGCGCCAAGCGCGCCGGCGTGGCCACCATCCTCATTCCCAAGGACAACGTGCGCGACCTCAAGGAAGTGCCTGCCGAAGTCCTCAAGGGCCTCGACATCGTGCCCGTCGAGCACGCCAGCGAAGTGCTCCTCAAGGCCCTCGACGCCTCGGAGGCGGAGATCTTCTCCGGCGGCGGCACGCTGCCCCTCGCCAAGACCCTGCGCGCCGACTTCCCGCGTCCGGCCCAGCCCAGCGCCGGCAGCACCACGCCGCAGTAGCCGGCCCCCCGCCCCCTTTCCAGGCTCCTTTCCAGGCCCCGCGGCGCCACGCGCCCTGCGGGGCCTTTTTTCGTTCCGGCCGGCCGCCCCTGCGGGCAAAGCCGCGGCCGGAGCATCGACAGCCCCCAGCGCTTCGGGTATAGCCTTGCGAGAAACGCTTCAAGGAGGCAGACCGCATGAGCCCGCAGCGCACCATCCTCTCCCTGACCCTTGCCCTTGCCGCCGTTCTGGCGCAGGCCCTGCCTGGACCGGACGAAGCCCAGGCCGCCCGCTGGCCCGTCAAGGGACGCATCGTCCAGCAGAAGCTCGTCAAGGACGGGCTGGGCGCAGGACGGGTGATATACGCAGCCGAGCAGAGCTCCGCCGGCCAGGGCCAGAGCACTCTCCTCCATGCCTACCGCTACAACGGCGATCCCGAAGACGCCGAGCTCATCTGGATCGTCAGCGACGGCATCGAGAACTGCACCCTGAAGCAGGAGGCGCGCTTTGCGGCAGGAGCGCCCGTGACGACCGACCTCGACGGCGACGGCCTGCTCGAGATCTGGACCGGCTGCATCGCGGCCTGCTCGGACAGACCCGGTCCCATGAAGCTGACGATCACCATGTACGAAGGCAGGGACAGGCACGTCATGCGCGGCACGACCTTCGCCGATGTGGAGCCGGGGGTCTCCGAGGGCGGCAGGGGCGACATGGACACCGCCTTCCGCACCGGACCCGCCGTCTTCCGGAAGTACGCCGAGGAGCTCTGGCACCAGTGGGCCTTCGGCACAGCCCAGCCCGCCCCCGCTTCCTGGCCCGCCAGGGGCGAGGCCGCGTGGGTCGAGCCCGTTGCCGACAGGCTCGGCGAGGGTGCCGTGGTCTACAGCCGGGAAGCCAGGGAAGGCGACGGCTGGAAAACCATCCTCCTCCATGCCTGCCGCTTCCGCGGGGAGCCGGCCTCCGCCACCCCCGTCTGGCAGATCAGCGACGGCGTCGAGCGCTGCGGGCTCAAGCAGGCCTCGGCCCGCTTCCTCGGCGACGGCCCCGAGCTGACCGACCTCGACCGCGACGGCATCAAGGAAATCTGGACGGTCTACGCCAGCGCCTGCGCCGGCGGCCCCGGCCCCGAAGACCTCAAGATCGTCATGTACGAAGGGAAGGAGAAGTACGCCATGCGCGGGAGCACGTCCGCCCGCACTGCCGAAGGCGTCTGGCAGGACGGCGAAGGCACGATGGACGAAGCCTTCCTCAAGGGACCTGCCCTTTTCAGGCGCTATGCCGAACGGCTCTGGCGGCGCTTCCGCACGGGCCAGGACGCCGGATAGCGGCATGCTCTGCACCTGTTCCGCCCCCGCCAGCCTTCTCCTGCAGCTGAAAGGCATCCCGCCATGGCACGCCGAAAAGTCTCCACACCCCCGTCCGCCACGCTGCCGGCCCCGCCGGCAGGTTCCGCTATCAGGCTCTGTGCCGACGGCGCCTACCGCTGGACCTATGCCTTTCCCCTCTTCACCAATCCATCCATCCTGCTGTGGGGCTGGAAAATCGTCTTCACGATCATCGGCCTGACCCTGGCTGGCATCTGGATCGTCTTTGCCGCCATAACGCTCGTGCAGAGCGGCCTCGACGCCGAGGCCCAGTTCTTCAACCTCCGCCTCTGGCTGGGGGCCTTCGCCCTCTTCCTTGCGCTCTGGCCGCTGGGCTATCTTCTGCTGGCCTTGCTCTGTGGCGGGAAGTACTGGATGGACTTCCGCATGGACGCTGCCGGCATTGCTCACGCCCAGACGCCCAGGCAGTTCAGGAAGAGCCGCGGCCTCGGCGCGGCCGCCGGCCTCCTTGGCGCTCTCTCGGGGAGCATCGGGGCTGTCCAGGCAGGGCGGCTCCTTGGCGCCAGGGGCCGCATGTCCATGAACTTTGCCGACGTCAGGAGCGCACGCGCCTCCAGGCGCTGGTCCACCATCTCTCTCAACGAAGAAAGCGTCTACCGGCACCATATCTACGTCGAGCCGCGGGACTTCGACTTCATGCTCGGCGTCATCCGGAGCCTGCTCCCAGCCAGGGCCGCGGCCAGGCTTCAAGCATAGCTTCAAGCTCAACCCACCTGCCTGCGGCGCAGGCAGGAATCAGCATCTTCCACGATTTGAAGGAGGTACCCCATGGCGACCAAGTGCAGATACTGCGGTTCCAGCTCCTACGGCGTAGGCTGTCCGCACAGCCCCACGAAAAGGCACGAGCACGTCAACGACGAGACGGCCTGCGAATTCTGCGGGTCCCGATCCTACGGCACAGGCTGTCCCCACAGCCCCACGAAGAAGCACCGCCACGGCCACGGCGGGGACAAGTGCATCTGGTGCGGCTCGAAGAGCTCCGGCGTTGGCTGTCCCCACAGCCCCACGAAGAGGCACGAGCGCTGAGCGCAGGGCGCAGTCCGGTTCCGCGCCTGCGGCAGCAGAGCCGCCCTCGCCGCCAGCTGGCTGGAAGTCCCCGGCACGCGGCAGGATTGCCGGTGCCGACCCTTTGCCGGCGAGGCTTGAAGCGGGAATGCGGGACGTGCGGGACGCTCTCGACGTTCATGTCCCCCCAGAGTTCCCGCACAGTCCGGCCAGACTTCCACGCGAGCCAGGCTAGCGCGAAAACGGCGCAAAGCCCCCTTCAGGTTCCTCGTCACCCCTTGCCTGGCGGACAAACGGAGAAGCCGCCTCCAGCCGGGCGACTTCCCCGGCAAGAGCTGGCATGGTCCGAAGCATTGTCTGGGAAGCCTCCTTCTGCCGCTCCTCTGCGCTCCAGAGCATGTCCATCGTCCCGGCAGGATCCTTCCACAAGCCGCGCATCAGCGCCTCGACGTTGACGAATTCGTAGGCGTATGCGGGCACGAAGCCGTCCTTGAAATACGCCTCTCCAACGGAAAAGACGTCCCGCTTGCAGACATTCGCCGCAACAAACCTGGCAACAGGGCAAATGCCATTCCTCTTCAGCACTTCGTTCCGCGTCCAGTCGGCGATGTTCTTCGAGAACTCCGCCACCCTTTCATTCCTATGCTTGCACTCAACGAGGAGGGCCCTGCCGGTCGACGGCTCGAAGATGACGATGTCCACCTCGCCGCCCGAGGCAGGAACGGCCGTGCCCCGCATGCGCATTTCCTCCCGGCTCATGGGGGGAGGCGTTGCCAGCGTGAACTTTGCGGAGAAGATCTCAAGTCGCCGGCCGCACTCCCGCACGGCCCGGATAAAGTCCAAGTGCAGCGACTCCTCCAGTATGCCGCCAAGAACTTCAATGCCTACAAGGCTTCTCAGCATGGACTCCTCGCACTGCGGATAGATTGCCGCCGCCTCTTCATACACGAGGGAGGCCTGTCTCCATCGAAGTCCCGGCTGCGCAAGAACCCACGGCTCCTGATTCCGTCCCGTCGGAACAAGGGACGCATCCTCGAGGGAAAAAGTCCTTGCCTTGACGGGACGCGCAAAACCGATGCTCCGCATGCAGTCCATCAGCTGCCGCTGGGCTTCCAGCCCCACGGCAGGAAAAATCTTCTCCAGAGCCGCCTTCGGGTCCTCTCCTTCCCTGTCAAGGCCGAGGCGGGCCGCAGTCCGGGTCTCGGCTCTGTCAGTGACGTCATCCAGCGTGTCGCCATCGCTGTCTTCAATCCGCATGGACGACATGGCCGCATAGACTCTTGGCAGAGCCTTCGCCTCTGCCGGAAGGCAGCTGCCCTGGAGCAAGCGTCCGATATTCGCTGTGACCAGATTGTGTCCTGCCTTCTTGACCAGAAGGTTGACAGCCTTGGGCAGAAGGCCAGCTTCCGAAAGCTGTGCGATCTGCTCCAGCCCTGCCCTGTCTTCGGCATGCTCCAGACTGCTCTGAATGTTGAGAGAAACAGAAGAAAACACGTACGACTGGGTATCCTCACCTGCCGCAAAAAACGACGGAATCATCGTTCCGCCATTGCGAAGGCAGCTACCAAGCGTCACGACCTCCTTGCCATGAATCTCCTCCATTTCTCCGAACGGAATGTCGCTCATGGAGATGACAGGCCCGCGCCCCAGCCAGGACTGCCTGAAATTAAGCCAAAGCAGCAGGGAATCCGTGCCGGCAAAGACAAATTTGGCAGAAGCCAAGTCCCCGCAGTCGAACGCACCGGCTGACATGCCGAACTCCTTTATCTGCGTGGCTTCATCGATGAAAAACCACTGAACGTTGAGGCTCCGCAGGGTTTGCAGGTCGGTTGTGGCAAGGCATTGCGATGAAAGGCGAAACCATGCTAGCAAAAGACATCTGCAACGAAAGACGGCCCCTCTACCGAAAGGAGGAACGCCATGGAAATGAATAGGGGGAACTGTCTCTCTGCACTCCGCACCAACCCGGAGACAGCAGGCTATTTTGCATGGTCCCTGCCTGAATCGGTTCAAGGAGGAAGCTTCTGGCTCGAAGCCGTTCGTGCGAATCCATGGGTCCTGAAGTTCATGCCGGACGAGCTGAAGACATTGGAGCTCTGCCGGGAGGCTATCCGCAGAAACGGCCTAATGATTGCCCATGTGCCCAGCGAACTGGCCTCGAAGGAGCTCTGCCTCGAGGCCATTGCTCAAAACGTTCAGGCTGTGTTGTTCGCGCCCGCAAAGCTGCGGACGCCAGCCCTCTGGCTCGCCGCCATGCGACGTTCGTCAATCGCCGGGGAATGCGTGCCTGAAAGCGTCTGGACTCTCCCTCTGTGCCTGGAGGCGGCCCGCATTTCCGGCTGGATCCTTGGCAATATGCCGGAGGAGCTCAGGACTGCAGCAGTCTGCGAAACTTCCGTCCGCACGGACGGCATGGCGCTGCAGTTCGTCCCAGAGCGTCTCAAAACGCTGGAGCTGTGCCTGCTCGCTGCGGAGACTATCGGCAGGCGGGTCCTGGAATATGCGCCCCAGCACCTGCAGGACAGCCTGACTGCAGAACTGAACAAGCGTGACTACTCGCATCTCCTGCCTTGGCATGCCGGCGGCCGGGCTTCCGGCAAGGCCGGCTGAGCCCTTTGCCCGAGGAATCCAGAAACAGCGCCGCGTGCAGGGAGGAAGACGCATGCTCACGCTGGATGAGACCATAGCCTACATCAAGCAAAAGCACAGGGGCCAGACCGACAAGGCGGGCCAGCCCTACTGGGAGCACCCCGTGCGGGTCATGGAGCGCTGCCAGAGGCTCGTGGACGCAGGACTCTGCAGGCCCTTTGCCCTGTGGGCCTGCCTTTTGCACGACGTGCTCGAGGACACGGCGACGGATGAAGCGGAAGTGGAGCGGCTCTTCGGCACCGAGGTGCTCGCCTGTGTCCGCCTCGACACCCGGCCCGACGGCGTGGACTACCGGGAATACGTCGAACGCCTGCTGGCCTCCGGCTGCAGGGAGGCCACATGCGTGAAGTGGTGCGACCTGCAGGACAACATCGATCCCGCCCGTCTCAAAACCCTTCCGGCAGAGATCGCCCAGCGCCTCGAGGCCAAGTACGCGCCGGTGGAGGCCCTGTTTCGGGAAAAGGCCCCCTGGCTTTCTACCTGAGGACAGGAGCCGCGACAATTCCTTCCAAAGCGCCCGCGCCCTTGGCAGCCTTCCCCCGCCCTGCAGGAAGCCCCGCCCTGCCGGTTTGCTTCCGGCAAGGCGGGCGCGTGAATTCCAGGGTCTGGAATGCCTCGCGGAGGCTATCCGCCAAGCTTCTTCTTGAGCAGGCCGCTCACCATGCCGGGATTGGCCTTGCCCTTGGTCTCGCGCATGACCTGGCCCATGAAGAAGCTCAGAAGCTTGGTCTTGCCGCCCTTGTAGGCCTCGACCTCGGCGGGGTTGGCCGCAATGACCTTGTCGACGGCCTGGTCGATGACGCCGGTATCGGAGACCTGGGCGAGCCCCTTGGCCTCGACGTAGGCCTTGGGCATGGCGCCTTCCTTCATGAGGTCGGGGAAGATGTCGTTGGCGATCTTGGCGCTGATGAGGCCGCCGTCGACGATGTTGACAAGCTCGGCGAGGGCCGCGGGGGAGAGGCCGCATTCGGCGACGGGCTTGCCCGAGGCCTTGAGCTCGCGCAGCAGGGGGCCGAGAATGTAGTTGGCGACCTTGCGGGGGTTGGCCTTCCTGGCCGCCTCCTCGAAGAAGTCGGCCATGGCCCGGCTCTCCACGAGCACCTCGCCCTCCTCTACCGGCAGCTTCGTCATTTCGAGGAAGCGCTTGAGGCGCGCCGCCGGCAGCTCCGGCAGCTCGGCCTTCCAGGCGGCCAGGGTTTCGTCCGAAATGACCACGGGCAGCTGGTCGGGATCGGGGAAGTAGCGGTAGTCGTGGGCCTCCTCCTTGCCGCGCATGCCGGCAGTGACGTTCTTGTCGGCGTCGTAGAGGCGGGTCTCCTGCCTGATGCTTCCGCCGTCGTCGAGGATGTCGGACTGGCGGGCAATCTCGTAGTCGATGGCGCGGGCCACGTTGCGGAAGGAGTTGACGTTCTTGAGCTCGGTGCGGGTGCCGAGCTCCTTCTGGCCGCGGGGCCGGATGGAGACGTTGGCATCGCAGCGGAAGTTGCCCTCCTCCATGTTGCCGTCGCACACGCCAAGGTAGGTGACGATGCTGTAGAGGGACTTCAGGTAGGCGACCACCTCGGCGGAGGAGCGCATGTCGGGCTCGGAGACGATCTCGACGAGCGGGGTGCCGGCGCGGTTGAGGTCGCAGTAGCTCCTGTTGTCGGCCTGGGAGTGGATGTTCTTGCCCGCGTCGTTCTCCATGTGGATGCGGGTGATGCCGATCTTCTTCGGGCCCTGGCCGGCGTCGATCTCGAGCCAGCCGTGCTCGCAGATGGGCAGATCGAACTGGGAGATCTGGTAGCCTGAGGGCAGGTCCGGATAGAAGTAGTTCTTGCGGGCGAAGACCGAGCTCTGGTTGATGGTGCAGTTCGTGGCGAGGCCGACGAGGGCCGCGTAGTGCACGGCCTCGGCGTTGACCCGGGGCAGAGCGCCCGGCATGCCGGCGCAGACTTCGCAGGTGTTGGTGTTCGGCGGCTGGCCGAAGGTGTTGGGGCACGAGCAGAACAGCTTGGACTTGGTGGAAAGCTGCACGTGCACCTCAAGGCCGATGACGGCTTCGTACTCAGGCATGGTCCTCTATCTCCCTCGAAAAAGCGCCCTGCCGGGCGGCAGGGCGGCGGTTCTTGGCGCAGTCAGGCCCCGCAGCCGGGGCAGAAGGGCATCTTAGCGGTGCGCAAGCGTGGCGTCAAAGTATTTGCCGACGCCGTAGTCGCCGCGCCGGAAGAACTTGTCGGGGCTGGGGCCGATGATCTGCATCTCGGGATTCTTGCTCTGCACGTCGCAGGCGATGCGCATCTCCTTGGTGCAGCCCGTGGAATAGGTGGAGTCCTTGCCCACCCAGATGGGGGGCACCGCCCTTCCCAGCAGGGCGAAGGCCTGCTCGATGTCCTCGGCGGTCTGGAAGCGCCAGATGGAGATGAGGCCGCTGCGCTGGACCTTTTCCCACATGTACATGAGGTCGTCGCCGTCCATGCCCTCGACGAAGTGCTCGGCGGGATTGACGACGTAGGCGTTGGGCATGCGCTCGCGCAGGTGCTTGACGAAGGCGCAGACAAGGGCGCTTGCGGTCTTGACCTCGCCGGGGATGGAGCCGATGACGCAGCTGTAGAACATCACGCTCTTGCCTCTGGCCTTGGCGTCGCGCATGCCGGCGATGATCTCGTCGGCCATGTCGGAGAGCTCGAGCTCGGTGAACTTGCGCTCCGCCGGATGGTGGCGGCGCAGGCGGACCTGGAAGCCGTCCTTGTCCTCCCACCAGCAGAGAATGTCGCGCGTGAACTCGATGCTCGTCTCAATGAGGCGCTTGCGCTTGCGCCAGCCGTGGGCGACCACGAGGTCGGCCTCCTTCCAGGCCCTGGCGAAGGCCACGGAAGTCCGCGACAAGTTGAGGCGCTCGCGGGTGCCGTCGCTCAGGACGATGAGCCGCCACTCGCGCAGCAGGCGGAGCAGCTCGTTCTTGGTGATGTCGCAATCCTTGCAGATCCAGGCGCCCTTGAAGGCCTCGGCCAGCGCGGGAATGTCAGTGATGTCCTGCAGGGTGGCATTGTGGAAGTAGAAGCCGTCCTTGACGGCGTAGATGACGCGGTGTCCGCGGCTGAGGAAGAAGCGCAGGATGAGGACGTCGTAGAGGGTGCCGCCGTCGGCGTCCGAGAGGTAGAGCACGGTCGAGGCCGGCTTTTTGAGGATGTCGAGCACGCCGGGCACGGCCTTGAACCTGGCCACCGCCTCCTGGAAATGATCCTCGAGCTCCTCCCTGTCGGGAAAGCGCTCGGACCAGGCGCGCACATTGGCGCACAGCGAGGCGTAGCGGGCGAAGTGGAGCAGATCCATGGCCTGGCGCCTGGCGCGTATGCTCGAGGAGTCGGCCTCGTTGCCGCCGATGTAGTCGAGGGCGCCGCGCACGTCTTCGCTGGCAAGGTGGGTCTTCTGCCACTCGACGGCCTGGCGCTTGCGCTCCGTCCAGGGATCGCCCAGATCTTCGGTCATGGAGAGGGCGTAGGAAGTGAGCCGCTTGACCACGCGCGAGGGGATGACGTTGCTGCCCGCAACGGCCTGGCGGAAGCGGTAGAGGCAGAAGGAGGCGATGACGCTGCGCTCCTCCTCGGTGTAGGGCAGGCTGTCGAGCAGGCCGGAGACGATGCGCCAGCTCCTGTCGTACTGCTCCTGGAGGCCGGGGGGGATGTCGTCCCTGGCCAGATCGAAGAAGGTCTGGTCCGAGCAGGGAAGATAGACCTGGTTCGGCTCGAGGTGCACCATGAAGCGGAGCTGCTCGGCGCTGGCAATGATGGCGGGATTGACCCGGTGGACGAGGTTGTTGTCCACGAGCATGTTGAAAAGCCAGGCATCAAATTCGGGATCGCCGCTAGGCAGGCGCAGGTCGCAGACGCGGGTCACGGGCACGTTCATAGCGCGTTCTTCCTTTTGCGGGCCTCTGCCCGCATGCTTCTCAGAGGGGGGACTACCGGGGACGGATACAGGCGGGGGATAGACGGGGATCAGGCAGGGAATCAGAGACGGGGGACCAGACAGGATCAAAGCCCCGAGGGGGCGTTGCCGCCCCTGCGGATGGGGTTCTGGAGGATGAAGCTTCGGGTGCGCAGGCGCTCGATGAAGGAGAGCCCCCTGCCAAGCAGGAAGACGCAGTCGGGCACGCTCTCCACTTCGAGCACGTCGTGGGTCTGCATGTCCTGGCCGTCCTGGCCGTCGAGGGTGACGCAGCTTTCGGCGGTGCCGGGCTTGAGCTCGAAGCGGAAGACTGTGCCGCAGGGAAAGACCATGGGCGGGATGGTGTTGAGGAAGGGGCAGATGGGGACAAAGGCGACGCCGACGGCAGCGGGCGAGAGCAGCGGGCCGCCCGCGCTCACGGAATAGCCGGAGCTGCCCATGGGGGTGCTGAGCAGAAAGCCGTCGGCACGGACCGTGCCCATGAACTCGCCGTCGATGAAGATGTCGGCAAGCACCAGGCGCGCCAGAGCGCCGTGGCTCAGAACCACGTCGTTGACGGCGTAGCCGTGGGCCACGTCGTGGCCGTAGCGCATCAGCCGCCAGCGCAGGGCGGACATGGAGCGCATCTCCTTCGAGGCGAGCACCTCGGCGAGACCCTCCCGCCAGTTTTCGGGCTCGATGTCGGAGAGAAAGCCCACGCGCCCGAAGTTGATGCACACCAGCGGCACGCGGCGGCCGATCACCTTTCGCGCGCAGCCGAGTATGGTGCCGTCGCCGCCGAGCACGACGACGAGGCCAAGGGCGGGATCGCTGTAGAGGGGCGAATCCACGCCGGCAACGAGCACGCTGGCCTTGCGGCCCTGCTCCCTGAGCCAGCGCGCAATCTTCTCGGCAAGCTCGGAAGCCGCCGCGACGCGGGCCTTGGCCACGATGAGAATGGAGCCGGTCACGTTGATGTCCATATCCTCTCTCTATGCCATGGCGTCGCCTTGTTCAAGGAAATTCTGGCCTGGCCGCGCCGGGCCAGGCTGCTTCCTGCGGCGTCCCGGCCGCGTCCCGGCGCCGTTTCCAGCTCCTGCGGGGACTACCAGAAAAGCACGATGCCGGCGGCAAAGCTCGCGAGGTTGGCTGCCAGGACCGTCAGGAAGCGCTTCCAGGCGCTTCCCGAGGTGAAGTAGCCCGCCAGCGCGAACTCCGCGGCGAGCACCAGGACCTCGCCGGCGGCGACGGCCTCCCCGTAGTGCCCGAGGCCGGCCTGGTTCGCTAGGCCTTCGTTGAGCAGAAGGTTGGTGACGACGTTGACGCCGGCAAAGCAGAGGCACTGGAAGGCCCTGCGGTAGCCGCAGAGCCAGAAGACCGGCGTCTCGATGGCAGCCGTGAGCAGGGCGAAGCCAAGCTCGAGCCGCGTGGCGGCGCAGGGGCCGAAGAGGACAGGCAGCGCGTCCATGCGCTACGCCCCTGCCCCGGCAGGCCGTCCGGGCAGGCGCCCGAAGCGGGCAAGCGCGCAGCCTGCCAGCGTCAGCCCCAGGAAGACGCAGGCAGCCATGGCCTGCGGGGGCATGGCAAAGGCGTCCCTGAAGAAGTAGCCGGGAAGCAGGCAGCCTGCGGCAAGGCCGAACACGAGGCCCGGCAGCGCCGGGAAGCACCAGTGGGCGAGCCTGAGCGTCAGGGGCATGGTCATGTTGAAGGCAAAGGCCAAAAGGAGCGCCGGCACGAGTCCGCTCGCCTGCAGGGCCAGGAAGGAGAGGAGGAAGACGGCAAGCACCGTGCCCCGCAGGCCGATGCGGTCGCAGACAAGGCCGCCGGCCGCCTTGCCAAGGGCAAAGACGCAGGGAAAGAGCAGGGGCAGCCCCGGGCAGCGACCTGCGCCGCCAAAGCCCCGCAGGACGACGCAGGCAAGCAGAACCAGGACGCAGCCCCCCAGCAGCACGGGGACATGCCGGCCGGCAGACGCCTGCCCGGAAGAAGTCTGGCCGGCTGAAGCCAGGCCGGCGTCTTCGGCGCTCCTGCCCATGCCCCGGCAGGCGCAGGCCGCGCAGACGGCGCACACGATCAGAAAGACGGCAGGCGGCACCATGCCGGCAAGGCCGAGTGCAAGGCCCACGGCACCGCTGGAGACGAAGATGCCCGGTTCGGCAAAGGTCGCGGGATGGCGCCTGAGCACCCACGAGCCGCCGGCTGCATGGAAGAGGCAGTTGCCGGCGCCAAGCAGCCCTGCCTGGAGGGGCGCGCCGAAGGCATCGGCAGTCCCCAGGCCAAGCAGGCAGACGGCAAGGACCAGGGCGGACCGGAAGGCCGGGCGCCGATCCAGCGCGAGGCCGGCCAGCCACTGGAAGCCGAAGGCCGTGAAGTTGTAGAGCCCGAAGACGAAGAGCACCTGAAGCCAGTCGGGCTCGGCCAGTTCGTAGAGGTAGAGCTCGGCCGCGCAGACGCCGTCCACGGCGAAGTGCATGAGCGTGAGGATGAAGAGCATGGCAGGCCTTTGCCGGGAAGGGGGTTCCGGTCCGCTTCCCGCGGCCCGGTGCATCGGCATGCGCGGATCGGCATGGCGGACCGGCGCGGCGGGAGGATCATGAGCTGCCGGCGATTGTAGTCCCGCGCACGGCAAGGTCAAGCCGTGTCCGGCGCCGCCGGCGGCACTCTTCACCCCATCTTGATAACGCCTTTTCTTTGCCGTAAGACTTCCGTTCGGACGCTTTCGCGCGAAGCGCGGAAGCGCCCTGCTCCATCCCCCTCTCCTGCTCCTCTCCCCTTTCCCTGCTTCAACCCCTTGTCCGCAAGGGCCTCCAGGACAGCCAGCCCATGGCCATTCAGCTTCAGTACAAGGACGACAGCCTCGACCTCATCGCCAGACGCGAAGAGAACGGCCTTGCCGTGCGCAGGGACTTCTTCGACCTCTACGCCGAGGACCTCAAGGAAGCCTCCAAGGCCCTGGCGCTGGCCTTTGCCAACGGCTGCCGCGTCTTCCTCTGCGGCTCCGGCACCTCCCACGCCGTGGCGGAGATCCTCGCCGGCCGCCTCATCAATCCCGAAGCCCCGGACCGGGCGCCCCTGCCCGCCATGCCGCTGTCGGCGGCCCCCCAGGGCATGCCCAGCCCGGAGAACGGCGCCGACGGCGACCGCATCTTCGCCCGCCAGCTGGAGGCCTTCGGCCAGGACGGCGACGTGCTCGTGGTCTTCTCCGCAGACGGCCAGAGCCAGCGCCTTGCCGAGGCCGCCCGGACCGCCCGCGAGCAGGGCATGTTCATCCTCGGCGCCACGGGCGGGGACGGGGGCACGCTCAGCGCCGAGGATCTGCTCGACGTCGAGCTCAGGGTGCCGAGCATCGAGGAGAGCCTGGTCCAGGAGCTCCACGTCGCCATAGCCTGCCTTTTGAGCGAGCTGTGCGACTACTACCTCTACACGAAGCCGGAAATCCTCAGGGAGATGTTCCAGGCGGGAGCCGGCATCCCCGGTGACGGAGACGCCGGCGGCGCGGACAGCGCCGATCCCGCGGAGCCTGCCGGATAGCTACGGAGAACACTGCCATGCCCATGTACGAATTCCGCTGCAACAAATGCGGCGGCACCTTCGAAGAGCTGGTCTTTGCCAGCGACGAGACCGTCCCCTGCCCCCTGTGCGGGAGCGCGGACACCGAAAAGATGATGAGCCGCTGCGCCCACAAGACCGCCGGCGCCGGCGGAGGCGAAGCCGCCTCCTCCCACGGTTCCAGCTGCTCCTGCGCCGGCTGCTCGGGCGGCAACTGCGCCTCCTGCGCCCACTAGGCGGCTCCCATGCCAAGACTCGTCATCGCCACCCGCGGAAGCCAGCTCGCCCTCTGGCAGGCCAACCACGTGAAGGACCGCCTCCAGGCGCTCGATCCCGAGCTGAGCGTCGAACTCGCCGTCATCAAGACCCGGGGCGACAAGATCCTCGACGTGCCGCTGGCCCAGGTCGGCGGCAAGGGGCTCTTCGTCAAGGAGATCGAGGACGCCCTGCTCTCGGGCGCGGCCGACCTTGCCGTGCACAGCATCAAGGACGTGCCCATGGAGCTGCCGGCAGGGCTCGTGCTCGGCTGCGTGCCCAAGCGCGAAGTCTTCACCGACTGCCTCGTCTCCGAGCGCTACCAGGGCCTCAGGGAGCTCCCGAAGGGCGCGAAGGTCGGCACCAGCAGCCTCAGGCGCCAGTCCCAGCTGCTCGCCCTGCGCCCGGACCTGCAGGTCGAAAGCCTGCGCGGCAACGTGGACACGCGCCTGCGCAAGCTGCGCGAAGGGCTCTTCGACGCCATTCTGCTCGCCTCGGCGGGCCTTGTCCGCCTCGGCCTCGAGGCGCCCTGCGCCGTGGACCTCGACCCGGACGAGTTCGTCCCCGCCGTGGGCCAGGGCGCGCTCGGCATCGAATGCCGGGCCGGCGACGCCGCCACCCTCGCCCTTGCGGCCAGGCTCGAGGACCGGGAAACCCGCATCTGCGTGGAGGCCGAACGGGGCTTTCTCGCCGGCCTCGACGGCGGCTGCCAGGTGCCCATCGGCGCCCACGCCCGCCTCGAGGGGGATCAGGTGCTGCTCGACGGGCTCGTGGCCGAAACCGACGGCAGCCAGATCTTCCGCGACCAGATCAAAGGCCCTGCCGCCGAGGCCAGGGCGCTCGGCTTCCGGCTTGCCGAAGCCGTCAAGCAGATGGGCGCAGGCGCCATCCTCGAGCGCCTCTACCAGGACGGCAAGGCGGCGGCCCGAAGCTGACCCCGCCCCTCCCTTCAGTTCTTTGACCGCAAGCCGGCAGCCGTGCCGGGGAAGGCAAGCCTGTCCCCGGCTCCGATGCCGGTTTCGCCGTTTCAGGACGCCACCACGGCGGCGCGCCGGCCGGGCCGCTGCCGGAAAACTCAAGAAAGGTACGCCATGGCCACCATTCAGCCGCTTCCCTCTTCCAGACTGCACGCCACCTACGATCCGGCCCTCGTGCCAGCCGACGACAGCGACGGCATCCGCCCCGCGCCCGCGGAAGGCCGCACGCCCTTCCAGGACAGGGCCATGAAGGCCCTGGATCTGGCCGTCAACATCCAGGCCAGCGGCTTCAACGTCTACCTCGCCGGCGACTCCCAGCTCGGCCGCATGCACATGCTGCGCCAGTACCTCCAGCCGCTGGCGAAGAAGTCGGCCACGCCCCCGGACCTGGTCTACGTCTACAACTTCCAGGATCCCGACTGCCCCGTGCTCGTGCCCTTCCCCTCGGGCCAGGGCCAGAAGTTCCGCAAGGCCATGGAGACCTGCGTCGAGGAGATCGGCGCGACGCTGGAGCGGCGCGTGGGCGGCCAGCGCTTCATCAAGCAGCGCGAGAAGCTGCTCGAGGCCTACCAGAACGAGCGCAGCCAGCTGCTCCACCGCATGAACAGCGTGGCCGAGCACAAGGGCTTCAACATCGACGTGGACGACGCGGGCAGCATCACCCTCTACCCCCTGGTCAAGGGCCGGCGCGTCTCCGAGGACGAGTTCGAAGGCCTCGACGCCAGCCTGCGCCTGGCCCTCAAGCACCGCTCCGAAGCCGTGGCCCAGCACATGTCGGGCCTCGTGCACGAGCTGGCCAAGATGGAGGAAGGCTACGCCGGCAAGGAGAAGGACCTCGAGCGCGGCATCATGGGCGCCGTGCTCGACGCCGTGCTCGAGCCTGTCGCCAAGCGCAGCCTCAAGGCCTGCCCGGCGCCGGAGCTCGAGACCTACTTCAAGGATCTGCGCGAAGACCTGCTCAAGAACACCGACGCCTTCCTGAACAAGGGGCCGGAACTCCCGCCGCAGGATCCCAGAGCCGCCGGCCAGCCCCAGGGCGCGCCCGACAGGCCCGACGTCAAGGCGCGCCTGCGCGTGAACCTCTTCGTGGACAACCAGGGCCTCAAGGGCGCCCCCATCGTCGTGGAAGACCACCCCACGCCCGCCAACCTGCTCGGCTGCATCGAGCGCGAGTCCGAGCTCGGCGCCCTGGTCACGGACTTCACCCTCGTGAAGGCCGGCAGCCTCCACCGCGCCAACGGCGGCTACCTCGTGCTCCACATGGACGACATCCTGCACCACCCCGCAGCCTGGGAAGGGCTTCTGCGCGCGCTCAAGGCCGGCGTCTCCAGGCTCGAGGACAACCAGGACCTGCCGGACGCGGCCGTGCGCACCAAGGGCCTCAAGCCCGCCCCCGTCAAGCTTGGCCTCAAGGTCGTGCTCATCGGCGACGAGTACATCTACGAAGGCCTGCTCGACTCCGACGAGCGCTTCGCCAAGCTCTTCCGCATCAAGGCCGAGATGGCCGACCGCATGCCGCGAAGCGCGGCCGGCGTGCGCTACTACCTCGGCGCCATACGCCGCATCGTGGACCTCGAGGCGCTTCCCCCCTTCGACAGGACGGCCATGGCCTGGCTCGTGGATCTCGGATCCCACCTCTGCGACGACCAGAAGCGCCTTTCGCTCAAGTTCCCCATCCTGCGCGAGCACATGATCGAGGCAGCCGCCCTTGCCAAGATGCAGGGCCTTGCCAAGGTCACGGGCGCCGTGCTCGAGGAGTCCTACGCCCAGCGCGCCTACCGCTCGAGCCTGGTCGAGGAGCTCTACATGGAGGAGTACGACCGCGACACCATCAAGGTGGAAACCCAGGGCTCCGCCATAGGCCAGGTCAACGGCCTTGCCGTGACCACCTACGGCACCTTCGAGTTCGGCCTGCCGCACCGCATCTCCTGCACCGTGGGCGTGGGCCACGACGGCATCATCGACCTGGAGCGCGAGTCCGATCTGGGCGGCCCCATCCACACCAAGGCCATGATGATACTCGTGAGCTACCTCACCGGCATGTTTGCGAGCAAAAAGCCCCTCATGCTGTCGGCATCGCTCTTCTTCGAGCAGAGCTACGCCGGCATCGAGGGCGACTCGGCCTCGGGCGCCGAGCTGGCGGCCCTGCTCTCGGCCCTCGCCGAAGTGCCCGTCAGGCTCGATCTGGCCTTCACGGGCGCCGTCTCCCACTCCGGCCAGATCATGGCCGTCGGCGGCGTCACCCAGAAGATCGAGGGCTTCTTCAAGGTCTGCCAGCGCCAGCGCCTCACCGGCACCCAGGGCGTCATCATCCCCTACGACAACATCGACGAGCTCATGCTCTCCCCCTCGGTGCTCAAGGCCGTGGACGAAGGGCAGTTCGCCATCTACCCCGTGCGCCGCATCGAAGACGCCCTGCAGCTTTTGACCGGCATGCAGGCCGGCCGCAGGCGCCGCAACGGATCCTTCACCAAGGGCACGCTCTACGATCTCGTGGACCGCCGCCTCGAGCGCCTCGGCGAGTACGGCCAGAACGCCTTCCGCCGCCAGCGCAAGCCATAGGCCCTCGGCCCTCGGCAAGCCGGGGAAGCCGGGAATCAGGACAGTCAAGACAACCAGGACAACAGGGATGCCCCGCCATGAAAGCTGAAATCGTCTCCATCGGCACCGAGCTGCTCCTCGGCCACGCCGTCAACACCGACGCCGCCTTCCTCGCCAGGGAGCTCGCCCAGCTTGGCATCGACCTCGAGCACGTGGCCACCGTGGGCGACAACCCCCAGCGCCTCAGGGAGTGCCTGGTCCAGGCCCTCTCCCGCAGCGATCTCGTGATCACCTCTGGCGGCCTTGGCCCCACCCTGGACGACCTCACCAAGAAGACCGTCGCCGAGGTCCTGGGGCTGGAGCTTGTCCTGGACGAGGGCTCGCTTGCCGACTTGAAGGAATACTTCAAGGGCCGGCACATGGGCGAGAACCAGCTGCTCCAGGCCTGGCTTCCCAAGGGTGCAACACCCTTGAAGAACGCGGTCGGCACGGCGCCGGGCTGCCTTGTCCAGACGCCCGGAGGCAAGCTCTGCGCCCTGCTGCCAGGACCGCCGAGGGAGCTCGAGCCCATGTTCCGGGACCAGCTGGCGCCCCTTTTGGCCAGACGCACGGGATGCGTCATCGTCTCCCACATGGTGCGCACCTTCAACCAGAGCGAGGGCGACGCGGCCCTCAAGCTCGGCGCGCTCTGCGACGGCGCCAACCCTTCCGTCGCCACCTACATCGACGAGCTCAACCAGACCTACGTGCGCGTCACCGCCAAGGCCGAAAGCAGGGAAGCGGCCGAAGCCCTGGCTGCCCCCGTGGTCGGGCAGGTCCAGGCTCTGCTTGGCGACGTGGTCTGGGGCGTGGACGCAGACAGCCTCGAGCAGACGGTGGTCAGGCTGCTTGCGGAGCGCGGTGAGGAGGTCGCCACCGCCGAATCCTGCACCGGCGGCCTCGTGGCCAAGCGCCTCACCGACTGCGCCGG
>DFDR01000090.1 GCA_002369295.1 Desulfovibrionaceae bacterium UBA3823
GGGAGGCCCTTCCCGAAGCGGCCCTGCGCACGACCTGCATCGTGGGCTATCCCGGCGAGACCGAGGCCCAGTTCGAACACCTCTGCCGCTTCGTCGAAAAAACCCGCTTCACGCACCTTGGCGTCTTCACCTACTGGCCCGAAGAGGGCTCCAAGGCTGCCGAACTCCCGGATCAGCTTCCGCAGGCAGTCAAGGACGAGCGGCGCGATGCCCTCATGGCCCTGCAGCAGGACATCAGCGCCCAGTTTCTTGAAGGCTTCCGGGGCCAGACCCTGGACGTGCTGGTCGACGAGGCCAATCCCGAGTGGCCGGGCCTCCACAACGGCCGGGTCTGGTTCCAGGCGCCCGAAGTGGACGGCGTCACCTATGTGAGCGGTCCCGGAAGCCAGCCCGGCGCCGTCGTTCGCGCCGACGTCGAAGACAGCGGGGACTACGACCTCACGGCGCTCGCCCAAGAGCCGGCACCCGGCGGCGAAGCATAGACAGCCCTCTCAGCCCTCACAAGGAGACAGCCATGAAAAAAGCCCTGCTTGCATCCCTGCTTGTCGCGATATGCCTGCTGGCGGGCTCTGCCCAGGCGGCCGTCCAGGAGTTCGGCCCCGACTTCTCCCGCTTCACCATCAACGTGCCCGAGGGCTGGACAGCCGCTGCCATCGACGGCGGCGTCCAGCTTGCCGATCAGAACGGCGCCTGCAGCCTCGCCGTGACCAAAGTCAAATCGGGAGGCGCCAGCGCGGAAGCCCTGTGCAAGGGTGCCGTCCAAAAGTACGGCGTGCAGGACGCCAAGGCGCTTGACAAGGAAGACGGCAGCTTCGCCATGTCCGGCACGAAGGATGGCGCGCCCTTCGCCGTGGCCGTCACCATCGACGGCAATCTCGCCGTCGTCATCGTCATGGCAGGCGACATGGGCAAGGTCTTAGGACCGCTCGACACCCTGCAGTAGCCCCCACAGGCGGCATTGCTCCAAGGAATTCCTGCATGAAAGCTCTGCTTGCTCCCCTGCTCTGCGCAGCCTGCCTTCTGCTGGCAGGCTCTGCCCAGGCGGCCGTCCATGAATACGGGCCCAGCTTCTCCCGCTTCGGCATCGACGTGCCTGACGGCTGGACAGCCAAGGCACTGAAAAACGGCGTGCACCTGGTCAGCGGCGACCGCCAGAACAGCATTGCGGCCATTATCGATGCCAACAGGGGGCATACCGCCGAGCAGATCGCCAAGAGCGTCGCCCACAAGACGGGCCTCAGGGAAATACGGCGCAAGGACGACAGCAACTACTTCGTCACCGGCTTCAAGGACGGCGCCAAGGTCGGCATCACCATCACCGTTGCCGGCAAGTTCTTCGTCATGTTCTCCATGGCCGGCAGCGATGCGGACGCGCTCTTGCGCATCATCGGCTCCTTCCACCTTGTCGAGTAGGGCGCTGACGCGTCCTGCCTGCCGCAGTCCTCAAGACAAGGCGCCTGTCCCCAGCGGCTCCAGCGGCTGAAGGGCGCCCTTTCTGTGCGCGGGACAGGCCGCCGGAGCCGCCTTGCGCAGCTTTACGCGCACCTATTGCAACCGGGCCTGCAGGTTCAGTATAAGAGGAACCAGCTTGGGACCAATCCCTCCAGTCCCTCGAAAGTTCGCCAACTTTTACCACAGCACCTTGAAAATGAAGAATCTTTCCGCCACCTTGCTCTGCCTGCTCAGCATTGGCTGCGCAAGTTCCGCCCATGCCCAGGTCCAGGAGTTCGGCCCTGACACTGCCCGCTTCACCATCGACGTCCCCAGCGACTGGGAAGTGAAAGCCACGCAGACAGGCGTTGAGCTCGCCGATGGGGAAAAGGCTACTTTCCTCTCCATCGCCATCGGCAACACGAGGGGCAGGACGCCCGAGCAGATAGCCAACACGCTGACCATGGCTAGCACCTTTGCCAAGAAACGGGGTTTCAGCAACATGGTCAAGAAGGGGCCCGGACTGTTTGTCCTGCACGGCGAAACGGACACCGGCCTGCGCAAGACCCTGGTGCTCTTCGTGGAGAATGAGCGCTATGCCACCTGCACCATGTCCGGCAAGAACATGGAGGCTGTCGCCAAGATAACCGACTCGCTGAAGGCGAAGCGGAACGATGAGCCCAGCCCGGCCGCGGCAGAGGAAGCTGCGATGCCTGCCGGAAGCATGAACGATCCTGCCAATGCCGACTCCCCGAAAGCAGCGGATGACGCTGACAGCCCTCTCGCACCTTAGCCCCGACACACAGCAACCACAGGAGGCGGCGACATTCTTGCCCCGCGGCAGGAAGAATGCCGACAAGACATGCACAAGACAGCAACCCTGCTCCTTTCCGCTTCTCTGCTCTGCACGCCGGCGCCCGCCCTTGCCGATCCCCTTGCCGAGATTGACAGCCTCATCCTGAGCAACATGCAGATTCTCGGCAACTGGAAGGACGAGGTCCCGCAGGCAGCCTTCGGCACGGCGCCGGAGCCAGCCCAGAAGCCGGTTCTGCTTGCCGAAGCGCCCAGAAGGATTTACGGCTCCGACGGCAGCCGCTTCAGGATCAGCATTCCCCAAGGCTGGAGCACCGAGGCGATCAGCGGCGGCGTGCGCATTACCGCAGGCAACGGACGCTCCACGCTGACGGTGGCCATACTCCAGACTGGGGGACGGTCAGCCGAGCAGATTGCCAAAAGCGTTGCCCGCAATACAGGTCTGCACTTCTCCGGTCAGGACGAGGACGGGACCTGCTTCCTCTCCGGCAAGACCGATGGCCTGCGCACAATCGCCACATCCTCGGTAGAGAAGGGCAAATGGCTCTTCATGGCCCTGCAAGGCGAAGACGAGGAGATGCTGGCCAAGATGCTGGACAGCCTAGAATTGGCGGGATAGCAAAATCTGGAATAAGTTTTTAAAATTTCATCTTATTCAATTGAAATATTAAAAATAATTTAAGAAAACGATAAAGTAGGAATGTGATTAATGAAAAAGATTATTTATTTTGTAGCAATTTTTTCACTTCTGATTTGTGGACAAACAATGGCTACGGAGCAGTCTTTCAACTCATCTGTCGGCAAATTTATCATTGATGTGCCTGAAGGCTGGACTGCGCAAGCCATCCCCGAAGGTTGCAAGATCACATCCAAAGATGATAAAAATATATTATCAATTCAGCTGTTCCCAGAAAAAAAGATAGATGCACATTCTATCGCTAGGGATCTAGCAACTGAATTAAATATGACTGTCAAGGAATCAACAAACCTTGAAGCCGGTGTATGGCTTAAAGGGAATATGATGGAGACTCAAGCTGGCATTTTAACGGAAAAAATTAACTCTATTATCGCTGTTTCCGTATATACTGGCCCTGATTTTGACACTATGAAACAAATCTGTGACTCTGGTTATATGGAACAGGATATTAAATATCTTCGTCTTGAAGCCGGCCCGATTGTTGATAATGATTTCGCTCAGAAACGTTGCCCTGAAGTTCTGGCAGCATGGTTGAAGGAACATCCTAACATGGTAGCCCAATGGGATGGCAACTGGGAAACTACAGTTGAAGGAGAAATGAGTGTCTGCGGTGTAAAAACGCATCCAAAATAACATTGTTTCAACACAGTAATATGTAAAAATGGATGTAGACCTTATTTTTAGGTTTACATCCTTTTTAAATTTTGATTATTGCATCGTTACTATATTCTATTGTCTGCAGTCAGTGGACTTGCTGCGATGCAAGCATCCGAATTGCCCGTGCGACATGTTGGCCGAGCCGTAAGAAGCAAGTCCTGCTTGAAATTGTTGATTTTTTGTCGCGCAACAGACCGCAGAAGGCGAGCGGCGACGACATCCTCAAGCTGGCCGCCACGCGCTTCCCATTCCGTGGCTCGATACGCTTTCAGCCTCCGGGCTGGACAGGCGAGGCAGGCGGCCCCCGCTTTGCGGACAGTCTGGAGAAGGGGGAGGAGCAAACGCGGGACCAGCGCGGAGCAAAAAAAGAGCGCCTCTGCGATAGACAGCAGGCGCCTGAAATTTCTGGTGCGTCCGGCGAGATTCGAACTCACGGCCTTTTGCTCCGGAGGCAAACGCTCTATCCAACTGAGCTACGGACGCACGCTGAGCACTCTACTAAAGAATTCCCTGCTCCTTTGTCAACTTGCGCGCGCAAAAGATTGAAGGGCGCGGCGCAGTCCTGCCGGAACCGCGATTTTCCTTTGCCCCGAGTCCTGCTATCATGAAGACCGCCATTTCCCCTTCCGTTTCTCCCCTTTCGCAGCGAGGACTACACGCATGAGCAGCATCACCTGGTACGGACACGCGGCCTTCCGCCTCGAGCACCCCGACGTCAGCATTCTCATCGATCCCTTCTTCACCGACCCCGCCATGGAGGAGGCAGCCGTCAAGGACGGCGTCGATCTGGTGCTCGTCACGCACGACCACGGCGACCACACCGGCAGCGCCGTGAAGATCTGCAAAAGCACCGGCGCCAGCCTCGGCACCATCGTGGGCACGGCAGGCAAGCTGCAGGCCCAGGGCATTCCGGCCCAGCAGGTCATAGGCGGCGGCTTCAACGTCGGCGGCGCCATCGCCTGCAAGGGCGCCACCGTCACCATGACCCAGGCCTTCCATTCGAGCGAGTCGGCCAGCCCCTGCGGCTACATCGTCGAAATGCCCGACGGCCTGACGGTCTACCACGCCGGCGACACCTGCGTCTTCGGCGACATGGCCCTCTGGGGCAAGCTCTTCCGCATCGACGTCGCCCTGCTGCCCACGGGCGGACACTACACCATGGACGGCAGGCAGGCGGCCATGGCCTGCGGCCTTTTGAAGTGCGCGGCCGCCGTGCCCATGCACTGGGGCACCTTCCCTGTGCTGGCCCAGTCGGACGAGCCCTTTGCCAAGGCGCTCGCCGAGCTCGCCCCCAAGTGCCGCCACCTGCACATGAAGCCCGGCGAGACTGCCGACTTCGCCCTCTAGGATTTTCCTGCCGGCGGCATGATCAGCAAAGGGGCGGAACCCGCAAGGTTCCGCCCCTTTGGCATTGCTATGGAGAGAATCGCCTAAAGGTTGGCGCTGTACCAGTCCCCGGCAAGGCGCAGGCCCTGGCGGACGTCGAACTTGGGCTCGTAGCCGAGCAGCCTGGCGGCCTTGGAGACGTCGGCCAGCGAGTGGCGCACGTCGCCCGCGCGGAAGTCGCGGTAGGTGGGCTTGGCGTCCGAGGCTTCGGGCTTGTGGCGCACGACCTCCTCCTTGATGAGCTCGAAAAGCTCGTTCAGGGTGGTGCGCTGGCCGAAGGCCACGTTGTAGATCTGGTTGCGGGCCTCGTCCCTGGCAAAGCTGGCGAGGAGGTTGGCCTGCACGACGTTGTCGATGTAGCAGAAGTCGCGGCTGGTCTCGCCGTCGCCGTTGACGTAGACGGTTTCGCGGCGGATGAGGCTGGCGAACCACTGGGGAATGACGGCGGCGTAGGCGCCGAAGGGATCCTGGCGCTGGCCGAAGACGTTGAAGTAGCGCAGGCCCACGGAGGTGAAGCCATAGCAGCGGGCGAACACGTCGGCATAGAGCTCGTCAACGTACTTGGTCACTGCGTAGGGAGAGAGGGGATGGCCTATCTTATCCTCGACCTTGGGCAGCTCCGTGGAGTCGCCGTAGGTGGAGGAGGAGGCCGCATAGACGAAGCTCTTCACGCCGGCGTCGCGGGAAGCGACGATCATGTTGAGGAAGCCGTCGATGTTGCAGCTGTTGGAGAGGAGGGGATCGTCGATGGAGCGCGGAACAGAGCCGAGGGCGGCTTCGTGCAGCACGTGATCGACGCCGCTGACTGCGCCGTGGCAGGTGTCAAGATCGCGGATGTCGCCCTCGATGAAGTGGAAGTTCTTCCAGGCTTCGGGTCCCACAATCGCCTCGACCATGTCCAGGTTCTTCTGGTAGCCAGTAAGAAAGTTGTCGAGACCGACAACCTTCTGCCCCAGCTTCAGCAGGTGCTCGAGGAGGTTGGAGCCGATGAAGCCGGCGCAGCCTGTGACGAGCCAGTAGGACGGGTGTTCCTGCATTTCTTTGCACAGCTGTTCATACTGAGTCATATGCAATCCTCGACTTGTGTGGTGCTTGCGTGGGGAGGGGAAAGGGAGTCCGGGGCCCCTGCCCAGGATGCGGCAATCTAGCCCGAGCCCCCCTTGATGTAAAGCAAGGCCAGGCCTGCCGCCGTTCGCCTCAGGCTCCGCGTTCACCGCTTTTCACCCTGTCCATTTTTTAGTAGGTTGACGCCGTTTTGTGCATTTCGGCGCAACCCCCCGCCGGTCTGGCCGGGAGGAACGGCGCAAAGGAACGTGCTTCGATGAAAATCTGTGTTCTTGGGAACCAGGCAAGGGCGGTCTTCCTGTTCTGGAAAGTCCTGATGCGGCAGATGCTGGCAGCTGGACACGCCGTCTTCTGCCTTCTGCCGGACGGCGACCCCGCAACGGAACAGAGCCTGCGGGAGCTCGGCGTCCGCGTCGTCAACTACCGCCTCGACCGCAAGGGCGTGAATCCCGTGCGCGACATCGCGACCTACTTCGACCTTGAGCGCGTCTTCAAGGCCGAGCGGCCGGACCTGCTCTTCGCCTCCACCATCAAGCCCGTGATCTACGGCTGCATGGCAGCCAAGCGCGCCGGCGTCAGGCACATCTACGCCACCATCACCGGCCTCGGCTACGCCTTCGAGGCGGACTCCGTCTTCAAGAAGTGCATCAACCGCCTCAGCATCACCCTGTACCGCATGGCGCTCCAGCACATCGAGGGCGTCTTCTTCCAGAACAGGGACGATGCCGAGCTCTTCCGCAGGTCCGGCATTCTCCAGGCCGGCGCCCGCGTGCTCTTTGCCAGGGGCACGGGCGTCGACGTTGCACGCTTCGACCAGCGCCCCCTGCCCGCAGGCGAAGACGTCACCTTCCTCGTCGTGGGCCGGCTCCTCGAAGCCAAGGGCTACCGCGAGTTCGCCGAAGCGGCGGTCATGCTGAAGCGGCAGTGGCCCTGCGCCCGCTTCCAGGCGCTCGGCCCCAGAGAGCAGGGCCTTGGCAGCATCTCCGGCGAGGAGATTGCCCAGTGGGCCAGAGACGGCTCCGTCGAGTACCTCGGCGAGGCCAGGGACGTGCGCCCGTACGTTGAAGCCTGCCATGTCCTCGTCCTGCCATCCTGGCGCGAAGGCACGCCCACGGCCGTCATGGAGGCCATGAGCATGGGCAGGGCCGCCGTCGTGACGGACGTGCCAGGCTGCCGCGAAGTCGTGCGCGACGGCGTCAACGGCTTCCTCGTGCCGGCCAAGAACCCGCCGGCTCTGGCCAGAGCCATGGAGCGCTTCCTCAAGGATCCTGCGCTCGCCGGCGCCCTGGGCGCCGAGGGCCGCAGGATTGCCGAGGCAGAATTCGACGCCGAGACCGTGGCCCGGAACATACTGAAGGACATGCATGTGCCGGCCTAAGGCGCATGGCGAGGAGACATATTCCCATGATCAGCAACTACAGGCGCGGGCTCATGCAGGCCATCGACTTCGGCTGCCTTCTGGCGGCCCTGCTGGTGTGCGAGCTGACCACACTGCCCCCGGAGCTCAACGTCTTCAAGGACTACACCGGCGCAAGCCTGTTCACCTTCTTCTTCTATCTGCTCTTCTTCTACATCCTCGATGCCTACAGCGTGGGCCACGAAGACTTCAAGGAGACCATGGGCCGGGTGCTGGTCGCCTGCACCCTCGGCATCATCAGCTCGGCAACCTGCTCCTACACCTTCCAGCACTGGCGCTTCGACAGGGCAACCATAGCCCTGCTCTTTGCGCTCTCCTGCCTGCTCTGCCTCGGCTGGCGCTACCTCTACTACCGCAACGCCGACAAGCTGACGCACCCCCTGCGCATCCTCCTCGTGGGCGTGGACAGGGCCGGCAAGATCCGCCAGCTCCTCCGCGAGGGCCTGCCCGAAGCCAACATCATAGGCTACGTTGGCGAGAAGGACATGGACCCCGACGCCGGCCCCTGCCTTGGCGCGCCCTTCGACGTGCTGGACGCGGCCAAGTCCAGCGGCGCCACCATGATTCTGCTCCTGCCTGACGCCCCCATCGACGACGACATCGCCCACGCCCTGCTGGAGGCCAAGCTCGCCGGCACCATGGTCGTCGATCTGCGCAGCTTCTACGAGCACGTGGTCAAGCGCCTGCCCATCACCCAGATTACCGAGGAGTGGCTCCTGCAGACCGAGGGCTTCAACCTCAACACCCGAGGCTCTCTGCGTCGCCTCAAGCGCGCCCTCGACGTCATCATCTCCATCCTGATCTTCATCCCGGCGGCCCCCATCATGCTCGCCACGGCCATCGCCATACGCATGGAGTCCAAGGGTCCCGTCATCTACAAGCAGGACCGCGTGGGCCTCTTCGAAAAGGAATTCACGGTCTACAAGTTCCGCTCCATGCGCACCGACGCCGAGAAGAACGGCGCGGTCTGGGCCAGAGAGCACGACGACCGCGTGACCCGCGTTGGGCGCTTCATCCGCAAGGTCCGCATCGACGAGCTTCCCCAGCTCTGGAACATCCTCAAGGGCGACATGAGCTTCATCGGCCCCCGTCCCGAGCGCATGGCCTTCGTCACCCAGCTCAAGCAGGACATCCCCTACTACAGCCTCAGGCACACCGTGAAGCCCGGGCTCACCGGCTGGGCCCAGGTCTGCTACCCCTATGGAGCCTCGCAGGAGGACGCCCTGCACAAGCTCGAATACGACCTCTACTACATCAAGAACATGTCCCTCCTGCTGGACATCGTCATCATCCTGAAAACCGTGGGCGTCGTGCTCTTCCCCAAGGGCTCGCGCTAGCCACGCTCCCCAGCGCACGCAAAGGGCCTGTCCGGAAGGCGACACCTTCCAGGCAGGCCCTCTCTTTCTGCTCAGGCACAAGCCAAAAACGCTCCTTGCCGGCAAAGCCTGTCAAGCCCCTCCCAAAGGACCCAAAAAATTCCCCTCTTGACAAGCCTCCGGTGCCCGTCTTTCAAGGCTTTTCGCCCTGTCCGGGACGCGCCTCCAAAAACTCAATCCTGTCATATGACAAGATTGAGTTTTTTCGTTTCTGCGTTTTCGCACTTTTGAAACTTACTCCGCTTTGTCCGCATCCTTGCCCCCCTTGTACAAGGGAGGCAGGCCCCAGTGGCCAAATCACTGTAAGGAGTTTCCCATGAGCAGAAATGCCTCGTCCCGTCCCTCCGGCTTCGCAGCAAGAAAGCTCTGCTGCGCCATCCTTGCGGCCACAGCCGTCTGCTACTTTGCCCAGCCCTTCAGCCTCCGCAACTTCAGCAATGAACTCAACAGCACCCGCTTCCTCAAGACGGCCATCGAGCAGAGCAGGAACAGCCGCACCGGGCGGGCAGGCTCCCTGCGGGAGCGCGCCCAGCGCAAAGACGATGCAAGGCGCCTGATCCAGGAGAAGGACAAGCTGAAAGGGCGCTTCTTCGATGCCGTCCCCTACCCCAGCTTCTAGCGCGAGGAGCAGCGAGCCATGCGCAAGACAACCCTGCTTCCCCTTCTGCTTTCCTCGCTGATCTGCCCCGCTTCCGGAGGCACGGACGCCGGCGCCTCCGAACCGGTCCAAGAGGGCTCGAAGATCTGCGGCATCGTCGGCATCCTGAACGGCCAGGCCGCCCAGGACACCACCCTCGAGGTCAACGACGAACTCGTCAGCCAGGGCTTCAATGCCTACTATGCAGCCGACGGACGCTCCAGCCGCGACCCCGTCTCGGGCAACACCCTCCTGCTCAGGGCCAGCGGCGATACTCCCGTCGGCACCGTCTACGCCGGCCATGCCAACTATGCCCACGCCGTGGGGAATACGCTTGTCATCGAGAGCGGCTTTGCCCAGACCCTGGCCGCAGCTGGCCTGGTCAACGCTGAAGGCAATGCCGAGAACAACAGCGTCCTGATCTACGGCGGAGGCTTTCTGGGAGGCAATCTCGACGACGAGCTCTCCAGCGTGCTTGCCGGCGGATTCACCAGCGACGAGTTCGGCTCCGCCAGCGGCAACAGCATCGACATCTTCAACGGCACCTTCAGCAAAGCCATCATAGCCGCCGGCTACAGCGCCCTCTTCGGCGTGGCCGAGAACAACAGGATTAGCATTGAAAACGGCGGATTCAGCAACGCCATCGTTGCCGGCGGCTACAGCGTCCTCGGCCTGGCAGGGGCAAACAGCGTCGGCATCCGCAACGGCGACTTCGCCAATGCCATCGTTGCCGGCGGCTACAGCCGCTTCGGTCCAGCCCTGAACAACACCGTCAGCATCAGCGGAGGCACATTCACCGACGTCGTCATCGCCGGCGGCGCAGCGGGAGGAGACTACGAAGACGCCCCGGCAACGGGCAACACCGTCAGCATCAGCGACGCGCCCGTCTTCAACAACGTCTCCCTCTACGGCGGACTGGCGCTGGCCGTTGAAGACGGCACCTCTCCGGCTGCGGATCTGCGCAGCGACAACACACTGCAGATCCACGATGCCGCCAACCTCAGGGTTGCCAGCATCGCCAACTTCAGCAATTACGATTTCCGGCTCGGCGGCGCAGCCTTCGAGACCGGCGCCTCCGTGCTCCTCATCGCCAATTCCGGCGGGACGACGGATCTCGGGCACAACCCCAGATTCACAGTCGCCCTCTCCAGCGATGCGGGTCCTGCTTCCGGCCGTACGGCTCACCTGCTGACCGAGCTTACCGGCGCCTTCAAGATCAACGGCACCATGCTCGACGACACTCCCCAGAAACTGGCCGAAGGCATTGCCGTCACGCAGGGCGTGAGCCTGGAATACCAGGCCGACATCGTGGCGAGCGCGCGATACATCGACATCGTCTTTGCCAGCACGGAAGCGCCAAGCCCCGACCCGGAACCTGAGCCGCAACCCCAGCCGCAGCCTGAGCCCCAGC
>DFDR01000049.1:0-2513 GCA_002369295.1 Desulfovibrionaceae bacterium UBA3823
GCTGGCCGCCGGAGAGGCTTGCGGCCGGCAGGCGCAGGCGGTCTGCGGTCTCCTGCCACAGGCCCACGGCCTCCAGCGCCTGGCGCACGCGGTCGCCTATCTCCGATCCCGGCACCCCGCGCACCACCTTGAGCGGCACGGCGATGTTCTGGGCCACGCTTACCGGCAACACGCTCGGGGTCTGAAAGACCATGCCGACGAGCCGGCGCAGCTCGCTCAAGGGGCGCACCCTGGCGCCAAGGGACTGGGGGTAGACGTCTTCCAGCCCCCGGCCCAGATCGAGCCGCACCCGGCCTCTGGTCCGGCAGCCGGGCAGCGTTTCGTTGAGGCGGTTGAGGGCGCGCAGGAGGGTCGTCTTGCCTGATCCAGAGCGCCCCACGACGACGCTGAGGCCCTTCGCCCCGGCATCGAAGGCCACGTCCGAGAGCACGGTGCGGCCGGAGAAGGCAACCTCCAGCCCCTCCACGAGAATGGCCTGCTTCGCTGTCTGGCGCATCGTCTGTTCCCTGTTGTGCTTCAAGCTTTGCTTCATGGATGCCTCTGCCTTGCTTGCGCCCTGCCTGGCTGCCTCCGGCAGGCTATCCCCCGCCCTGCCAGCGCCGGCGGAAGCGCCTCTCGAGGAGGCTCGCGCCCAGCAGCAGGCCCGACGAGAGGGCGAGGAGCAGGAGGGCCGCGCCGAAGCCGCGCAGGAGCTCGTCTTGGTCCTGGTACTGGGCAGAGGTGTAGTAGATGCTGAAGGGCAGCGCCTCGAAGCGCCCCCAGAGCCCTGCCGGCAGGCCGGCGTTGGCAACGGCGCCCGTGAGCATGATGACGGCGGTGTCTTCGGCCGCCCTTGCCACGGCGAGCACGACGCCGCCGGCAATGCCCGGCATGGCGCAGGGGAGCAGCACGTGCCTTGCGCACTGCCTTTTGGTGAAGCCCATGGCCTGGCAGGCTGCGCGCAGGCTTGCGGGCAGGGCAGCCAGGGATTCGGCGGTGGTGGCGGCCAGCACCGGCGTCACGAGCAGGGCCAGACAGGCGGCGGAGAGGAAGAGCGAGGTATTGGCCTCGGGAAGCAGGGTCTTGCGCAGAAAGAGGATGAGGGTGAAGCCGAAGAGCCCCATGACGATGGAGGGCGTTCCTGCCAGCACGTCCATGGCGAGGCGTATGCCGCAGGCCCTGCGGGGCGGGGCGAATTCGGCCAAGTAGAGCCCGCAGCCAATGCCCGGGAAAAGCGCCATGCCGGCAGCCAGGGCTACGAGGCAGAAGGTGCCGGCGCAGGCGGGCCACAGGCCGTCCCACACGGGCTGGCGGCCGAGCAGGGCGTCGAGGGGAGGGACGCTCCCAAAGACGAGCGAAGGCGACAGGGAAGGCCAGCCCTGGCGCACGAGAAAGACGAGGAGCGCCCCCACGCAGACTATCACCAGCGGGGCGCAGAGGCGCAGGAGCCAGCGCAGGAGGCAGTCCGCCAGGCCAGATCCGGTCATGGCCGGCCCTCCTCCGGCCCGGTGCCGGAAGCGCCGGTCGCGGCCCTTGCGCTGGACATGAGCCTTCGCAGGACAAGGCTAGCCAGCGCCGTGGCGCCGAGCAGGAGGCAGCCTGCGGCAAAGAGGGAGTTGTAGGCGCCGCCACCCACTTCGTTGGCCGTGGCCATGGCCATGTGGGCGGAAAGAGTGCGCAGGCTGGCGAAGATCCCCTCCGGCGCCAGGGGGGCGTTGCCCGCCAGCATCAGGGGAAGCAGGGTGTCGCCGGCAGCCCTGCCGAAGCCGAGCACGGCTGCAGCCGCCAGGGTGCGGCCCGCCTGGGGCAGGACAAAGCGCCGGAGCAGCTGGAGCTTCGAGAAGCCGAGGGCCTGGCCCCAGGGGCAGAGGGCCTCGAGGCGGGGCTTGAGGCCCGCTTCCAGGGTGAGGAGCATGGAGGGCAGAATGAGCAGGGTGAGCACGAGGCCTGCCGTGGCCAGCCCCAGGCCCGTGCCGCCGAAGAGGCTCCGCATGCAGGGCGTGAGCAGGAAGACGGCGGCAAAGCCGTAGACGACGGTCGGTATGGTGGTCATGAAGCGCACGAGGCCCGAGGTGAAGCGCACCAGGGGCGCAAGGCACTTCGCCTCCTCGCAGAGCAGCCAGCAGACCAGCCCCAGCGCCAGGGGCCAGCCCAGGGCCAGGGCAAAGGCCGTGAGCGCCAGGGTGCCTGCGCACATGGGGAGTATCCCGAACTGGCCCGCGTAGGGCTGCCAGGTCCAGTGGAAGGGGCTTTCGCCGCCGGTTCCGAAGAGCGCAGGCAGGGCTGCCAGCGCCACCATGAGGCAGAGCAGCAGGGCGCCGCCGGCGGCCAGGGCGGCCGCCAGCGATGCGCCCCAGCCGGCGCCGTCCCCGGGATCGGCAGGCAGGTCCAGTGCCAGCTCCTGTTCCGGAGCCGGCACCGCTTCCTGCAGCGCTTCCGGCGCGGGTTCCTTGTCCGGGGACGGCGCGGCAGCCGCGCCGGCGGCGCCTTGGCCCCTACTTTTTGGCATAGGGGATGTAGCCGGCCTTGCGCAC
>DFDR01000049.1:2579-2958 GCA_002369295.1 Desulfovibrionaceae bacterium UBA3823
CTCCTGGCCTGCGGGCGTGAAGATGTAGTCCACAAAGGCCTTGGCGAGGCCCTGCGGCTCGCCCTTGGTGTTCATGTAAAGCAGGCGGGTCACAGTGTACTTGCCGTTCGCGGCGTTCTCCTGGGTGGGCACCATGCCGTCGATGGCGACGCCCTTGATGCTGGCGTCGAGGTGGCCGATGCCGACGTAGCCTATGGCGTTGGGATCCTTGGCGATGGCGGTCTTCATGGCGCCGTTGGAGTTCACGACGTTGGCGCTGGGCGCGGAGCTGCCCTTGTCGAGGGCGCGGCCTTCAAAGGTTTCGCGGGTGCCGCTGCCGTCTTCGCGCACGTAGAGGGTGACGGGCGCGTCCTTGCCGCCCACCTCCTTCCAGTTGGTG
>DFDR01000049.1:3007-15149 GCA_002369295.1 Desulfovibrionaceae bacterium UBA3823
TCCTTCCAGTTGGTGATCTTGCCGGCAAAGAGGTCCTTCACCTGGGCCTTGGAGAGAGCGGAGACGGGATTGTCGAGGCTCACGGCCACGGCCACGCCGTCGATGGCGAAGGGGAAGCTGACGAGGCCGTACTTGTCGATCTCGCTCTGCTTGAGGGCGCGGCCGGTGTTGCCGATCTGCACGAGGCCCTCGCCGGCCTTCTGGACGCCGACGCCGGAACCGCCGCCGGTCACGGTGATGCGGATGTCCTTGTTGGCAGCCATGATCTGCTGGGCTGCGCCCTTCATGACCGGAATGTGGGCGGTGCCGCCGGCAATGTCGAGCGTGCCCTTGAGGCCCTTGAAAGCGTCCAGGGGATCGGCCGCGCCGGCGGGCGCGGCGATGACGCCGAACGCTGCCGTGCAGAACAGGCCGGCCATAACGGTGAAGAGATGTCGCATGCGTTTTCCTCCCTCGGTGGATGTGTGGTTGTCGCAGAGCGCCGATCGGCGCTGGCGGCAGGAGGGGGGAGGATGCGCAGGCACGGCAGGCGGAATCACCGGCTCACGCAGAAAGGCAAGACGTCCAGCCCCACCTGCCGCAGACGGGTCAGGTGGCGCCGGCAAAGGCCATGGCCATGCCAGGGCAGGCTCCGAAGCAGGCCCTGAAACAGGCTCCAGGGCCGCGCATGCAGGAAGCGTCTGCCTGCAGGCGGCACCGGAACAGCGCAGCGCCTCCGGCGCTGGCGGTCATGGCAAGAATGGCATCCATGAAGCAAAGGGTGCCGCCGCCATGGCCTCTCGTCAAGGCCTCGCCCGAACTTGTGCGGCAAGGCGCAGGCAGGCTGCGCTTCCCCAAAGCCCTTCCGGCAGGCCGCTACTGCAGGAGCGGGGTGGCGGCAGTGCGGAAGAGGACGTCTTCCTCGGGCTTGAAGAGGGCCCGCAGCGCGAGCGCGGCGCAGCCGCCTTCCTGGGCAGGGAAGGCCGCCGGCGCGGCGGGGCCGGCGGCAACGACGCCGGCGTCGGCAAGGAGGAAGCAGGTGCCCATCCTGCTGGCAAGCGCCTCGGCGCAGCGCTTGGCGTCCTCGTCGAAGCCGCGCAGGGAGAAGGCGCAGTAGCGGATGTCGGTTCCGCGGTAGCCCGGCACCTCGCGGCTGAGCTTCGCGACCAGGCGCTCCACGAAGGCCCGGCTCTCCCCTTCGGGATTGAGCGAGCAGTCGCAGGCAAGGACGTGGGCGCCGTCGGCGCTCTCCATGACGAAGCCCAGGCTGTCGCCGGCCGCGTAGCACTGCTCTACGGGCGAGCCCGGCACGGCCCGGATCCAGAGGCCGAACTTGGCGTAGCTGTTGGGAAGCAGCCCGAGGGCGTTGGCTTGCCACAGCCACTGGAAGCAGGCGTCGCGGAAGGCGGGCAGGCCGAAGCTCTGCGCGAGCTCGGGCAGGGACTGACAGAGGAAGGCCGCCTCGTCCGGGGACAGCGCAAGGGGGCTGCCGGGCTCCCTTCCCAGGGCATCGTGCATGGCAAGCCAGAAGCGCAGGGCGCCCGGCACCGCATCCCAGCATTCCACCTTCACGGGCCCTGCCTCCCTGCGGCAGAGGTTGGCAACCTGGAGAATCACGTCGGCGCGGGCAAGCTCGTCCAGCGTGAAGCGCGCGGCGCTGACGGCCGCATCGATCTGCACCTTTTCCGGCGCCTCGGAACAAGCCTCGGCAGCCAGCCCCGACGCGTGCAGGGCAAGGTAGAGGTCCGCGCTCGTGACGGGGCTGCGCTTCAGGGAGGCGAGCAGCCTGAGGGCAATCCTCGGATCGGAGCGCCCCTCCCACCACAGCCCCCTGGCCGGCGGCAGGCATTCGGGATGCAGCAGGACGCTGTAGACGCTGTCGGCAACGGACTGGCCAGGCTTGAGGTTCAGGAAGAAGCCGGGCTGGCCGCCGAAGACGGCGTAGGCAAAGAGCTGCTCTGCCGGATCCATGCCCGGCAGGCACTGCCTGAACTCCTGGAAGGTCACGGCCTGGACGTGGTGTATGCGCAGAAACTCGCGGGGCATGCCGGCCGGCACAGGCACGGACTCTCCGCCGAGGATGAGGCAGGGATGGTCACCCCTTCTGTCGAGCCAGGCCTGGGAAAGGGCCCTGCCAAAGGCAAGGTCGTTGGCCAGCAGGCGCTCGCAGTCCATGATCGCCAGCGGTCCCTGGACGGCGCGGGCAACAAGCAGCTCCGCTATTTCCCTGCGGTCTGCGCCCTCTCTGCGGCCAAAGGCCTGGCAGAAGCCGGGCGAGCGGAGGGTGGCGTCCAGATCAGGCCCGCAGGCCAGGCACAGGCCCCGTTCGCCGGCCCACCGCCTGGCGAGGCGCTTCTTGCCTCCGCCGGCAGCCCCCCAGAGCAGCAGCACGCGGGGCAGCCCCTGGCGCTTGTGCCATTCCAGCACGCGCATGTCCGACGGCCTGAAGACAAAGTCGCCGTCCTGCCCAAGCCATGCTCCATCCGCCCCGGGGCGGCCTTTCTCGCTGCTCGCCATGTCGATTCCGTCTCCTTGTTTCCGCTACAAGTAGGTTTATCCTATTCTATCCGAATAGCATTATCAAGGCACGCGACGCCCGCCATGACGCCTGCCGAAGCAGACGTAGAAAAGGGCCGGGAAGCTGTTCATGTACGAAGCGAAGGCCGTGACGGCGCAGGCCATGAAGGCGGCGGCGGCAAAGTCAAAGCTGGCAAACCAGCGGCTCAGGGCAAGAAAGAGGATGGCGGCCGCAGACCAGCCGAAGGACTCGCCGAGGGAGACCACGAGCATGTCCGAGAGGGGCGAGGCCAGCAGGAAGCGGCCGAGCACCGTCCTGCCCTGCAGAACCAGCCAGTGCATCAGGCCGGAGACAGGGCAGCCTATGGTGAGGACGGTGCCGAACATGAGGGCGATGTCGTCCAGCAGGGGCTTCCACAGGGTTTCCGTGAAGTAGAAGCCTGCAAGGGCCACGGCAAAGACGGGAAGAAGCGGAATGCGGTGCATGCGGGACATGAACGGCCTCGTTGGTGGTTGGCGCTGGCGGAAGGCTTGCCGCCTCCCAGCCTTGTAGCACCTCTTGAGCCGGCAATCCAGCCCCAGGCGCACGCCGCTTTCTCCTCGCCTGCGCCTGGCGAGGCCCTTTCCCTTGCGGCGAGGCTCTTTCCTTTGCCCCGCGCTCGGCCTATCATGGCCGAAGCCAGGGCGCGCCCCCGGACCGCAGGACGCCGGCGCGGCCCGGCCCCCCACAACGCCACGGAACGCCAAGGAGGTCAGCATGGACAGGCAGAGCGGCCATGGGCCGGAAAAGATCATCAACGCCCGCATCGTCGGCGCAGAGGAATGGCAGGCCAAGGCGGGCCTCGAGGGCGCGGCGGCCTTTGCCGGCGTCCCCCTGCAGGCCGCAGACGACGTGAACCGCGACGGCACCTCGCGAAAGGCCATCCTCGACGCCATGCTGGCGGGCGAAGAGCTGGGCTTCGAGCGCGAGTGGGAAGACGTCTTCGTCCTCTCCAAAATGGGGCGCATAGGCAAGCTTCCCGCCAACTTCCTCTTCTTCGCCAAGTCGGGCATGGGCTGCCTTGCGCGCCTCGCCGGCGGCGCCCCCAGCCCCAGCCTCGATCTGTGCTACTACCCGTCCAGAGACTGCCGGGCCCTTGTCTTTGCCGTCGAGGGAAGGCTGCAAGCCTGCGACATGCCCGTGCTCTGCGCCAAGCTCGACGTCGAGCCCAAGGTCTGGACCGAGGACGACGGCTGCCAGGACGCCCCGGGCAGGCTTTTTGTCAACTACTTCGACAAGACGCTGGGCGAGGTGCCGCAGGACGTCCTGCCGGCGCTCAGGGAAGCCATGGCCAGGACCCGGAGCGGCGTGGCCGCCTTTGCCGGCACGAAGGACGGCAAAAGCCTCGTCGCCTTCCTCGACCGGCCGTAGACTGTCCTTCCGGCGCCGGGGAAAGGGGCGCCATCCCTGCCCGCCCCAGGCGTCGCCTTCGCCTGCACGGCACGCCTGCGGCCTCAGCCTCCGGCCGACTCCTGCCGGCTCCTGCGGATCCGGATCGGCGCTTTCGGCGATCCTGCGCAAGAAGTTCTCGACTTTGGCATTTCTTTTCTTTAGCGTTGCAGTCGAGCCGCCCGCGCGCCGCCCCGGGGCTTCCGCCCCCTGCGGCCCTTTCCAAGGCCTGCGACGTCCGGGCATACGCCAAGGTGCGCCCATGTCCCTGAAACACGCTCTCTCCCTTCTGCTTCTGCTGAGCCTCGCCCTCCCCGCCTGCTCCAGCCGCCACGCCGCCCCGCACGAAGGCGCCTCCGTCTACGGCGAAGACGATCCCTACGCCGGCGGCAGGCCGGCATCCCGCCACGCCAGGTCCGGCAAGCGCAGGGACGCGGCGCCGCGCCGCGAAGTCGTCAACGGCAAAAAGGAGACAGGCGGCGTCACCGGGCGCGCCCACAGCGCCATCGGCACGCCCTACGTGCCCGGAGGCCGCAATCCCGGCGGCTTCGACTGTTCGGGCCTCGTGCAGTGGGCCTACAAGGGCGCAGGCGTCACGCTGCCCCGCACGGCGCAGGAACAGTCGCGCGTGGGCTACGCCGTGACGGACAGGAGCAAGATGCGGGCCGGCGACATCGTGTCCTTCAGGCGCCACGACGGCGGCTACCACACCGGCATCTACCTTGGCGGGGGCCGCTTCATCCATGCGCCCCGGCCGAATGCCAGGGTGCGCGTCGAGTCCCTCGACACCGACTTCTTCAGGAAGACCTTCATCGGCGCCAGGCGCGTGGACATGGGCAAGGGCGATCCGACGGCGGCCGCGCTGGCGAGGGAGCGCGATGCCAAGGCCCGGGCCGCTTCGGCCAAGGGACAGGGCGGCCAGGGCGGACAGGGCCGGGCCGACGGCGCTCCCGGCGCCCGCATGAACAAGGGCCAGCCGGCCGCAGGCCAGGAGGCCCAGCTCAGGGGCAAGCCCGGCAAGACGGCCCCCGCTGGCGGCCAGCCCCAGGACGGCAGGAGCGGCAGGGCCGCTTCCAAGGACAGGCGCCCTGCCAGCGAGCAGGGCGGCGCCAAGACAGCCGATGCCAAGCCCGCCAGGCCCAAGGCCCAGCCCAAGGCAGCCCCCAGGCCCCAGCAGGCGCCCCAGGCGCCCAAGCCGGCGGCCAAGCAGCCCACCCAGGCGCCCCTCAGGGCCAATGCGTCAACGAAGCCGGCAGGCCAGAAGGGCACCATGCAGGCGCCCACCGCCACCCAGCGCCAGGCCAGGGACAAGCCCGCCAGCCACCGGGCGACGGCCGGCCCCTCGGCGCCGGTGCGCTCCGGCGACAAGGTGCAGAAGCCCGAACGCCAGGACAAGGTGCAGATCCAGGTGCGCCCCATGGGGCGCAGGACGCCCGCTCCCGGCGAGTAGCCGGCAGGACCAGATTTCCCGGAGCCTTTTGCCCGCCTGCCCTGCAGGCGGCAGGCTCCCTTTCCCCCACGGCCAGCAAGCCTTACCCTTCAACCTTGCAATGCGAAGACAGGATGCGGGAACCTCTCGAGGCAAGCCCCGCGCCCGCCTTGAAATGAGGATGAGCAATGGCAGAGACAGACAGCAAAATCACATGGAATTTCCAGCGCATGGGCGGCAACGACCAGGTCATTCTGACCAGCATGGCGGAGCTTCGGCACCTGCGCGAACTTGATCCCAAGCTCTGGGGCGCCATGAGCTGCCCGGCCAAGGGCCTCGAATTCGACAGCGACGCCATGAAGCTGCTCGACCAGGACGGCGACGGCCGCATCCGCGTGCCCGAAGTGCTCGATGCCGTCGACTGGGTCTGCCAGCGCCTGAACGACGAAGCGCCCATCACCCGTCCCGGCGAGGGCCTGGCCGTGGCCTCCCTGCGCGACGACACGCCCGAGGGCGTGCGCATGCGCGCGGCAGCCTCGGCGGTCCTCAGCCACCTTGGCAAGCCCGAGGACGGGCTGGTCACCCAGGCCGACATGGCCGACATCGCCAAGGGCGTTGCCGGCAAGCTCTTCAACGGCGACGGCGTCCTGCCCGCCCACGACGACCTCGACCCCGAGGTGAAGGAATTCGTGGAGGCGGGCCTGGCCGTGGTCGGCGGCGCCGAGGACGCCTCCGGCGCGCCCGGCCTCACCAAGGAGCTCGGCGAAGCCTTTGCCGGCGCCCTCAAGGACTGGGTCGACTGGCGCGGCGCGCTGGCCGCCAGCGAGCTGCCGGCAGGCGAGAACACCGAGAAGGCCTACGCCCTGCTGCAGGAAATCGCCCCCAAGGTCGAGGACTTCTTCCTGCGCTGCCGGCTTGCCGCCTTCGCCCCGCAGGCCGAGACGCCCCTCAACGCCGACGAGAAGCTGCTGGAGGCGCTGCAGAAGGAAACGCTGGACAAGGACGCCCTGTCGGCCCTGCCCCTCTCCCGCATCTCTGCCGACGCCGATCTGCCCATTGCAGCCGGCCTCAACCCCCTGTGGCGCGAGAAGCTCGACGCCTTCTGCGCCCTCGCCGAGCCCCTGCTCCCCCACGAGGAGAAGATTACCTACAAGGACTGGAAGAAAGTCGTCGCGGCCTTTGCGCCCTTCGGCGACGCCCTCGGCACGCGTCCTGCCATCCCCGCCCCCGAGGCCGGCGCCTTTGCGCCTGCCGCCGACGCCGCCGGGGCCCTCGACGCCCTCGGCGAAGCCAAGGCCAGGGAGTTCCTCGAAAGCGGCGTGCTCGACAAGTTCAACCAGCTCGTGGAGGAGGACATCACCAAGGCCGAGGGCACCAGCGAAATGGCCGACCTCACCAAGCTCGTGCTCTTCTACCTGCACCTGAACAAGCTGCTCCAGAACTTCGTCTCCTTCTACAACTTCTACAGCCTGAGCAACGACGTCACCTTCCGCACCGGCACGCTCTACGTCGACGGCCGCTCCTGCCGCCTCTGCCTGCCCGTGGAGGACGTGGCCGCCCACTCCCACATGGCCTCCACCAGCCAGCTCTGCCTGCTCTACGCCGAGTGCACGCGCCTCGACGAAGCCGGCGGCGCCCCTGCCAAGCGCACGGTCATGGCAGCCCTCACGGCCGGCTCCGACGACTATCTCGTCGAAGGCCGCAACGGCGTCTTCGTGGACATCGACGGCAACGACTGGGATGCCGTGATCACCAAGATCATCCACAACCCCATCAGCATACGCCAGGCCGTGTGGTCGCCCTACAAGCGCATACGCCAGATGATTGGCGACGCCATTGCCAAGTACGCCCAGGCCAAGAAGGCGGCGGCCCTTGCCACGGCCCAGAAGGCGGTGCCTGCCGCGGCGCCTGCCGCGGCCCCCCAGGCGGCAGGCGGCTTCGACATCGGCAAGAGCGCCGGCATCTTCGCAGCCGTCGGCCTTGCCCTCGGCGCCATCGGCACGGCCATCGGCAGCATCGCCAACGCGGTCTTCTCCCTTGCCTGGTGGCAGTTCCCCTTCCTGATCATCGGCATCTTCGCCGTGGTGTCCGGCCCCTCGGCCTTCGTGGCCTGGCTGAAGCTGCGCAAGCGCAACCTTTCGCCCGTCCTCGAGGCTTCAGGCTGGGCCTGCAACGCGCAGCTGCCCATCAACCTCACCCTGGGCGGCAAGCTCACCCAGGCCGCTTCCCTGCCCAGCAACATGAAGCGCCAGTACAACGATCCCCTGCGCCAGGATTCCAGCAACGCTCCCTTCTGGTGCGTCGTGATCCTCGTTCTGGCCCTCGTCGCAGCCTGCGTGTGGTTCTGGAAGAGCGGCAAGCTCGCCTCCCTCGCCACCTCCATGTGCCAGGTCTCCCAGCCGGCAGCCACCGCCCCTGCGCCGGCGGCCCCGGCCGCGCCTGCACCGACTGCCGCGCCTGCGCCCGCTCCTGCTCCTGCGCCTGCAGCGCCTGCCAAGTAGGCAGTCCAGGCCTTTCCGACTGAGTGCACGGGGCTCCCTGCTCGCCAGGGAGCCCCTTTCCATTCCCCAAGCCCGCCATGCCAAGGACCAGCCCCATGCCCTTCGCCCCCTTCACGAGAGCCCGCCTCGCCTGCGCCTCCTTCTTTGCGGCCTCCTGCCTCGGCTGGAGCCTGCTGCTCTCGAGGCTGCCCGCCCTGAAGGCGCAGACCGGGGCTTCCGAGGCCGAAATCGGCATGGCGCTGCTGGCCATTGGCGCGAGCGGCCTCGCGGCCCTGCTGGCAAGCGCCCGCATCCTGCGCAGGACGGGAAGCCGCAAGGCCTGCCTTGCCGGCACCCTCGGCATGCTGGCAAGCCTGCCCCTGGCAGCCCTCGCCCAGACTCCGCTCCAGCTCAGCCTGTGCCTTGCGGCCTTCGGCTTTGCCATGGCGCTCGTGGACATGGCGGCCAACACCCAGGGCATGCTCATCGAAAAGCGCTGGCAGCGGCCTGCCATGTCCGTGCTGCACGCCTTCTACGGCCTCGGCGTGCTGGCGGGCTCGCTCTCCGGCTCCCTCTGCGCCAGCTTCGGCCTTGCCCCCTTTGCCAACGTACTCTGCGTCTTCCTCCCCGCAGCCCTGCTTCTGCCCTGGGCGCACCGCCATCTGCTGCGCGACGAGCCCGGCAGGCCGGCAGCGCCGCGGGAGGCTTCCCCGAAGGGGCGGCTGCCCGCCTTCGTTTACCTCTGCGGGCTTGCCGTCATGTGCACCTACGCAGCCGAAGGGGCCGCCGGCGACTGGGGCAGCCTCTTTCTGGCGACCTGCAAGGGCGCAGACGAGCAGACGGCGGCCCTGGCCTACGGGGCCTTCGGCACCGCCGCCTGCGCCTGCCGCTTCTTCGGCGACCGCCTGCGCTCGCGCCTGGGCGAGCGTCCCCTGGCCGTTGGCGGCGCTCTGGCCGCCCTGGCAGGCGCAGCCGTCCTGCTCTGGGGCAATTCTCCCTGGATCTGCCTTGGCGGGTGCCTCCTGCTGGGCGCCGGCCTCTCGCCCCTGGGACCTGTCTACTTCAGCCTGGCAGGCCGGGTGCCAGACGTCGATCCGGTGCGCGCCAGCGCCTGCGTCTCCACCCTGGCCTACGGCTCCCTGCTTGTCTTTCCCGCCATCCTGGGAGCCCTTGCCCAGGCCTTCGGCCTTGACCGCGCCCTGCTGCTTCCGCTGGCCCTCTGCTCGCTGCTGGCCGCAGGCTCCTTCATCGCCCTGGCACCCGGCAAGCGGCAGACACGGGACAGGCGGGACTGAACCGGGGCCGTGGCCGCAGGCATGGCGACGCCGGCCTGCGGACCGAAGCAGACCGAAACTCATTGGCGGCCTGATTGGCGACCTCCCCTGCCTCGGCAAGGCGGCAGCCGGGCCGCCTATGCCCTGCTCCGCCATGGCGGAAAGCCGACGCAGTCCCCGGCGGAACGCAACGGGCTCGGCCAGATCGCGCCTCTGCCTGTTGGGCAGGGCGCAGGCCAGGTCCATGGAAGCCTGGTCCATGGAGGCCAGGTCCATGGAGATCTGGTGCAGGGTGGCCTGGTGCAGGGCGAGCATGTCCGCGGAGGCAAGGATCCCCAGAGCCGGACAGGTGGATGCAGCCACCCTGGCACCGGCGCCGTGCCTGACCGTCGCTTCCGCACCTTGGCAAGGGCCTCGCGCAGGGCTCCAGGCGAGCACCTCCTCCCGTGCCAGACAGCGGGCACGCCTTCGGGCGCAACCGCGCCTGGCATTGCCCCGGAGGGCAGCATGCCGGCACGGCAGCCGCACAGGCGTACAGGGCGCGTCCTTCAACAAAGAGCGTCGAGGCATCTTGCCGCCCTCGGCGTCACCGACAGGGGAAAGCGTTCCGCCACTCCGCATGAGCCTGGACGGGGAGCTTGCGCCGGGCGCAACGCAGAACCTCGCCATGCCAGCAGCAGAGCAGACAGGGACGCCGGCGGCATAGCCTGCTCCTCCCGACAGGCTGCCTCTTCCTCCGTGTCCCCGCACTCGGCCAGCATCCCTGCGGGCAAAGTATGTGTCAGCGTCCGCGCCGCCATGAAGCCCTCCCTCCGGCCCTGGCGGGGTTTGTCGCAAGGGCAGTCAAGCAAGACGTCTTTTGCATGGCGTCCCGTCTCCTTGCGGTGTAGCATGGTCCTTCACTTCTCCGCTTCTCCCCCCCCAGAAGCGGTCCCTTCATCCCTTCACAGCAAGGCTCAACGCAATGCACAAACTCAGTCTCCTTCTCCTCGCCGCAGGTCTGGCTGCCGGCATCAGCCTCGGCACCTCCTCCAGCGCCAGCGCCATCGACTTCAACGTCAAGGGCCAGTGGATAGCCAGCTTCGACTACGGCCAGAACGGCAGCTTCACCGGCGGCAACGGCCGCACCGGCTACAACAACCGCGAAGACACCTTCAGCGCCAGGCAGCGCCAGCGCATCCAGGTGGACGCCAAAGCCTCCGAAACGCTTTCCGGCACCCTCTTCTTCGAAATCGGCGATGTCGTCTGGGGCCAGGCCAGCACAGGCGGCGCCCTCGGCGCAGACGGCAGGATCATCGAAATCAAGAACGCCTACCTCGACTGGACCGTGCCCGACACGAACATCAAGGTCCGCATGGGCATCCAGGGCCTCGGCGCCCCCTCCTTCGCGCTGAAGAAGCCCCAGTCCTTCGGCGACGACGTGGCCGGCGTGGCCGTCTCCTGCCAGTTCAACGACACCGTGGGCGCCACGGCCTTCTGGGCCCGCCCCTACAACGACAACTACGCCGGCAACGGCAACGGCCGCATCGGCTACATGGACAACGTCGACATTGGCGGTCTCATGATCCCGCTCACCTTCGACGGCTTCAAGCTCACCCCCTGGGTCATGGGCGGAGGCATTGGCCCCAACTTCCTGCGGCAGAACGGCCAGCTCTTCGGCAACAGGGACACTGGCGTCAGCCGGCCCTTCGTGGTGGCCGGCATGGTGCCCGCCTGGGGCGTTGTCGGCAGCGGCGGCAGGACCATGGACCAGTGCAAGATCAACCAGTACGCCACCGTCTGGTGGGCCGGCTTCACGGGCGACATCACCTACTGGGATCCCGTCCACGTCGCCTTCGACTTTACGGCCGGCAAGGTCGACTGGAGCAACAGCCGCCTCAACCGCGCAGGCTGGATGGTCAATTTCGTTGCCGAATACAAGCTCGACTGGGGCGTCCCCGGCCTCATCGGCTGGTACGCCTCGGGCGACGACGACGACCTCGGCAACGGATCCGAACGCCTGCCCACGCTTTCCGCAGGCGCGGCCGACAACGACTTCTCCCGCTACGCCTTCGACGGCAACCCCTGGTTCCACCGCGAAGGCACGCTCGGCAACTCCATGGCCGGCACCTGGGGCATTGGCCTAAGAATCCGCGACATCAGCTTCCTCGAGGACCTCAAGCACACCTTCCGCCTGACCTACATGGGCGGCACCAACGACCGGGGCATACTCAAGAAAATGCACAGGCAGGGCTTCCGTCCGGCCTCCAACAGCCAAGGCGAGGTCGTCCACGCCGGCGTGGAGAACCTCTACCTCACGGATATCGACAGCGTGATGGAGATTGGCCTCTACAACGAGTACAAGATGTACGAGAACTTCAAAATCGTCCTCGACGCGAACTATCTTGCCGTCTTCCTGAGCAACGACAGCTCCACATGGAAGCGCACGCCCATGAACGGCACCTCGCGCGACGTGCGCGATGCCTGGAACGTCAACCTCAGCTTCGCCTACGAGTTCTAGAAAAGCGCTGACACAAGGCATCGTTCAGCGACAAGGCTGAGCTAATCCCTTGAATTATCGAAGGGCTGTTGAGTCGATGCTGCAGTCGTCAGCGCATCCTTTGTGCCAGGAATCCTGAACCCGACATTTGCGCTTTTTTTCGTTGACAGCGTCCATGCCGGGGTATACAAGCTTCCTCGCGTCGGGATGTAGCGCAGTCTGGGAGCGCACTTGAATGGGGTTCAAGGGGTCGCTAGTTCAAATCTAGTCATCCCGACCAGGAATTTCAGGGGGTTACGGTGAAAACCGTGACCCCCTTTCCTGTTTTGGCGGTGCCAGCCCCACAATAGCCCCACGCCTGAAGCTGAACAACTCTGCGGAGAAGTGTAGGTATGTGCCCCTCGCGACCAGATACCCCAGCCTCGCGATCCACATTGATTTCCATGAAAAGTGAACACGGTGTCGAGGTCGTGAGGGCGCAATATATCGCAGGGGCATGCGGTGGGCATGTCCCCCTTTATCTGGGGTGTTTAAAAAGCCTTCTGCAATGCCCAA
>DFDR01000086.1 GCA_002369295.1 Desulfovibrionaceae bacterium UBA3823
GATGGTTTTATTTTTGGCGACATAAAAGATATTTATAATCCATGGTCTATAATTGGTTATTTATCTGAGCATAGTTTTGAAACATATTGGGCGCAAACAAGTTCAAACGCCCTTGTTGGACAGCTCATTGCCAATTCGTCGGTAAAGATAAAAGAAGAAACTAAAAACCTACTTCAAGGCAAATCTATTACTGTTAATTTCGACGAGCAAATTGTTTTTTCACAATTAAATAAAAAATCTGGAGCAATCTGGAGTCTATTGATGGCTGCAGGGTATGTAAAGCCTCTACGGTTTAATCGTGAAATAGGTGAATATGAGATTGCATTGACAAATTATGAAGTTCAAATACTTATTGATACAATTATATCAGAGTGGTTTAATAATGATAATTCTGATGGAGAAGAATTTAGAAAAGCACTATTGAAAAATGATATCGAAACAATGAATAAAACAATGGCAGATATAGCTGAAAATACCTTCAGCTTCTTTGATACAGGAAAAAATGAACCTGAACGATTTTATCATGCTTTTGTTTTGGGCATGATTGTTGATTTTAGAGGGCGCTATGAAATTGTTTCCAATCGCGAGAGTGGATTAGGGCGTTGTGATGTTATGTTAATTCCTCTTCGTGATAGTGACCATGGAATTGTTATTGAATTTAAGACAAGAGATGCTAAAAAGGAAAAATATCTTAAGACAACTTGTAATAATGCTCTGAAGCAGATCAAGAAAATGCGTTATGCAAGTACGCTTCAATCACGCGGTATTGCCAAAGATGATATCTATTTTTATGGGTTTGGATTTGATGGAAAAGAAGTGATGATTGCAGGCGGAATAAATACAGATTGAGTATAACGCCTTAGCTGGCATCATCGTCGGGCTGGAAGGCGTGGGCGTGGCCAAGTCTTCCGTCCTTTCCCAGCTGCCAGGCTCGCTTGCCGCAGTGCACGCCGGCGCAAGCGTTGGCATCGGCCTTAACCGCAGCCGCATGCTGGGCCAGAGCCGATGTGCGGGTGGCCGATGCCGCCTTAGAGCGCGTGCTGGAGCAGCATAGGGATGAGCACGAGGTAGATGGCTGTGCTGACGAGGATGGAGAGGCAGATGCACATGCTGGAGTCGTTGAGCAGCTCCGGCGCCAGCTTGAAGGTGTAGACCGGGCCGAGGCCGGACACCGGCGAGAGCAGGAAGAGCGCGAGGGCCGCGCTCACGCTGCTACCCACGGGAAGCAGGAAGGCTGCCGCCGCCAGCAGGAATGCGCTGGCGTAGCGCACGGCGAGGATGCGGGCGACGGTGCCTGCCGCCTTGCGGCTGATGGTGAACTTGAGTCCGATCCCTATCATGAACATGCACAGGTAGGGATTGGCGAAGGCCGCCAGGCGGACCGGCGCCATGACCGGCTCCGGCAGCCGGAGGTGCAGCACGGAGAGGACGATCATGGCAACGTAGCAGTGGAAGCCCACGCACAGGAGCACGATCTTCGCCATCTTCCGGGCGTCCATGCCGGGCGCCCGGGCGGCTCTGGCGGCCACGGCGTAGTTGCCGCCCATGGTCATGATGGCGTTGCCCACGTCGCAGAGGCAGATGACCATGAAGACGGAGGCGTCGAAGAAGCTCTGGATGAAGGCCATGGCGAACATGCCGATGTTGTAGCCGGCGATGTTGATCATGCAGAAGCCCCGCACGGGCAGGGGACTTCGGCCTGCGGTCAGCCTGCCGAGGCCGAGGCAGAAGAAGTTCAGCGCAAAGCCCATGGCGAGCAGGGCGAAGTAGGCGGGGTCCAGAACCTGGCCGTTGAGCCCGCGCAGCACCGTGCAGGGCAGGGTGACGTTGAGCACCAGCGCCGAGAGCCAGCCTATGGCCTGCTCCCTGACGAGCCCGAGGCGCTTGGCCGCGTAGCCGACGAGGATGATGGCCATGAAGCCGAGTATCTTGGCGTAGATTTCCATGGCGCTAAGCCGCCGGAGGGCGGTTGGGGAAGGGCTTGGCAAGGGTTTCGGGATCGTCGGTGATGAAGCCCGTGACGCCCATGAGGGAGAGCTGGAGCGCCAGCGCAGGGTCGTTGACGGTCCAGGCCGTGACGAAGATGCCGGCCCGCTGGAGGCAGACGAGATGGCAGCCGAGAATGAGCTCCTCGCTTGGATGGTACCACTGGGCGCAGGCCTGGCGGCAGGACTCGACCGGATCCCAGGGGCGCTTCTTCTCGACCAGCAGCGCCCGCGGGATGTCCGGCGCGGCCTTGGCCGCGCGCGCAAGATAGCCCGGGGAGAAGGAGGAGAGGAGGACGCTGTCCTCCAGTCCCGCATCGCGGACGGCGCCGAGGACGTCTTCGACGATGGTGGCGTCGTGGGCAAGCTTCGCGTGGTCCTTGATCTCCACGTTGACGCCGATGCCAAGGCGCTTTGCCAGCTCAAGCGCCTCCTCCAGCGCTGGCACCTGCAGGCCCCGGTAGCCGGCGGCCTCCCTGGCGTCGATCCTTTCCGAGGCGATCGAGCCGAAGGGGTCCTTGTTCAGGAACCAGCTGCCGGCGTCAAGGGAGCGCACCTCTGCGAAGCTGCGCTCGCAGACGGCAAGGCGCCCGTCTCTGAAGGCCTTGCCGGCATTGGTGGTGCGTTCAAGGCTGTCGTCGTGCATGATCACGAGCCTCTTGTCGCGGGTGCAGGCAACGTCCAGCTCGATGAAGTCGGCGCCGGCGCGGGCCGCCAGCTCGAAGGCCGGCAGGGTGTTCTCCGGCGCCAGGGCGCGGAAGCCCCGGTGGGCGCCGAAGAGGATGCGGGCGGGACGGGTGCGGAAGTCCATGGGGATCCCTCCTTGGTCTTGTCTTGGGCAGCATAAGCCATGGAGGCGCAAGATCAAGGAAAAAGGGGATGCCCCCTGGCTGGCGCGCTCCGAACCCCAGGGTGCGCTCAACGGCTTGGCGCACGCCGGCACCGCAAGGCGCCCGGCGTCAGGAGGGCGTGGCCCCCTGCGTGGCGCCTTGCGGCGCGCTTCTTCTGGCAGCATCCTCCGGGGCCGGCTACACCTTCCGGTGCTCCGCATGGCCAAGCACCGTGATGGCTGAGACTGGACGGGACGGGCAGTAGTGCTCGCAGGCTCCGCAGCCTATGCACTTTTCCCTGTTGACCGCAGGCTCCTTGAGCTTTGCCTCCCCCACGAGAGAAATGGCTCCTGTTGGGCAGTTGCGCTGGCAGGCCGTGCAGGCAACCTGATCGGTCTTCACCACGCACAGGCTTCTGTCGATCTCGGCATGCCCGATTTGTATGGCAGACTTTTCCTCAGGCGTGATCTGCTGGATGGCCCCCGCAGGGCAGACTTGGCCGCAGACGGTGCACGAGGTCCGGCAAAAGCCGTGGTGGAAGCTGAGACTCGGCTGCAGCAGTCCGGCGCCGTGGTCAAAAGAAGCCAGGACCTGGCTTGGACAGGCCGCCACGCAGGCCTGGCAGCCTGTGCAGCTGGCCGCAAAGTGCCGGAGGCTTTGCGCGCCTGCAGGAAGCAGAGGCTGTTCCGTGCGGCGCCTGGGCTTGTAGCCCTGGGACAGGATCTCGGCCTCTGTCCGCTTGCCGCTGGCGGACAGGGCAGACGCGGGAGCGGCCAGCAGCCCCAGGGCGCCGATGGCCACCTTGCCCATCGCGCTGCGCCGATCCCCGCGTGCAGCTTCCGTTCTGCGGGGGCGAAAGCGCAGGGCGCCAAAGGCGCAGACAGACTGGCAGTTGAGGCAGCCCACGCAGCGCGAGGCGTCAATGGTGGACGCTTTGGCATCAATGCAGCCGGCCTTGCAGACGCTCTCGCACTTGCCGCAGCGGCTGCAGAGCTCTGCGTGGATGCGGGGCCTCAGCGGCGCAAAGCGGGAGAGCAGTCCCAAGACTGTGCCGACAGGGCAAATGTGCGTGCACCAGATGCGGCCATGGGAGAGCGTCAAATAGCCAAGGAGAAGCAAGGTGCCAAGGGCCGCGGCAAGGCCTATGGCGCCGTGGGAAAAAAGACGCTGGGGACTGAGGGCAAAGCTGTGCCCGCCCTGCAGAAGCCAGTCTGCGGCATTGTTGATCAAAATTGCCAAGGGCTGCCCTATGTCGGCGGCAATGCGGCCAAAGGCGCTGTAGGGGTCAAGCAGCGCGACAAGCCAGGGCAGGCCGAGGAGCAAAGCCGCAAGAAAGATCGCCAGGATGCCGAAGCGCAGCCAGGAAAGCGGAGCAAGATAGTGAAAGCGTCCCTGCTTGCGCAGGCTGAGCAGCACATCCTGCAGGAGCCCCAGGGGACAGACCACAGAGCAGTAGATTCGGCCGAAGAGCAGCGTTGCAACAAGCACGACAAGCACGCAGAGGAGACTGCCAGCCAGAAGTGCAGGAAGTAGCTGAATTTTTGCAAGCCAGGAAAAATGCGTTGCCAAAACACGCTGTTCGCTGAGATCGCAGAAAAATATCACAAAGCCAAAAAGAAAAAATAACGCTAGACACAGTCGCAATGCTTTCCACATACGCATATCCTAGACATTTCTACGTAGTAATTGTTCTGTATACTTTGCAATTTTATCCATTTCCTCAGGTATATTGATGAATTGTGGACACTGAGGTAGACATTGCCCACAGCCGGTACAATGTGCTGCGCTACGAAATTCAGGGATGCGTCTTGCCAATGAAGTGAGGTAGCCACGACGTGCTTCATCATAACTTGCACTTCTACTGTCTTTTGGAACTAGATCATCATCAAGACAGTCATTGTAGTGTTTAAAAACAGTTGGTATGTCTACACCATATTGACATGGCATGCAATATCCACATGTTGTACATCGAATATTATTTCCTTTAACAAAAACATCAAGAGCTTTTTTTAGAACCGTATGTTCATGATCAGATAATGGAATGTACGGAGAAAATGTGGCTAGATTATCTTGCAGATGCTCTTTGTAGGTCATGCCAGAGAGGATGGTCAGCACATTGGGCAGTCCGGCCACATAGCGGAATGCCCAGGAAGCGGCGGTATGCTCTGGCTGTTCATTCTGCAAAATATTCAGGGCCTTGCCGTTCAATCTGGCTAAACGGCCTCCCAGCAGGGGCTCCATGACCACAAAGGGCAGGCCTGAGGCCGCAATTGTGTCGAGCATCCACTTGGCGGGGGCAGGTTCAGGCACGTTTTTCTTGAGGTTGGGACGTGGCACGAGCTCGTGCAAAAGGTCATGGTAGTTCACTTGGATCATGGCAAAGTCCCAGTCGACGTCGCGGCTGAGGACGTACTCGAGCATGGCCTTGTCGCCGTGGAAGGACCAGCCAAGGTTGCGTATGCGCCCCTGCCGCTTCTCCTCGAGGAGATAGTCAAGAACCCCTGCGTCTTCGTAGGTGCGCTTGTAGTTCTCCACCAGCGAGAGGTTGTGCAGCAGGTAGTAGTCGAAGTACTCGACTTGGCAGTTTTTCAGCTGGGTCGCAAACATCTCCTTGGCTTTGGCCAGATCCGGGTTGAGATAGCCGGGCATCTTGGTTGCCAGGTAGAATGAGTCGCGGGGATGCCGCTTCAGGGCCTTGCCCGTGACAATCTGCGATGCGCCGTTGTGGTAGCCCCAGGCGGTGTCGAAGTAGTTCACCCCATGGGCCAGGGCATAGTCCACAAGCTCAAAGGCGCTGGGCTCGTTGATGTTGGGGCTGCGCGGAGAATTCTCTCCGGGCATTACCGGATAGCGCATGCAGCCAAAGCCGAGCATGGAGATCTTGTCGCCTGTGCGCGAGGCTGAGGTATAGGACATCAAGGCCTTCTGCGGTTCAGGCCTGCCGTCAACGGAGATGCCAGGACCGGCCTGGCGTGCTGTCTGTGCGGTGTCGTGAAAGGTCGCCCAGGCGCCAAGGCCTGCCGCGCCCCCTGCGGCCGCAGCCATGCCCGTCAGGAGCTGGCGGCGCGTAAACTTCTTTGTTTTGCTCATGATGTTGACGATCGCTCTCGCGATCGCCCCTCCTCGTTGTGTCTGCTTGGGTGTTTGTCTGGTAGTCTGTCTGGTAGTCTGTGTCGCGAGCCGTGCATGCTCTGCCAGGGCACAGCCATCCACGGGAGAGGAGCCGGCAGCTGGCGTCTGGCCTCAGTCAGGCCACGCCGCGCTGTTCCCGCAGGCCCTTGACCGCGCTCTCGGGGCGTCGCGCGTCCCGGGACGGGGTCATGACGCTGGCATCGCGGCGCTTCATCGCGTCCGTGGCGCTGCGGACAAGGGAACGCGGCTTGCCGGGAAGGGTGTTGCGGACGGGGATGCGGGTGAGCATGCTCCTTCCGCCCGGGCAGGGCGCGGGGGCCAGGCACTGAAAGCGTGGGCAAGCCTTTCGCAGCATGTTGCAATGATAGCAGGCGCGCGCCGGATGGCCTAGTCCTGATTTTCTCAAACTTCTGCCTATTTCTCTAGCGGCTGTCGCGCCGAAGAGGCCGCCTCAGAAGGTCATCATGCGGAAAGGGCAGTGCGGCAAATCGAAGATGCCACTGGCGACAGGGTAAAAATACCACTCTGGTGCGGCCGTGCGGTCCTGGCAGTGGCACATTCTTCA
>DFDR01000148.1:0-22899 GCA_002369295.1 Desulfovibrionaceae bacterium UBA3823
CGCCAGCAGGACTCAGCCTGCAGATGCGGCTCGAGAGCAAAAAAAGCGCTTGCCATGGAGGCGGACTTGCTGTAGAAGCATTTCTCGCGTCGGGGTGGTGGAATTGGTAGACACGCTGTCTTGAGGTGGCAGTGGCGACGCCGTGCGAGTTCAAGTCTCGCCCTCGACACCAGTTTTCTGAGGCTGCTGGCCGTGAGGCCGCAGCCTCTTTTTGCGTCGCAAGCCCCATGCGGCACGCCTCCGCAAGGCCCGGCCTGCGGCTGTCTCCGCTGGCCGGCAAGGCCCTGCGTCTTTGACTTTGCGCCGCTTTTTGCATAGTTGCTTGTGGTGCCTGCCCCCTTGGCAGGCGCAGCCGGGAGCAAGCCATCCCGGCACTCAAGCGCATCTCCCCCGGGGGATGCGCCAACCCCATCCGGATACTACCGTCCATGAAACTTTCCGAATACGTCTCCCAAAGCGGACAGCCTGGCGCTCCGAAAGGCCAGGAAGGCGCCCTGCTCCCTGAAGGCCAGCCGGCTCCGCAGCCCGGGAACAAGGCCAAGCCCAAGCGGCGCCGCGGCCCCCTGTGGTACGTTTTCAGCGGCCTGGTCGGCCTCGTCTTCACCCTCTCCTTCCTCGGCCTGGCCGCGGCCTTCTTCCTCTACACCTGGGTCGCCAAGGATCTCCCGGACATCAGCAAGATAACCCGATACGACGCCTCGCAGACCACGACCATCTACGCCCGCGACGGCTCCCTGCTCGGCACCCTCGCCCACGAGAAGCGCTTCGTCATCACGCTCGGCGACATGCCGAAGTATCTGCCCCAGGCCTTTCTGGCCATCGAAGACAGCTCCTTCTACGAGCATCCGGGCATCAATCCCCTGGCCATCGTCCGCGCCATGATCGTCAACTTCCAGCGCGGCACCACGAGCCAGGGCGGCTCCACCATCACCCAGCAGCTCGTCAAGCAGCTCCTGCTCTCCTCGGAGCGCAGCTACGTGCGCAAGATGAAGGAGGCCATCCTTTCCCTGGAGCTGGAGCAGAAGCTCTCCAAGGACGACATCCTCGCCCTCTATCTGAACTACATCTACCTCGGCCAGCACGCCTACGGCGTCGAGGCGGCCGCCAAGACCTACTTCGGCAAGAACGCGGTCAACCTGACCCTCGCCGAGGCTGCCCTCATTGCCGGCATGCCCCAGGCGCCCAGCCGCTACAACCCCTACCGCCATCCCAAGACGGCCAAGGCCCGCCAGCTGGAAGTGCTGGGGCGCCTCAAGCACCTCGGCTGGATTGGCGAAGAGGACTACCGCAAGGCCTGCGACGAGCCGCTCGTCTACTGGAGCGAGCCGGAAAGCCAGAAGGGGCCTGCGGAGTGGTACTTCGAGGAGGCCAGGCGCCTGCTCATCGAATTCTTCACGCCCGAGAACCTCAAGGCCCTCGGCATCGACACCCCGCGCAGCGGCGAGGACTACGTCTACGAAGCCGGCCTTACCGTGCAGACGGCCATGGATCCCCTCCAGCAGCAGCTGGCCGGCGACGCCCTCCGGAGCGGCCTCGAGACCGTCGACCGCCGCCAGGGCTGGCGCGGCCCCATCGACCATCTGGACACGCCCGAAGAGCGACAGGCCTTCCTCAAGGCCAAAAACTTCGCGCCCGAGGACCTGCTCGGCGGCCACTGGGCCAAGGCGCTGGTGGTCAAGGCAGGCGGCGATCTCAAGGTCGAGCTCGGCGGAGGCTACATCGGCACCGTGCCCGCTTCGGACATGGGCTGGGCCAGGCACGCCTCCCGCTTCCCCTCCAAGTACCGCACGCAAGGCCGCATCGCGGTTCCCGGCGACGTCGTCTGGGTGAGCGCGGCCAGGCAGCCGGGCGACAAGGCCAAGGAAAGCAAGGACAAGGAGGGCAAGGCCAAGGATCCCAAGGGCAGGAACGCCAAGGACCAGCAGGCCGCGGACGCTCCCGCCAACGCCATGGGCATGAAGCCCGGCGTTCCCATTCAGCTGAGGCTGCGGCAGATTCCCCTCGTGCAGGGCGCCCTTGTCTCCATCGAGCCCCAGTCCGGCGACGTGGTGGCCCTCATCGGCGGCTACCAGTTCGGCAACAGCCACTTCAACAGAGCCACCCAGGCCCGCCGCCAGCCCGGCTCCAGCTTCAAGCCCGTGGTCTACTCGACGGCCCTCGACAACGGCTTCACGCCGACCTCGATCCTGCTCGACGCCCCCTTCGAATGGGTGGATCCCTCCTCCCACAAGGTCTGGCGCCCCGGCAACTTCGAAGGCGGCTACAAGGGGCCCCTGGAGCTGCACACGGCGCTGGCGCTCTCGCGCAACACCACCTCCGTGCGGCTGTGCAAGGCCGTGGGCCCCGAGAAGGTCATCGAACGGGCCCACCAGCTCGGCATAGACCAGGAATTCCCCGTGAACCTGACCATCTCCCTCGGCACGGTGGCCGTCTCCCCGCTGATGATGGCCCAGGCCTACTCGGCCTTTGCCAACGGCGGCCTCGGCGTGCGCCCGCGCATCATCACCTCCATCAAGGACGCCAACGGCAAGGAGATCTACCGCCAGGACGTGGAGCACTGGCAGGCCGTCTCGCCTGAGAACGCCTACCAGATGGCCACGCTCATGAAGGAGGTCGTCAACCGCGGCACCGGCACCCACGCCCGCATCCAGGGCCGCAACATCGCCGGCAAGACCGGCACCACCAACGACACCAAGGACGTGTGGTTCATAGGCTACACTCCCTATCTCTGCACCGGCGTGTACGTGGGCTACGACCACATGCACTCGCTCGGCAGCTACGAGCAGGGCGGCCGCACGGCTGCCCCCATCTTCCGCAGCTACCGCGTCAAGGCCGACGAAGCCTACAACGACCAGCCGCAGGACTTCGTCAAGCCTGCCGGCATCGTCATGTCCGGCGGCCAGGCCTTCAACGGCGAGGTGTCAAGCGGCAAGTCGGCCAACGAGGGCGGCTGGAGCCAGGGCTCAGGCGTGCCCGGTCCGGTGCGCGGCGCCCCGCCCGTGGACACGAGCCAGGGAACGGAAGATCTCATGCGCGACTCCTTCTAGCGGAGCCGAACGGCAGAACGTCCGAGGCCGCGGGAGCATTGCTCCCGCGGCCTCCTTCATTGCGGCGAAGCGCAGCCCGCATGCGGCGCAGGCGCTCCGGCAAGGCAGTCTGCGGACAGGCCTCAGGCGCCTTCCTTCCGGCAATGCGCCAGATTCTCGGCGCAGGCCTTGGCGTAGGGGCTTTCTTCCATGCCAAGCTCCCGGTAGACGGCCTGGCATCTGGCAAGCGCTTCGGAAGCTTCCCCGAAGCGGCCAAGGGCGGCAAGGCCGGTGCCGTAGTTGAGCAGGGAGAAGGCCGTGTCCGGGTGCACGCCCAGCAGATCCTGGCGGATCTGGGCGGACTCCTTGAGGAGCTTCACGCCCTTCTCGCAGTCGCCCATGTTCTCGTAGATGCGGCCCAGATTGTTGAGGCAGGTGGAAACCCCGAGGGACTGGCGGCCGTCGGCCTTTTCGTAGAGGTCGAGGGCGCGCTGGACGAGCAGCTCCGCCACCTCGAAGCGGGAAAGCTCGTAGTGGTGCTCGGCCAGGGCCACCAGGGCATCGGCGATGGCGGTGCTTTCGGCAGGCTGGCTGGCCGTGACGATGGCAAGCTCCTCGTCGCTGACGGGAATGGCCTCCTCGTGCCGGCCCAGCATGCCCAGCAGCAGGGAGAGGTTGTGCAGCGCAGGCGCCACATGGGCATGCCCCTTGCCGAACATCTTCTCCAGCAGCGCCACCTCCTCGCGGCAGGCGCCTTCCGCTTCGGCTAGGCGTCCGTCCTGGCGCAGGATGCGCACCAGCGGCTCGAGCACCAGAATGCGGGCACCGTCGGGCGCATCGCCATTGGCCAGCACCTCCCGGCAGACGGCCTCCGCCTCGCCGAAGCGCCGCTGGTCCATGAGCCTGCCCACCTTGGCGACAAGTTCTCTGACATCCATGAAAACCAAACCTCCATGCGGCTCCGTCCGCCTCCGGCGCAGGAAGGCTGGGGGCAAGCTGGAACCGAATTTCAAAAGTGCTGGATACGCTTGTGCCGGCAATCTTCCCCAAAGCGCCAACGCTGTCAATGCCGTGGGCCGCCCCCTGCGTTTAGGCCAGTTCTGCGGAGGCGCGAAAACTTTTTTTGCCCAAGACGCTTTTTTTTGCTTGCCAAGCCAGCCCGATGCGCCTATAAGGTTTCTTGCACGTCGGGGTGGTGGAATTGGTAGACACGCTGTCTTGAGGTGGCAGTGGCGACGCCGTGCGAGTTCAAGTCTCGCCCTCGACACCATCGAAAGCAAGAAGGGCTGTGCCTCAGAGGGCACGGCCCTTTTCGCGTTTCCTGACCCGCGGCAGGCACCTGCGAGGAGGAGCCCTGCACAGGGCTTCGCCGCCTGGGGGCGCAAAAAAAGCACCCCCCAGCCATTCCAGAGGGTGCCTTCTTTTGCTGCTCGGGACAGACGGCGGTTCGGGCAGCCGCCGTCAGCCTGCACCCTTCCTTATCGGCCCTTCCAGCCCCTCCTTGAGGGCTGGCCGGCAAATATTCTGCAGGCAAGCCCGGCCTGCCGGCACACGATCATGAAGCTCCTGTACACAGACACCGCCCCCCTGGCCGACCCTAGGCTCTGGGAGCGCGCCCTCGCCTGCTCGCTTGCCTCGCGCAGGAAATACGCCCTGGCCTACCGCTTTCCCAAGGATCAGCGGCTCAGCATCGCCGCCGGCCTCCTGCTCTCGCGCCTCATGCTCGACGAAGGGCTTGCGCCGGAGAAGGCAGGGATCAGGTTTTCGCACTCCGTGAAGCCGGAAATGCCCGGCCACCCCGGCTGGCACTTCAACCTGGCCCATTCGGGGCGCATTGCCGTCTGCATGCTTGGCGACTATCCCTGCGGCGTGGACGTGGAGACCGAAAGCTCCTTCGAGGACTACGATCCGGCGCACATCCTTACGTACAGGGAGCTGATGCAGGTGGAGGGCCTGCCGGACCGAGCCCGCCCTCCCCTGGTGGCCCGCTTCTGGGCGCGCAAGGAGGCCTTCCTCAAGTGCCTTGGCATAGGCCTTTCCCTGGAGCCCAGGAATCTTTCCACGTTCCCGTCCATCCATGTGCCCATGCGGGACGGCAGCCGCTTTGCCCTCAGAGACTACCGCCTGGAAGGCCATGCCCTTGCGGCATGCCTGCCGGACGGCATTCCTTTTCCTGAGCTCGAGTCCATCGCCATGGAGGCGCTTGTCGCCTCCCTCGAGCGGGACCGGGCAAAGCAGGAGCAGGCGGAGCACGCCTAGCTGAAGGTGCCGCCCCTGCCTGCTCCCTGCAGACTGCCGTCTATTTTCTGCCCACGAGGAGCATGGAGTGCTCCAGCTTGAGGCTTCTGGCCTCTTCGGCGCTCAAAATTTCGCCGTTCATGGTGTCGATAAGCCAGGCCTCGTCATAGCCGAGCCCGCACAGCGTGCCGAGGAAGGCGTTCATGTCGCCGTAGGCGCGCTCCCCCATGAGGTCGTGGATGGCGAACACGCCGCCCGGCTTGAGGACCCGCAGCGCTTCCATGAGCAAATCCTGCTTCTTGACGCCGGCAATGTTGTGGAAGACGTAGTTGCTCGTCACGGCGTCGAAGGTGGCGTCGGGGAAGCACAGATGCCTCGCGTCGGCCTCCTGGAAGTCCACGTTGGCGACGCCCTCGGCCTCGGCGTTGGCTTGGCAGAGGGAGATGCTGTAGGCGTACTTCTTGCCCCAGCTGTCGCAGCCCACCATGCGGGCATGGGGGTTGCGCCTGGCGCAGGCTATGGTCAGAGCGCCGCTTCCGCAGCCGATGTCGAGGCCCGTTCCGCCTTCGGGAATGTCAACAAGCTCGGCCACCTTGTCGACGATGCGCCGGGACACCCGGCGGGATCCGCTGTAGGAAAAAGCCCTGTAGGCTTTCACGAGCCAGACCGCCCAGCAGGCCGCATAGACAAAGAGCCCTCCTAAGGCGAGCCCCAGCGCCTTCCATCCCCATGCGGGAGACGCCAGCAGACAGCAGGCCAAAAGCAGAGAGAGAATCGTCCCTGTCCAGGTGGCGTACACGAGCCATTGGGGAATCCAGTTGCCGTAGTTCGGTTTCATGTCCTTTGCCCCCCTTGCGCCCATTTCACAGTCCTTCGCTAGCACGCAGATAGACCGCCATCGATGCTGAGAACATGGCCTGTGACAAAGGAAGCTTCAGGCGACAGCAGCCAGACAACGCCACCAGCAATTTCATCAGCTGAACAAATTCTGTTCATCGGATGACTCGCAGCTATAGATGATTCCAAAACTTTGATTCTATCTTCTATCAATGGAGTTTTTGTTGCACCAGGAGCAACAGCATTGATACGTATATTCTTTTCTGCATAATCTAATGCAGCACATTTGGTAAGTCCAACAACAGCATGCTTTGTTGCAGAATATGTTGATGACCATTTTACGCCCTTAAGTCCTACTGCAGAAGCAATATTGACTATAGCTCCTTTCGTATTTTGCTTAAGCATTTGAATTATTTCAGATTTCATGCAGTTGTAAACACCAATAACATTGATCTCCAACATTGTTTTAAATTTTTCTATTTTTGATTCTGTAAATAGTCCATATTCTAATGATACTCCAGCACTATTTACTGCGTAATCAATATGCCCATATTTGTCGATAATTTTATTCATAACTTTATCAACTGAATTTTCATCAGATACATCATTTTTCATATATTCTACTGTTACTCCTGGATTTGATACAGCTTTAAGTGACATTTCAGCAATTTTTCCCTGTCTTTCATCTCTTCCAGTAATAATTACTGATATATATTTGCTTAATAGCTTAAAAGCAACTGCTTTTCCTATCCCCGTTGTTCCGCCTGTTACAATAGCAATCTTTTGAGAAAACATAACATCCTCAATTTTATATTTTAAGTGTTATACATAATTCATTAAGATGTTTATTTTAGCATTACTATGTACTTTGCTCATTACACTTGAAATCAACGTCGATGCACTTCATCAAACCTAGTCTACGGACTAGAGCCATGCAGACCTTTTCGCCAAAAGAGTAGGAGCAGCGCGGACTGGGCGCCAGCGGCCTGCTGGAAACGCCCGCAATGCGGGACGACAGGCTCTGCAGTGCTTCAGTCTGCTCCGCGCAGAACATGCGTCGCGCCTCTGCAGATGCCCTCTGCCCGGAAACAAGCGCCTGTGCCATGCCGAGCTGGACGCTTGCGGCATCGAAGCACAGCTTCGCACCCGGAAAGCGCTCTGCCAGCAGAACGACCAGCGCTTTTGCCAGCCCCGACGTCATGCGGGAGAGCACGCCGTCTGCGACAAAGAGGATCGGACTCCCCTTGGGACAGGGCAGCTCGTCCATCCACCACAGATCAAGAAAGGAGTGCGCCAGAAAGGCATGGCGTTCCAGCGGTGGAAACAGCTCCCTGCGAAGGGCAAGCACGCCGGCCTCGTCGACGTCGATCCACTGGCACGAGCCGTGATCGCCCCGGAACTCGGCTGTGGACAGGCCGCAGCAAAGGTTGACCACGGCGCCGCCGGGATGATTCGCGGCAAAGCGGGCTACAGCGCCGTCGAGCGCCTTCTGCCTGCACCAGAAGAGGGCCCGCTCTCCCCAGAGGACAGAGGAAGCCACCTTGCCGAAGTCGTAGTCCGCAAGGCCAAGCGCCCTGCTTGCCTGCCTGTCGTAGGCCGCGCCGGCATTGGCTGAACAGGGGGACCCTGCCAGCCAGAGCGCCTTCATCAGCATCGCCGTCCTGCCGGCATCGACAAAGCGGGTCACGTCAATCTTGGACATAGCAGATCCTCTGCGCGGGCATGGCGGGGCGCCGGCCCCGCCCGCACCGTCCTAGAAGGAATATTTGACTCCGACGTAGAAATGATCGTTCTGGTCGAACTGTCCCAGATCGCTTGTCGGCTTGCCGCCGAAGAACATGTAGCCGGCGGTGAACTTCAGGTTGTCGTCGTATTCGTACTCGGCAAAGAGCTCCATGCAGTAGTCGCCGTTGTTGGCGAAGAACTCGCCGCGGAAGCCGGCTGTCAGGGCGTCTTCCAGAAACTTGTCGGACACGGACCAGGTGTAGCCGTAGCGGTTTCGCTGCTTGCCCTCGACTTCGGCGCCGCTGTGGCTGAAGTAGAAGGCCTGCAGGTTGACGTTGAGGTTGGTCAGGAAGGTCTTGTCCCAGCCGACGAGGGCTTCGTACTCGTTCCTGCGCTCCACCTTGGGCGCGGCGAAGGGTATCCCGCCGTAGAGAACTGTCGAGGTGCCCTGGAAGGGATAGTTCTGCTTGAGGGTGAATTCGCCGCGGAAGGTCGATTCCCATGCGGAAACGGCCATGCTGATGCCGTAGGCCGTGAACATCTCGTATTCGGAGCGGAGCGTGGGCTTGCCGATGGTGTAGACGGTAGAGATGTCCGTGTCGTACCTCGGCACGTGCTCGTAGCCGCGGAAGAAGAGGAAGGCAAAGTCGAAGCCCTGCTGGTAGAACTTGAGGCGGGCGCCAAACTCGGGCGAATGCGCGCCGTCGGCATCGTCGCGCTCGACCAGCCCCATGTCGCCGTAGGCGCGCATGTACTTCAGGCCCTTTTCCTCCCAGGGGCCCTTGCCTTCAGGCAGCGGCGTGAAGCGGGGCACGGGAACGAAGATAAAGTCGAAGACGCCCTGCCCGAAGACGTTGGCCCTGACGTCGATGGCGCCCACCGAAAGCCTGGACGTGCTTCGGGCCGTGGAGATGGGGCTGCGGTAGTCCACGGGATTGAAGACGTCGAAGGTGGAGAGGCTGTCTGCCTCGCCCCAGCGTATCTGCTGCATGCCGGCAATGACGTCGACGTGGCGCGTGTCCAGGGTCACGTAGGCTTCGCCGACGTCCGCGATCACCACGGGCTCCTTGGAATTCTTCCGGCCGTAGACGGAGAGGTCCGCGTCCACGTAGCCGGAAGCAAAGGCGCTCACCGTCTCCCCTTCGTTGAGGTGGGTCTCGAGCCAGAGGCGCTGGGTGGCCGCGATGGGCTCCTCCTTGTGCACCGACTGGCGGTAGGTGGACTGGAAGTAGCCGGCAAGCTGAAGCCAGTCCGGCATCTTCCATTCGCTGCTGCGGCTGTCCGCATGCACGCCGGGTTCGGGCGCCGGCGGCACGGCGCTGCCGGCGAGCGAGGCCACATCAGGGAAGAGGCCGAACAGCGGCCAGGCGATCAGCACAACCATGGAGGCAATGCGGGCCGCCACGGAGCTCTTTTGTCTTTTCTCTTTCTTTTTCCGCAAGGCTTACGCTCCCTTTGCGACATCCCTGTCCTTTCCAAGCGGGCGGAAAAGGTAGAGAAGCGCAGGCGACAGGGTCAGATCGGCAAGGCAGCCACAGAAGAAGGCGACTGCGCCCAGCACGCCGAATTCTCCTGTCGTTCTGACGACGGACGTCGTGAACACGAGAAAGCCGATGATCAGTGAAACCGACGTGAACACCACCGGACGGCCTATGGATCTGACCGTCAGCAGAATGGATTCTCTGGTGTTCCCCGTTTTTTCAAAGTTATGTTTATAGTTGACATAGAAATGTATTGTGTCATCGACGCAGATGCCCATGATGACAGAAGAGAAGATCATGAGAACAAGACTGAGGTTGATGCCGCACAGCCCCATGATTCCCATGGGCACCAGGATCGGCACGATGTTTGGAAACATGCTGATGATGCCCATGCGCACGGAGCGCAGGCAGCAAATCATCATCAGGCAGATGGAGACGAGGGCGCTGGCGAAACTCATGGCCTGTCCGGACAGGACATAGTCGGAAACGGCCGCAACCCAGGCCATCTGGCCGGTGTACTGGACCTTCAGACGGCCGCCGAGCTCCTCGGCAATGAAGCGGTCCATCTCCCGGATGAAGGCCTTGATCTCCTGGGTTCCCATGGTTCTGGTCTGGATGTGGATGCGGACGACGTCGCTCAAGAGCGTCATTTCCTTGTCGAGGTTCTTGCCGCCCGACGTTTCGTAGAAAAAGAGGTACTGGCTGACGTACTTCTGCTCGTCCGGCAGGACGTGGCAGGCGGGATCCTCGTTGTGCAGGACTTCGTTCACGCGCGAGAGCGTATCGACCACGCTGTGCGTCTTGGCCGTCTTGGGCATGGTTTCGGCATGGCGCTGGAGCCGCTCCACGTCCCTGAGGAAGTCCAGATCGCGCGCGCCGTTCTCCCTGCCGCTGTCGACCATGATTTCGAGCGCCATGGCGCCGCCGAGCTTCTCGTCGAAGTAGTCCGAATCCCGGCGCAGCTTTTCCGATGTGCTGATGTCCTGCATGGTGTTGGTTTCAACCACAACGCTTTGGTAGAGCCAGATGCTGGCCGCGGAGACAAGCAGAAAGAGGAGGACGATGGCCTTGGCATGCCCAAGGCAGAAGCTCACCTGCTTCTGCAGGAGCTCGTCGAAGGCAAGCAGCCAGTTCCGGCGGGGCCTGCCGTACAGCGGCCGCCCCGTTTCGAAATGGCTTTCCTTTTCGGGACACAGCAGATAGGCGACGGGCGCCAGCGCTATGGCGAGCACAAAGGCTATCATGACGCCGATGGCGGAGTAGACGCCCGCCATGCGTATGGGGACGATTTCCGTCGTCAGGAAGGACAGAAAGCCCATCATCGTGGTCAGCGAAGTGAAAAGGCAGGGAATGAAGACTTCCCGCATCATGGTCACCATGGCGTCCATGTGCTTCAGCCCATGCTCCCTGTGCTGGTGGTAGTTGACGATGATGTGGACCGTGTCGCCGAGGCACACGGAAAAGAGCATGGTGGGCAGCATGATGTCCATCAGGGACACGGGCCAGCCCATGGCGCTCACGAAGCCCATGGTCCAGAAGATGCTCACGGCGATGACCAGCACGGGGGCCGCCACGGCGCGCAGGCCGGCGACGACGCCGCCCCTGCCTATCTTGAAGAGCAGAAAGGACTGCAGAACAAGGCAGATGAGGCTGAGCTTCGCCGTCTGCCCGGAGGTTATCCTGTCGGACTCGAAGTCCTGGACAGGCTGGCCGGCAAGGCAGGTGCGCAGGTGCCGGAAGCGGGCATCCTTGAGAATCGCATAGATGGCCGGGGCAATCTCCTTTCGGGGATCCTTGACGTCGTCCGGATAGCGCTCGCACTCGAGCACGATGATCGCCGTTTTGGCGTCCCTGGACACGATGCGGTCGACAAAGTCGGGAAAGCCGAGCACCGTGCGCTTGAACTCCGCGATATCCTTGGGATCCGTCGGCATTTCCTCGAAGATGGGGCCAGTCTGGATCTCGTTGCCGCCGATGCCGTGCATGTACTCGGCGTTGCCTATCCAGGTGACCTCCTTGATGTGGGGAACCTTGCGCTCCAGTTCGCCGGCAAGCTCGTCGAGCGTGCCGAGCAGCGGCTGCCTGAAGACGTCCACGTCGTCGCGCACCGCCACATAGACGTGGTCCTCGTTGCCGAAAAGCTCCCTGTAGCGCTCTATGGCCTGGACGGCCGGATCCCCTTCCTGGAAGAAGGACTCGTCGGAGTTGTCGAAGCGCATCTGCTTCATGGCCTGGAGCGACAGGAAGGTCAGCATCGCAGCGGCCAGAAGGATGACGTAGCGGTGCCTCTGCAGGAAGCCGATGTACTTCCTGGAAAGCGCCATTGCCATTTCTTCCTTCATGCCTGCCCCCTCGAGATCTGGAGCTGGGCGAGCCTTGCCCTGATCAGGTCAAGCAGAGGCTTCTCGCGGCCCTTGAAGTAGAAGTGGTCGCCGTCCATCATCGCGCTGGAGAAGGAGCCGGCCGTCAGATCCTGCCAGCGGGCAAGCTCGCTTTCGTTCACCTCGGTGTCCCTGCGCCCGGCAAAGGCCGCCACGGGAACGTTCAGGACTTCGCTGTGCTGGTACTCTTCGTCCATGGCGAAGTCGGCGCGCAGTATGGGGCGGAACATGGCCATGAAGTCCCTGTCCTGAAGTATGGCTTCGGGGGTGCCTGCCAGATGCCGCAGCTCCTCGGAGAAGGGGCCATCGGGGAGATCGCTGATGCGGCGGGCCGAAGGCATGTTCACGGGACGGCTGCCCGAAACGAGGAGCAGCTGCGGAGGATTGCCTGCCGCCTCCATGCGCCTGGCCAGCTCGTACGCTATCTTGGCGCCCATGCTGTGCCCGAACAGGACGTAGGGCCTGTCGAAGATGCCGTTGTGCTTCTGGGCGTCGAGCAAGGCGGAAACCAGGCGCTCGATGCTGTAGAACTTGGGCTCGCGGATGCGCTCTTCGCGTCCGGGCAGCTGCACGGCCCACACGTCGGCCGCGGGAAAGAGGGCCTCGCCCCAGGTGCGGTATATGGAGGCTCCGCCGCCAGCATACGGCAGGCAGAACATTCTCAAGGGGGATCCGCCGGCAGAGCGGAACGTCTTCACCATCCATTTGTCTTCGTTCATCAGGCTCTTTTCTCCATATTCTCGCCACGTTGGGCATGCAGGGCCGGACAGGTCCGGCCACGTCCGTTCATCAACAAAAAGCCATGCGGAAACGCCGAGCCGCCCGGCATCTCCGCATGGCAAATCCGGTCCCGCTCCTAGCGGTGCAGCTGGGAATGCTCGAAGATTTCCTTCTTGAGTCCCACGTTGTAGCGTATGCTCTTCCAGTCGATGGTGGTGACGGAGCGCCCGTCGGCCCGCACCACGCGCGACTTGGTCACGGTGGGGATGCCGTCGATAACCCGGCACTCGTCGAAGTACATCGTCTTTATCATCTTGCCCTTCTTGTCGTAGTAGTCCATGCGGCGACGGAGCAGATTGTCCTTGCGCACCCACTGCACCATCTTGGAGTAGCCAGTGTTCTTGCCGGGCTTGGGGTAGCGCACGAGCACCCAGCAGTCGATGCCGAGCATGGTCTCCTCGCCCTTGAGCTCGTAGGTGAACTCTTCGACGTCGTCGAGGCTTTCAAGGTCTTCGTTGGTCATGTCGGAACGCATGAAGGACGCCTGCTTGCTGGAGCCGCTGATGCGGCGGACCATGCTTTCGGCAGGCAGGTACACCCAGAGGTCGTCTTCCTTGGCGTTGCCCTCGTAGGTCCATTCAAGATACTTGGTGCCCTTGACGTCGGCAGGCTTGTTGAACACGAACAGCACGTGCTCCTCCTCTTTGCCGGGCTTCACCTGGAGCGTGTACAGGTCGAAGGTGCGGAGCAGCTTCTTGCCGTCCCTCTCAATGGTCATTTCGCCGACGCTGAGGGAGTCGCGGCTGTTGTCGACCTCGTCCATGCGGACGGCAAGGGCGTGGCCGTCGGCGGCGGGATCGCCGGCAAAGGCCGGCGTCAGGAAGGAAAGGGCGAGCAGCGAAGCGATGCCGGCCCGGGCCAGGGAACGGAATAGGAACATGTAGGCAACCTCTTTTTAAAGGATTGGGATGCGGGGGAATGGCGCAGGCGCCCCGGGAAGGAGGCGGGGCGCCTGCGCTCTTCTGCTAGCGGCGTGCAGCAGCCAGGCAGGCCTTGATCCTGGACGCGACCAGCTCGACGTCCTCCTGGCGCTGCAGAAGATGCCAGTGGTCGCCGCCGCTCTGCACGACGTCGAAGGTTCCGCCGGCAAGGGCGCGCCAGTACTCGACGCCGGCGTCGCTTGCGCCGGCAGAGCGGACGTAGACGACGGAGGCGCCGGGCAGGAAGCGGGGCCGGCACTGCCAGAGGGCTTCCACGTTGGCGACGCCGACGGCGAGCATCCTGCGCAGGCTCTCCTCCATGCCGGCCTCGCCGGCGGACATGAGGCCGGCGGCGCGCAGGCCTTCGGCGAAGACCTTGATCTTGGCGTCGACCGGCAGGGCCTCGAAGGCCTCCCTGTCAAAGCCGGCCGCCCTGACGACGTCCGCGGCGTTGGGCACGACCTGCTCCATGAGGGCGGCGAAGTCATGGCTCCGCCTGCCGTACTGTTCGTCCCACACGTCCTTTGCCGGCGGATCCAGCAGGATCAGCGGCTGCAGGACGGCGTCGGGCTGCATGCGTCCGGCCATCTCCCAGGCGATGAAGGCACCCATGGACCAGCCGCCGAGCAGAAGCCTGCCGGACTGGCGCAGCCTCTCCGTATCGGCCATGTAGGCGTCGACCATGGCCTGGAAGTCGCGGACGGGCTCGGCCTCGCCTTCAAGGCCGCGGCTCTGGAGCGCGTAGAACGGCACGCCGGGCAGGGCTTCGGCCAGCTTGGCGTAGGACGTGACCAGGCCTTCAATGGGATGGGCAAAGAGGACGGGCACGCCTTCGCCCTCTTCGGTGAACGCAACCAGGGATCCCTGTCTGCCGGCGCCGCGGGCGCCGACAAGCTGGGCCTGGGCGGCTATGGTGGGCGCCTGGAAGAGATCCCTCAGCGACAGCGTGCCGCCGAAGGCCGTCTGCAGGGCCCGCAGGAGCTGGAAGGCGGACAGCGAGTCGCCTCCGGAGAGGAAGAAGCTGTCGTTCACGCCTATCTTCTCGATCTTGAGGATGCTTCTCCAGATGGCGGCGATGTCCTTCTCCGCCCTGGTGCGCGGAGCCACGAATTCCTCGGCGGACTCGAGGCGGATCTGGCCGGAAGACTCGGCCAGCAGCCGGCGGTTGACCTTGCCGTTGGCGGTAAGGGGCAGGCTGTCGAGGAACTGGCACCAGGCTGGCACCATGTACTCGGGCAGGCGCTGCTTCAGGAAGTCCCTGAGCGCTTCGGGGTCGAAGCGGGCCACTCTGGCAGGGCCGGAGCTGATCATGATGTCCAGGCCGAGGCGCTCTTCGAGGGAGCCCTTGGGCATGGCGTAGACCGGCGCCGTGCAGCCCTGCTCCTGCAGGAGCATGCTCCACTGCTCCCTGGTCAGGATGGGGTTGTCCGGACGCAGGTCGTGGTCCTTGAAGTTCTCGAAGCCCTGCTGCAGGCCTTCCGTCAGCTCGAGCGGCCACTGGAATATGGTCTGGTCGAGAATCATCAGGAGGCCGGAAGGCTTCAGCAGGCCCTTGAGGCTGGCCAGCGTCTTGCGCACGTAGGCCACGTCGTGGAGCACGTTGCCGGCAATGATCATGTCGTAGGCGTGCGGCGCCAGCCCCTGGACGAGCGGATCGCCGTCGAGGTTCAGGAGGCTGTACTCGACGAAGCCGTAGTCCTTGAACTCGCGCTGCGCCGCCACCAGGAAGAACTGCGAGATGTCCGTGAAGTGGTAGCTGACGCCGGACTTCGGCAGCTGGGGCAGGATATGGCGGGTCACGGTGCCGTAGCCGGCGCCCACCTCAAGGATGCGGTAGGGGCGGCCTTCGGCGCATTCGCAGGCTCTGGCCGCGATCTTGGCCGCCAGATGGTTCAGGACGGCGAGCACCTTCTGGTAGAGGTCCGGCACCGACTCGTCGGTGTAGAACTCGGCCGAATGCTCGTCTTCGCGGAGTATGGAGCTCAAGTTGCGGGCAATGCGGTCGAGCATGGCGCCAACGCGCGGGCTGAAGCCCATGGCCTCGAACTTGCCGAGGGCGCTCTTGAGGCTTTCGTCGAGCGACGGCGCCTCGCCGGCGGTCCTGTAGACGTCGCCGTCCCTGGCCAGCAGGCCCTGTTCGCCGAGGACGCGGAGGGCGCGGCGGATCCAGTTGCGGTAGCGCTCGCTCACGCCCGAGCGGATCATGAATCCGCTCTCGTCCGTGAAGGGCGCGTCGAAGAGGCCAAGCTCGCCGAGAGCCTTCAGGGCGCCGGCAAGATAGACGTTCCTGACGTCGTCCCATGCGGACAGGAAGCTTTCCGCGTCGAGGTCGGAGTAGTCCTCGACCTCGGCCCACGCTTCGGCGAGCCGGCCGGTCAGCTGGCTCGGCGCCTCCTCTTCGGCGACGAGGCTGGCGTCCTTCTGGCTGTCGGCCTGGACGAAGGCGGCCAGCTGGACCTCGTCGTTCTGGCCCTTGCGGACCACCACGGCGGCGTTGCCGATGGCCGGATGGGACTTGAGCACGGACTCGATTTCGCCGAGCTCGATGCGGTAGCCGTGCACCTTGACCTGCGTGTCGCGCCGGCCGAGGAACTCGAGCGTGCCGTCGGCGCCGTAGCGCGCTGCGTCGCCGGTGCGGTACATGGCAGGACGCCCGCCGGCCGCAGGCAGAAAGGCTGCCCTGGTCTTCTCCTCGTCGTGCCAATAGCCCAGGGCCAGTCCGCGGCCCGTAATGTAGAGGTCGCCCGGCACGAAGTCGGGACGATCCTTCATCCAGCGGTCGAGAACGCAGAAGCCCTGGTTGGCAAGCGGCCTGCCGTAGGGCACGGAGGGAAGTCCCGCATCCGCAGGGCCGGTTTCGTGCCAGTTGGACCAGATGGAGGCTTCCGTCGCGCCGCCCATGGCCATGACCCTGAGGCCCGGCATAAGCTCCTTCAGCCTGCCGGGCAGGCCGACGGGAATCCAGTCGCCGGAGAAGATCATGATGCGGAGCGGCAGGGGCGAGCCGCCGGCCTTCTCGGCTGCGTCGCCGAGCATCTGGCCGAGGGCGGGCACGGTGTTCCACAGCGTGACGCCGCGCTCGCGGACCAGGCGCACCCAGGCTTCGGGATCCAGGGCCTCGGACTCGCTGGGCACGACGACGGCGCCGCCGGCCGCGAGCATGCCGAAGATGTCGTAGACGGAGAGGTCGAAGCTCAGGCGCGAGACGGCAAGGGCGCGGTCGCCGGCGCCGATGCCGTAGCGGGCGTTGACGTCGAGGACGGTGTTCATGGCCGCGTCGTGGGTGATCATGACGCCCTTGGGCTTGCCGGTGGAGCCGGAGGTGTAGATCATGTAGGCGAGATCCCCGGGTCTGGCGCCGGATTCAGGCAGCTTTGCGCCCTCCTCCGCCGGCTTGACGGCCGTGACGTCGATGAAGGCCGTTCCCTCGCCGAAGTCGACGGCGCCCTTGAGATGCGTCTGGCCGAGGACGAAGGCCGCGCCGGCATCCTTGAGAATCTCCTGGATGCGGGCCTGGGGCTGGTGCACGTCGAGCGGCAGGTAGGATCCGCCGGCCCGCTGGATGCCGAGCACGGCAGCGACCTGCTCCCAGCCCTTGTCCATGAAGACGGCCGCGCGGTCGCCAGTCCTGAAGCCCTGCCCGCGCAGAAGCAGCGCGCAGGCTCTGGATCGGGCCTCCAGCTCGCCGTAGCTCATGGCGCCTGCAGAGGAGACCACGGCCGGCGCTTCGGGGCGTCTGGCCGCGTTTTCAAGGAAGGGCTCGTACATCAGCACGCTCGGGATGTCGGCCTGCGTGGCGTTGACGGCCTTCCTGACCTCCGCCATGGCCCTGGGCAGCTCGGGCAGGCTCTCGGCGCCCCATGCCCCGTCGTCCTCGGCAAGCCGCATCAGGGACTCGACGTAGGTCTCGAACATGGCATCGACCATGCCCTCGGGGAAGAGGCCGAGCACGTAGTCGAAGCAGAGCCTGAGCTCGTGGTCGACCTCGAAGAGCTGGTGGTCGATCCACACCTGCGGCGTCTGGGATATGCTGTACACCTCGCGTCCGAGGGCGCCGAGGGCGAAGTCGCTGGACGAGGACTCCATGGACAGGGTGGAGGTGAAGATGACAGGCATGATGTCGGCGCCGCGGCCGCTGCGGCGGCCCATTTCCCTCAGCACGCGGATGCCGCTGAAGGAGCGGTGCTCGATGTCCTCCCAGAGCTGGCTCCAGATGCGGCCGGCCCTGCCCTCGAAGCTTCCGCCCTTGGCCAGATCGACGGCGAGCAGGCTGTTCGAGGTGAACTCGCCGACGATGGCATCGACCTGGCGGTGGACAGGCAGGCGGTTGAAGAGCGTCAGGTTCAGGGTGAACTGGGGCTCTTCGCTCCACTTGCCGATGGTTTCGGCGAAGGCGGCGAGGGTGATGGCCGTGGGCGTGATGCCCCTGGCTTCGCCCTTGGCCTTGATCTGCTCCCAGATCTCGCGCTTGATGGTCGTCATCTTGCGCTCGAAGCGGGGACGGGTGATCTCCGCAGGATTGACGGCCAGCGGAAGCTTGGGCGCCTGGGGCAGCCCGTCGATGCGCTTCAGCCAGTAGTCGCGGTCCTTGAAGAAGTCTTCCGTCCTGCGGTAGCGCTCCTCGGCCAGACGGTAGTCGCGGAAGGAGATCTCGAGCCTGGGCAGCTTGTCCTCCTCGCCGGCGTAGATCTTGCCAAGATCGTCCATCATGAGGCCGATGCCGTGGAAGTCGCTCTGGATGAGGTCGAAGCTGAAGTGCATGCGCACGAGGCCGCCCGGGAACTGGGTCGCTTCGATGCGGAAGTTGGGCCACTTGTCCACGGCAAGTATCTCGTGGCTCAGACGCTCCCTGACCTCGAGGGCGTTCGCTTCGGCCTCCGCGGCCGAGGCATTGCGGAAGTCGTGCCGCGTGATCCGGTAGAAGCCGACGTGCTCGAGCACCATCTGGCTCATGCCGTCCAGAATGACCGTGCGCAGCATGGGCTGGCGCTGGACGAGCCTGTTCCAGGCCTGCTCGTAGCGGTCGAGATCCAGGCCGTCGGTCTCCGCTTCAAGATAGAAGTGGCAGGCGACGCCGCCGAGCGCCATGCCGTCCTGGCCGCGGCCTAGCCAGTAGGCCTGCTGCATGTCGGACAGCGGGAAGGGCTCGTAGGCCTTGTCGGGCTCGGGCACGAGCAGGGCCGCCATGGAGGCGTGGGGATCCTGGGCCGCCGCTTCGGGCCTGGCAGGCTCGGCCGCCACGTCGGGGCCGAGGTCGTGGGCAAACTTGCCGGCCATGGCGTTGACTGTCGGATTGGCGGACATTTCGTGCGGCGCCACGCGGATCTTCAGGTCGCGGCTGATGCGCTGGAAGAGGTCGAGGCTGATGAGGGAGTCCATGCCGAGAGCGGTCAGGTTGCCGTCGTCGGGGATGGATTCTTCGGCAATGCGCAGGAAGCCTGCGATCTCCTTCTTCAAGTAGTCCTTGAGGCCTGCCGTGCGCTCCGCCATGGGCATGGCGCGGAACTTTTCCGCAAGCCCCGAGGCGCCGGCCTCTTCGCTCCTGGCCTTGGCCTGGGCCTTGGGCTGCGCCTTCCTGGCCTTCCTGAGCTCGCTGAACATGGCCGCGCCCCCGGTCACGTCGAGAATGGGGAGCATGCGGCTCCAGTCCATCTTCGTCACGACCTTTTCGGCGGCGCCCTCGTCCATAAGACGGTCGAGGACGGCCATGCCGGTGGGTGTGTCGAAGCCCTCGACGCCCTGCTGGCGGATGCGGTCGAGGATGCCGAGGCGCACGACCGTGCCGATGTCGCCCCAGGCGCCCCAGTGGATGGCAAGGCCTGGCTCGAAGTCTGCCCTGCGCATCTGGACGAGGGCGTCCATGAAGGCGTTGGCCGCGACGTGGTTGGCCTGGCCGTGCGTGCCGAAGACCGAGGCGATGGAAGAGAAGACCACGAAATGGTCGAGCTTCATGCCGCGCGTCATTTCGTGCATGAACCAGCTGCCGTCGACCTTGGGGCCGAGAACGGCGTTGAAGCGCTTCCAGTCAAGCTTCATGACGACGTCGTCGTCCAGGAAGCCTGCAAGGTGGAAGATGCCCTTGAGCGGCGCTTCCGCGCCCTGGACATGCGCCGCAAAGAAGGCTGCGACGGCATTCCTGTCGGTCACGTCGACGATGGCCGTGCCGATCTCGCAGCCCAGCGCCTCAACGGCCTTGATCTTGGCTTCAGCCTCGGAGCCTGCCTCGGGCAGCCGGCGTCCGAGCAGCCACAGGTGCCTTGCGCCCCGCTCGGCGAGGTGCTGGGCCAGGGCGAGGCCGACTTCGGAGAAGCCGCCGGTGACGATGTAGGCGGCGTCGGCGCGCACGCCCCGGGAAGCCGGTTCGAAGGCATTTCTGACCACGACCTTGCCGATGTGGCGGCCTTCCATCATATAGCGGAAGGAGTCCACGGCCTGGTCCATGGTGAAGACCCGGCTCTTGAGCGGATGGTAGACACCCTCTTCGAAGCCCTTCATGACGCCGGCGAAGACGCGCTGAAGCGTTCCGTCCTCCCTGGCGCCGAGCTTTTCGAGATCGACGACGAGGTACTGGATGCCCGGGTGCACGGTCTGCGCCTGCTCGGGCGTGCGCACGTCGGTCTTGCCGATCTCGACGTGGCGGCCGCCGGCCTTGACGCAGCGCATGGTGGCGTCGGCAAGCTCCTTCACGAGGAAATTGAGGGCGACATCGACGCCTTCGCCGCCGGTGGCCTCCAGAACCTGCTTCTCAAAGACGGCGGAACGGGAGGAGAAGACGCGGGCAATGCCCATGGATCGCAGCAGGGCGCGCTTGCGGGCCGTGCCTGCGGTGGCGATGACATCGGCACCGATGTGCCGGGCAATCTGGATGGCCGCGAGCCCCACGCCGCCCGTGGCCGAGTGCAGGAGGACGGTCTCGCCCTTCTTGAGCTTCGCCGCCTCGACGAGGGCGTGCCACGCCGTCATGAAGCAGGTGGGGATGCCTGCGGCCTCGACGTCCGTCAGGCCGTCGGGCGTCTTGGCCGTGAAGGAGGCCTTGGCGCACAGATGGCTGGCGAAGGGTCCGTAGGCCGTGGTCATGACGCGGTCGCCGACGGCAAAGCCCTGGACCTTTCTGCCGACCGCCGTGACCTTGCCGGCGCAGTCCAGCACCATGACCTTGACGGCGTCGGAAACGCCCATGGCGACCATGACGTTGCGGAAGTTCTGGGCCCAGGCGCCGACTTCGAGCTCAATCTCGTCGTCCTTGGGCGCCGGCCGATCGAAGGCCTTGATGCCGATGTTCTCGATGCCGTTCCTGGAAAAGTCGAGGGCAAAGGCCTCGCCTTCGGGACGCTCGAGCGCCTGCGTCCGGGCGGCCTTGCGGGCAGGCTGGCTCCTGACGAGACGCGGCGCCTGCATCTGTCCTGCGCGCAGGGCTATCTTGTCTTCCTTCGCGCCTTCGTCCTCGAGCAGGGCGACGACGGAGGGCAGCTGCTGCTCAGGCTGGGCCTGGGCATCGAGATCGACGATCAGCGGGCGGAACTGGTTCAGCTCGTTGGCGACCGTCTTTTCGAGGCCCCACAGCAGGCTCTGCGCCGGCATCGTGACGTCGGAGGCGCGGACGGCCTGCGCCTGGCAGGTCATGACGGCCAGGCAGGGACGGCCGGTGAACTGGCGGGCGCCCATGGCGTGCACGAGATGGAGGAAGGCCTCGGCCGTGCAGGTCTTGAAGCCGGCCCGGCCGCCGTCGCCCTCGAAGTCCGGATCGTAGAAGTCCAGGCCCCAGAGGAAGAGCACGCCGAGGGGCTTGGCGGCAGCGCCGGCCCATTCGGCGACCACGCGCTCGAAGTCCTCCGGCCTTTCCGGATCGATTTCGGGCATGCCGGCGATGGCGTCGTCCCTGCGGTAGGTGACCAGGGTGCAGTCCTGGCCCTGCGCCTTGAGCGCGTCGGCCAGATCGACGGAGAAGCCGGTCTCGCGGTTGGCGAAGACAAGCCAGGAGCCCTCCTTCTTCGCGGGCTCGGCGCAAGGCAGGGCGGGACGCCAGACGATGTCGTAGAGCAGGTCGCCGTACTGCTGCTGGCCGGCCTTGAGCAGCTCGAGGGTGTCCTTGCTGGTGCGCTTCATGGTCAGGTTGACGATTTCGCAGACCAGCCTGCCCTCGGGCGTGAAGATCTTGAAGGAGGCGGAGAACATGTCCTGCTCGAAGGAGTCGCCCTCCTTCATTCTGGCCTGGCACCAGACCGTTTCGGGCGCCTGGCCGTAGAAGACGATCTTCTCGACGCTGAAGGGCATGAAGCCGCCGCCGGTGGGATTGCCGGCCTGGGCGGCCAGCGCCGCCACCATGCTCTGCAGGCAGCTGTCGAGCACGGCGGGATGGCAGACGAAGGCGGATCCCGTGCCTTCGAAGCCGCCGCCCAGGACAACCTCGGCCACGGCGCCGCCGCTGGAGCGCCAGAGCCTGCGCAGGCCCCGGAAGACGGGGCCGTACTGCACGGCGCCGTAGGCGTCGAACTTGTCGTAGTAGGAGGGAACGTCCACCTCCTCGATGCATTCGGCCCTGAGCTTTTCCAGATCAGCCGTCTCGCCGGCCTTGTGGGAGAGGAAGGTGGACATGGCGCCGGACACGTGCAGATGCCAGTCGCCGCCGGCTCCGCCCTCGCCTGCGGCCTGGCTGAAGATCTGGAACTCGGCGCCGCTCTCGGAAGGCGTCACGAGCACCTGCAGATTGCGCTCCCCGCTGTCGAGCATGAGCGCCTCGCGCAGGACGACGTTTTCGAGCGCGACCTGGTCGGCGCCGAAGTAGTTCATGCCGGCCGCCGCCGCCAGATCGAAGTGGCCTGTGCCGGGCACGACAACGATGTTGAAGACCTTGTGCTGCTCCAGGAAGGGCTGGAGCCTGACGCTGACGCGGGATTCGTACTGGGCGACGTCGAGCGGCGAGGGCAGGCGCGAGCCGAGCAGAGGGTGGCCGGTCGCTTCGCCCGCGATGCCGGCCGAGGCGGGCTGGGCCTGGACGGTCTGGTCGCTGAAGGCTCCGCGGGACGCGCCGCGGGCGCGGGCCACCATGACGTGCTCGTCGAAGGCCTTGTCCGCGGGATCGGGGAAGCAGGCGAACTTGTCGAAGCCGGCCTTGGCCAGGGCCTTCTCCCAGCCCTCGGGGGTCAGGAAGGGACGGTTGCCGCGGAAGGCCTCGTCGGCCAGCGGGTCGAGCAGGCAGCCGAAGGTGATTTCGAAGCCCATGGCCGGACGGGCCGTGGTGATCTCGCGCAGGAAGAGGATGCCGCCGTCGCGCAGAAGCTCCTTGAGGTTGGCGATGGTCTGCTCGAGATCGGGCGTCGCATGGAGCACGTTGGAGCAGACGACGGCATCGAACTCGCCCTTGGCAAAGCCCTGGGACGCGACCTCGCGGCTGATGTCGAGCGCCCTGTACTCGACGAAGGGATACTGGGCGAAGCGGCGCTTGGCGTTGAGGGCGAAGATCATGGAGACGTCGGTGAAGACGTAGCGGGTGCGGTCGGCGGGCAGAACC
>DFDR01000148.1:22981-39718 GCA_002369295.1 Desulfovibrionaceae bacterium UBA3823
CCGCCGGTGCCGGCGCCGATTTCAAGGACGGACAGCTTGCGGTCCAGGGGCAGGCTGTCCACGAGGGAGCGGACGGCGCCGGCCATGACGTCGTTGTAGTAGAGGCTCTGGGGCGTGTCCTGGTAGACGCTTTCGACGGCGTTGAGGTCGCCGCCCGGGAACATGACTTCCCTCGGATCCGTCTTTCCGCTCAAGACGCCGCCAAGGTGGGTGCCGCACCGGCGCATGAGGGAGAGCAGAGGCTTGTTGGCGCGGACAAAGGCATCGTTCTGGCCCGCGCCGCTGGCAGCGTTCTGGGTATCTTTTTGCAGCATTGTTTCTCCGCTGGTCTATGGCAGCTCCCGGCCGTTCGGACGGCCGGGAGGAATGTGCGTTTCAGGAATTCTGCTAGCCGACGAGGGCGTCGACTTCCTGCATGAGCTTCTCGTCGCAGGGCTTCAGGCGGCCGTAGGCGCCGTTCCGCTCCTCGAGCAGCCCCTGCTCGGCGAGGCTGGCCAGCATGCGCTCCAGGAGCTGGCCCATGCGTTCGGGCAGGCCGATGCGGGCGGCCACGTCCGCAGGCGCATGGAAGCCGCCGTCGGCGAAGGCCTTGAGCTCGTCGAGGGCCTTGACGACGTAGCCCGCGCAGTAGCGCTCCGTACGCTCGGCATTGGCCTGGTAGGCCGCGCTCTCAGGCCGGTTGGGACTCTTCTCGGCTATCTGGCCGGCGCCTTCGGTCAGGTCCCGCCAGATGGAGGAGAGCGAGGGCGCCTGGGACTGGCTTTCGGCCGGCTTGGAGTTGGCGATGCCCCTAAAGCTGGGATCTATCCAGAAGTGCCGGCCCTGGAAGGGGTAGACGGGCAGGTGCATGCGGCCCCAGCCCATGCCGTCCGAAAAGCTCTCCCAGTCGACGGCAAGGCCCGCCTTGTAAAGCTGGCCGAGGGCCTGGCAGACGGCAAGCCATTCCGAGCCCCTGGCGTGCAGACTGGCGGCCCAGACGGTGGAGGCGCCTTCCCGGGAAGCGTCCTCGCGGCGGCAGACCGAGGTGAGGACGCCCGAGGGGCCAAGCTCCAGGGAGGCCTGGGGGGTCATGGCCGCAAGCGCCCGGTAGCCGTCGAGGAAGCGGACCGTGCTCCGGATGTGCTCGACCCAGTAGCCGGGGGTCGTGAGCTGGCCTTCTCCGGCCACCTTGCCAGTGACGTTGCTGACGACCGGAATGGCCGGCTCGCTGTAGTCGACGCTCTCGGCCACCTTGCGGAACTCGTCCAGGATGGGATCCATGAGGTGCGAGTGGAAGGCGTGGGAGACCGGCAGCGGCTTGAGGGTGAGCTCTTCGGCCTCGGCGGCCCTGGCGAGGGCGTCCAGCGCTTCCAGGGGGCCGGTGACCACGGTCTGGCGGGAGCCGTTGATGGCGGCAAGGCCCACCCTGCCCTCCGGATCGTGCCTCTTCAGGAAGGCCTTGACCTCGTCCTCCGCAGCCAGAATGGCGGACATGCCGCCGCCGGCGGGCAGGGAGGCGATGAGGCGGCCGCGGGCGGCGATGAGCTTGAGGGCGTCTTCGAGGCTGAAGACGCCGGCAAGCGCCGCTGCCACGTATTCGCCGACGCTGTGGCCGCACATGGCAAGCGGCTCCACGCCCCAGCTCTGCCACATGCGGGCGAGAGCGTACTCGATGCTGAAGAGGGCGGGCTGGGTGTAGGCGGTGCTGTCGAGCAGATCCTTCTTCGCCGGATTCCACATGACCTCGAGCAGGGGCTCGCCGAGCAGGCCGTCGAGGCCGTCGGCGCAGGCCTGCAGGGCTTCGCGGAAGGCGGGGATCTTGTCGTAGAGCTCCTTGCCCATGCCGCTGCGCTGGGCGCCCTGGCCGGTGAAGAGGAAGATCGGCTTCACGGGCTCGGCGCCGGCAGGAAGCTCGGTCCATTCCCTGTGGGCGACGGCGTCGCTGAAGTTTCTGGCGACTTCGGCCGGCGTCTCGCCGGTGACGGCGATGCGGAAGCGGTGGTGGGCGCGGCCGACCTGCGTGGTGTTGCAGAAGTCGGTGAGGTCGAGGGCGTCGCCCTTGTCGGCAAGAAAGCGCTGGTATTCCTGGGCGAGCTCGGCCAGAGCCTTCTCGCTGCGGGCCGAAAGCACGAAGAGCGGGTTCTCGATGCAGCCCGTGCCGCGCGAATCCTTGCGCATGGGGGCTTCCTGGAGGATGAGGTGGGCGTTGGTGCCGCCCACGCCGAAGGAGCTCACGCCGGCCCGGCGGGGCTGCATGTCCGCAGGCCAGTCCATGGCCTTGTTCGTCACGAAGAAGGGGGTGTTCTCGAAGGCTATGCGGGGGTTGGGCTTCTCGAAGTGGCAGGTCGGGGCGATCTGGCCGTGCTCGAGGGTGAGGACGGTCTTGATGAGGCTGGCAATGCCGGCCGCGACTTCGATGTGGCCGATGTTGCTCTTGACCGAGCCGAGGGCGCAGTATTGCCGCCTGGGATTGTTCTCGCCGTAGACGCGGGTCAGGGCTTCGACCTCGAGGGGGTCGCCGAGGTAGGTGCCCGTGCCGTGGCCTTCTATGTAGCCGATGGAGGCGGGATCGACGCCGCTCACGCCCAGGGCCTCGGCGATGACCTCGCTCTGGCCTTCCAGGCTGGGAGCCGAGTAGGCAAGCTTGGACCAGCCGTCATTGTTGATGGCCGAGCCGAGCACGACGGCGCGGATGTGGTCGCGATCGCGGACGGCGTCCTCGTAGCGCTTCATCAGCACGCATCCCGTGCCGTTGCCGGAGACGATGCCCTCGGCCTTGGCGTCGTAGGGCCGGCAGTGGCCGTCGGGCGCGAAGATCATGCCTTCCTGGAAGTAGTGGCCGTGGGCCTGGGGGATGTCGATGGCCGAGGCGCCGACGAGGGCCATGTCGCACTCCTCGCCGAGCAGGCTCTGGATGGCCAGGTGGGCGCAGACGAGGGAGGTGGAGCAGGCGCACTGGACGTTGAAGGCCGGGCCCCTGAGGTTAAGCTTGTAGGAAACGCGGGTGCAGATGTGGTCGCGGTCCGTGCCGACGTGGCCCTGCATGAAGGCCGCCGTGCCGTAGCGGGCGAGGTCGGAGCACATGTAGTTCACGTAGTAGGTGCTCAGGCGCGTGCCGGCGTAGCAGGCAATGCTGCCCGGATAGGTGTAGGGATTGTACCCGGCGTCCTCGAGGGCGTGCCAGCAGACCTCGACGAAGGCGCGCTGCTGGGGATCCATGTACATGGCCTCGGTGGGCGTATAGCCGAAGAACTCCGCATCGAAGTAGGTCGGATCCTTCATGAGGCCCGCGGCCTTGACGTAGGTCGGATCCTGTATGGTCTCCTCTTCGATGCCGGCCTCGCGCAGCTCGTCGTCGGTGAAGAAGTGGATGCACTCCTTGCCGGCAATCAGGTTCGCCCAGTACTGCTCAGGACTGTCCGACTCGGGGAAGCGGCAGTCCTGGCCGATGATGGCGATGGCGTTTTCCGGGTAAAAATCCGTCGTTGAACTCATTAGAAACTTCCCCCTTTACGAGATGGATCGTTGCTTTTTGCTTCCTGCCCCTGGGAGGGCCCTGGACGGCCCCGGCGGTGCGCAAGCCTGCGCTCTGCACGGCTGGCGCCCCTCTTGAACGAGGGTGCGGCGCCGGGCGCGCTTGCGCCGCTTGCCCTGGCGTTCACGTTCTTCATCTTCGACGCGCCGGCAGACTGCGACAGGAAGGCGGCCAGCGAGCGTATCGTCGTGTGCTCCAGCAAGGTCATGAGCGGAACCTGCATGCCTATCCTTTCCTGGAGCCTGGCCTGCACGGTCACCAGATCAAGCGAGCTCAGGCCCATCTCGAAGAAGCGCGTTTCGATGCTGACGCTGTCCCTGCCAAGCACTGCCGCCAGCGTGGAGGCAACGAGGCTCTCCATTTCCGTGCGCGGCTTGACGACGGGCGCCTGCGTCTCGAACTCGGCCGGATCGACGGCGAGGCTCTTGCGGTCGACCTTGCCCGAAGGCGTCAGGGGCAGGCTGTCCTTGACGATGACCATGCCCGGGACAAGGTAGGGCGGCAGGCGCTCTTCCAGCCACTGCTTGAGCTCGGCGGCCGCGGGCTTGGCCTGGCCTTGCTTGGGGCAGGCAAAGGCAGCCAGCGCACGGCCGGCCTGCTGGCCCTGCACCGGAATGACCGAGGCATGCCCGACGGCGGGATGCTCCATGAGCGCGTTCTCGATCTCGCCAAGCTCGATGCGGTAGCCGTTGATCTTCACCTGGCTGTCCTGGCGACCGAGGAACTCGATGCAGCCGTCCTTCATGTAGCGGCCAAGGTCGCCCGTGGCGTACAGGGGCTCGCCCGTGCCGGGATGCAGGATGAAGCTTTTGGCGGTCTTTTCGGGATCGTTGAGATAGCCCTGGGCAAGGCCGTCGCCGGCGATGTAGAGCTCGCCCGGCACGCCGTCGGGGCAGTCCGTGCCCAGACGGTTCAGGACGTGGAACTGCTGGTTGGCCAGCGGCCTGCCGTAGGGAATGCTCTTCCATTCCGGCTTCACGGCGTCGATGACGTAGTAGTTGGACCAGATGGAGGCCTCCGTGGCGCCGCCGAGGCCGACAAGCCGCAGGCCGGGCCACAGCCCGTGCACCCGGCGGGGCAGGCTGAGCGGAATCCAGTCGCCGGAGAGCAGCGCCGTGCGCAGGGGCGGAAGGCTTCCGCGGGCCTCGCGTTCAGCCTGGCCTGCCATCATCTGCATGAGCGGCGGCACCGTGTTCCAGACGGTCACGCCGTTGTCGGCCATGAGCCTGAGCCAGTGGGCCGTTTCGAGGCGCTGCTTCGGATCGGGCAGCACCAGGGCGCCGCCTGCGCCGAGCAGGCCGAAGATGTCCCACACCGAAAGGTCGAAGGTGAAGCGGGAGAGCGCGAGCACGCGGTCTTCCGCCGTCAGGCCGACGAGCCTGTTCACGGCGTGGATGGTGTTGCAGGCGCCTTCGTGCCGGATCATGACGCCCTTGGGCGTGCCGGTGGATCCCGAGGTGTGGATGACGTAGGCCAGATCCCCGGGACGGGAGACGGCGCGCTCCAGATCGAAGTCGCCTGCGTCCTCGAGGCTGGCCTCGTCTGCGAAGATCACGGGCAGGCCTGCCGGGAAGGCAAGGGCCTTGTGGCGGGTCTGCGTGCAGACCGCCCTGGCGCCGGAATATTCGAGCAGATAGGCAAGCCGTGCCGGCGGCACGGCCGCGTCGATGGGCATGTAGGCGCAGCCGAGGCTGGTCGCGGCCAGCGCGCTCACCGTCTCCTCGCATCCGCCGTCGGACACCACGGCTATCTTGTCGCCTGGCTTTGCGCCTGCCTTGACGAGCGCCCTGGCCAGCGCCTCGGCCCTGCGGCCGAGTTCCCGGTAGGAGAGGCGCTTTTCCCCGTCCACCAGCGCCAGGGCGTCGGGCGTCCTAGCCAGGCTTGCGGCAAAGAAGCCGTCGAGAGTCCGCACGGGGCTGTCCCAGGCCGTGAAGGTGGCGTTGGCCTCCCGGCGGCGGACCAGCTGATCCTGCGGCAGGAGCGGAAGCCTCGTGTAGCTCCAGACGCGGTCGTCTTCGGCGAGGATGCGCAGAAGCCGGCAGTAGGAGGCGAACATGTCGTCCACCATGCCTTCGGGGAAGAGCTCGTCCACGGCGTCCCAGTTGAAGTCGAGACAGCCCTCGACCTCGCGCACCTGGTGGTCTATCCACACCTGCGGGGTCTGGGTGATGTTGTAGACTATGCGGCCGAAGGTCCTGAGGGCCGGATGGGTGTCGTTTTCGCCGCCCATGCCGATGGTGCTCGTGAAGACGATGGGAATGATGTCGGCAGAGCTCCTGCCCGTGGCCTTGACCCACTCGCGTATCGTCTCGACGCCGGAGAAGGTGCTGTGGTCCATGTCGGCCCAGAGCTGCTTCTGCAGATTTTTGGAACGGGAAATGAAGTTCATTTCCTCGTCGAGACGGCAGGACAGCAGGCTGACGGAGGTGAAGTCGCCCACGACCTTCGGCACGTCGGGATGGAGGGGCAGGCGGTTGAAGAGCGTCACGTTGATGGTGAAGTCCGGACGCGAGCTCCAGCGGGCCAGCACTTCGGCGTAGGCCGAAAGCAGGAAGCCGGAGACGGTGAGATCGGCCTTGGCCGCCTTCTGCTTGAGGCGCTCCCAGGTCGCCCTGTCAAGGGTGGCCTGGTGCCGGACGAAGCGCGGACGCTCGATCTGCGATGGCGAGACGGCCAGCGGCAGATCCGGCGCAGGGGCAAGGGCGTTCACGCGGTCCATCCAGTAGGCGCGGTCCCTGCCGTAGCGGGCGCTCTGCCTGAAGCCGTCGAGGGCGAGCACGTAGTCCCTGAAGGAGAGCTCGAGCGGCTTGAGCTCGGTTTCGGGGTGCGCGTAGAGCTCGGCCAAGCCCTCCATGATGAGGTTCATGCTGTGCAGGTCGGCCACGAGCAGGTCGAGGCTGACGTGCATGCGGAAGGATCCGGCCGCGATCTTCGTCACGGCCACGCGGTAGAGCGGCCACTGGCTTCCGGCCAGCACCTCGTGGCTCATGGCCTCCCTGCGGGCGAGCACCCGGCGATCTGCCTCGCCGCGGGGCAGATCGGAGAAGTCGTCGAAGGGAATCTCGAGATCCGGCACGTCGGGCAGGATGCGCTGGCGGCCGTCGGCCATGATGACGCACCTGAGCATGTCGTGCTGGCGGATGAGGCGGTTCCAGGCCGTTCTCAGGCGCTGGACGTCGAGATCGGCCGACTCGAGCTCGAGATAGACGTGGCAGGAGACGTTGCCAAGGACGAGGGCGCCCGTGCGGCCGACCCAGTAGGCCTGCTGCATGTCCATGAGCTGGAAGGGCGCAAAGCGCTCGACGGCGTTGGGAACGATCTGGGCATGCTCCTCGCCGCCGTCCGCGGCGCCCCCGCAGACCAGCTCGACGACGCGGGCTGTCAGGGCGTCGAGAGTCGGATTCTCGAAGAGGAGGCTGCGCTCGAGGCGGACGCCGAAGTCCTTTTCCATGGACTGGAAGAGGTCCAGGGCAAGGAGGCTGTCGATGCCCAGCTCGATGAGGTTGGCCTGCCCGTCCACTTCGTCCGGTCCGGCCTTGAGGATGCCGCAGACCTTTTCCTTGAGCCTGGCGGCAACCTTGCCGGCATCGGCCCTGGCGCCGTCCCTGCGGGGCTCGCCGGCCTCTGCGCCCTTCCCCGCCGCGCACCCCGCCGCCATGACCTCGTCGAAGAGCGCAGCCACGGGGAGCAGGCCATGGGCCTTTCTGTAGGCAGGCCAGGCTATGTCGCAGACGGCGGCGGAGCTTCTGCCCTGCGCGAGGAGGCTGTCGAGGAGGGCAAAGCCCTGTTCCGGCGCCATCGCGCCGATGCCGAAGGCCTTGAGGCTCGCGAGGCCTGCGCCCCGCGCGGCCATGCCGGCTTCGCCGAAGGCGCCCCAGTTCACGGCAAGCGCGGGCAGGCCTTCGGCGCGCCTTCTGGCCGCCAGGGCGTCCAGCACGGCGTTGGCGGCCGCGTAGCTGGCCTGTCCGGGCGTGCCGAACCAGGCCGCCGTGGAGGAGAAGAGCACGAAGCTCCTGAGGTCTGCGGCCCAGGGCTCCTCCCTGGAAAGGCGGTCCAGATTGAGGGCGCCTTCGGCCTTGGGCGCGAGCACCTTCATGAAGCGGGAGGCGTCCAGCGAAGAGAAGCGGCCGTCGTCAAGCACGCCGGCGAGATGCCAGATGCGGGCAAGCTTCGGCATGCCCTCGAGGGCGCCAAGCAGGGCGCCTTTGAGCGCCTCGTAGTCGCTGACGTCGCAGGCTATGGCCTTCACCTCGCAGCCCGCCCTGGCAAGGCTTTCGAGCACGGCCTTTGCCGCGTCGTCCGGCGCGTGCCTGGCGGCCAGGACGAGGTGGCGGCATCCCTGCCGCACGCGGCGGGCCGCCAGCTTGAGGCCAAGTCCGCCGAGGCCGCCGGAGATGAATTCGGTTTCGCCGGGCTGGGGCCCGGCGTCCTGCGCCAGGCCTGCGGAGGGCCAGGTCAGGACAATCTTGCCGATGTGCCTGGCGCCGGCCATGAAGCGGAAGGCTTCCGGATAGCCGGCGACGGGGAAGGCCTTGACGGGCAGAAGGTCGAGCTCGCCCCTGCCGCAGGCTTCCAGGGACTGCGTGAAGGCGCGGGCCATCACCTCGGGCTCTTCCCTGCCGAGCACGACCAGATCGACGGGGTAGTAGTGCATGACGCCTTTGGCGCCCTTGCACTCGCCCTTGTCGAGCACGCCGCTCTTGCCGAGCTCGATGAAGCTGCCGCCGTCGGCGACGATGTCGAAGGACGCCTGCTGGGGCTCGCCGGCAAGGGAGTTGAGGACGATGTCCACGCCCCGGCCGCCGGTGGCCTTCTCGACCTCCCGGGCAAAGTCCGCGCTTCTGGAGCTGAAGCAGAAGCTGGCCCCGCGCTTGAGCACGAAGGCGCGCTTGGCGTCGCTGCCGGCCGTGCCGATGACCGTGGCGCCGAAGTGCCTGGCTATGGAAAGGGCCGCCAGGCCGACGCCGCCGGAGGCCGCATGCACGAGCACGGTCTGACCCGGCTTGATCCGGCCAAGCTCCACCAGGCTGTACCAGGCGGTGATGTAGGCAACGGGAAGGCCGGCGGCCTCCTCCATGCCGATGCCTTCGGGAATCTTCCTGACCATGGACGCATCGAGGGTCACGTGGCTTCTGATGCAGCCAAAGGCGCTGACGGCAACCCTGTCGCCTTCGCTGAAGCCCTCGACGCCTTCGCCGACGGCCGCAACCAGGCCGGCCGCGTCGCTGCCGATGGCGGTCCTGTCGCCGGGATAGATGCCCATGGCCATCATGACGTCGCGGAAGTTAAGGCTCGAGGCGCAGATGGCCACCTCCACCTCGCCGGGACCGGGCTTTCTGCGGGCTTCGGAGACCATCGCCAGGCTGTCGAGTCCGGAGCCCTCCATGACCAGGGCCTTGGCCGTGCCGCCGTCCTGCTCAGCCGGCTCGAGCGGCGCCGGCACCAGGCGCGGGGCGTAGACCAGGCCCTGCCGCACCGCCAGGCGGCTCTCCGGCAGATCGCAGAGGAAGGCTTCGGCGAAGCCGGCAGGGATTTCCTCGGCCTTCTCGACGTCGACCACGCGAACCCGGCATTCGGGGTATTCCGTGGCGAGCACCGGCACGATGCCCCAGAACATGGCCTCTTCGGGAAGCCCCGAGGCCGCCCCGGGACCGAAGGCGCCCGCCGTGGCCAGCGTGAAGCGCAGGCGTTTCGCATTCCCGGCGTTCACGGCGCGCATGACGGCGAAGAGATCGCCGAGGCAGCTTTCGGCATTGGCCCTGAAGCCGGCCTCGGCCCTGAAGTCGAGCGGGCGGAAGTCGCCGATGAAGACGTCGCCCCTGCCCTTCAGCGCCTCGTCGAGCGCTTCGCGGAAGGGCTGGCCTTCGGCGGAGGGCAGGCTCACGCAGGCGCGTCCGAGGACGGAGAAGCGCATGGCAAGGCGCGCGGCAAGGCCTCCCTGATCCTCGATGAAAATGAACCTGTCGCCGTCCTTCGGGGCGCAGGACATGTCCTTCAGCTCGCGCCAGGCCAGGCCGTAGCACAGGGACGGCGCCTTGCCTGCGGCCTGCTGATCCAGCGCCCTGGCGGACACGGGCGCCATGCGCAGGCCGGCGATGCGGGCGAGCGGGGCGCCGTCCTGGCCGAAGACGTCGATGTCGAGATCCACGGCGTCGGCCCCGGGCTCCACGCCTGCCGCAAGCTTTGCCTTGACGCAGAGGGTTTCGGGCAGGCCTGCGGGCATGTCCGCCAGCGCGAGCTTCCGGCAGGCAGCGGGCACGAAGCAGCGGCCCTGGCCGAGCAGTTCGGGCGGCACGGCGGCCGGAAAGGCCTGCAGGCAGGCGTCGAGGGCCTCCGGACCGAAGGCCCAGCCCTTGCCCCGCAGCTCCCTGGGGAGCTTCACGAGCACGAACGCTCCGCCCTCTGCCTGCGCCTGCCCGGCAATGTTCCTGAAGGCCGGGCCGTAGCCGACGCCCGCCTGCTCGAAGACGGCGTAGTAGGCCTCCTTGCTGAAGCCCTCCTGGCCGGCGCCCTCCCTGAACGGCAGGACCGATTCGCCGTCGGCGCCGGGGGCCAGCCGCGCCGCAGGCGCGCATTCTGCGCGGGCGTGCAGCGTCCAGGAGGCCGCGTTCATGGGCTCAAGCGAGGCATAGAGCTCGACGGCCTCGTCCTGGACGCCGATCTGGAAGAAGACGGCATCGGCATCGCCGATGACGAGGGGGCGGACCACAGCGCAGCTGGCAAGCGAGCAGCCCTCGGGATGGAGCTGGCGGGCCGCCTGCATCATGAGGTCGAGGAAGAGGGAGGCCGGCGCCACGGCCCTGCCGTGGAGGCGGTGCTGCTTCATGCGCTCCAGATCGCCTCCTGCCAGCCGGCCCTGGAAGAGGAGCCTGCCCCCGGGCGCGGAAAAGGCCGTCTGCAGGGCTCTGCCCTTGAGGCGGAGCATGCCGGGGGCTTCGGCGCCCTCTTCCATGGCGTCCTCGTCGAACCAGCAGCGCCGGCGCTCGAAGGGCGTCGCCGGCAGGGGCCAGAGGCGGGCGCCCATGTCCAGTCCGCGCTCCTGCAGGGGCGCAAGCGCGCTGTCGTCGCCTGCGGCGTAGGCCTGGCATGCCCTGGCAAGGCTCTGCGCGCTGAAGTCGGCCATCTCGAAGGGCTGAGGCGGAGCCTTGCGTCCTGGAAGCGCCTCGCCGGTGACAAGCCCCTCCGGCGCGCCGCCTGCGGCGAATTCGGCAAGGGCGCTGGCAAGCGCATCCCTGCCGCGCACGGCCAGGGCAAGGCGGCAGCGGTCCTGGGAGCGGGACTCGCGGGCCGTGCGGCACAGGTCCATGAGGCGGGGCTTGGCGCTGGCAATGCTTTCGGCGGTCCGTCCGGCCAGGGCGCGCAGCATGGCAGGCGTCCTGGAGGAAAGCGCGAAAACGTCGATGGCTTCGGCCTGGGGCCGTTCCGCCGGCGGCGCGGGCACTTCAGCCAGGATGGCGTGCGCGTTGGAGCCGCCTATGCCGAAGGAGCTGATGCCGGCAAAGCGCAGGGATCCTTCGGGCCGCCATTCCTTGAGTTCCGTGTTGATGTAGAAGGGGCTGGCGTCGAGGGCGATGGCGGGATTGGCCTCGGTGAAGAGCGGGTGCGGCGGAATCTTGCCCTCGTGGACCGCCATGCAGGCCTTGATGAAGCTGGCTATGCCGGAGGCCGCGTCGGCGTGGCCGATGTTGGCCTTGACGGCGCCGAGGGCGCAGAAGCCCTTCCGCTTCGTGAAGTGCGTGAAGACCTTGTTCAGGGACGCAAACTCGATGGGGTCGCCGATGGCGGTGCCGGTGCCGTGGGTTTCGACGAAGCCTATGTCCTCGGCAGAGAGGCCGGAAAGCTCGAGGGCTTCGCCGATGACCGAGGTCTGGCCGGCTTCGCCGGGTGCGGTGTAGCCGACGCGCTGCGCCCCGTCGTTGTTGACCACCGAGGCGAGGACGGCGCAGTAGATGCGGTCGCCGTCCGCCAGCGCGTCCTCGAGGCGCTTGAGCGCCACGACGCCGACGCCGTTGGAGAAGACCGTGCCCGACGCGTTCCTGTCGAAGGGACGGCAGTAGCCGTCAGGCGACATGATCATGCCCTGCTGGTAGAGGTAGCCGCTTTTCTGGGGCACGTTCACGGCGACGCCGCCCGCCAGGGCCAGGTCGCAGGCGCCGGAGCGCAGCGACTCGCAGGCGAAGTGCACGGCCGAAAGGGAGCTTGAGCAGGCGCTCTGGATGCCGAGGCTCGGACCGTGGAGGTTGAGCTTGTAGGAGACGCGGGAGCAGAGATAGTCCTTGTCGTTGCCGACCAGGCTCTGGAAGGCGTCGGCGCTTTTGCCTGGCTTGAGGCCCCGGTAGAGGTGGCTGAAGTAGGTGCTCATGCGGCTGCCGGCAAAGACGCCGACGCTTCTGCCCTGGAGGCGGCCACCCGGCAGGGGCGAGCAGCCGGCGTCCTCGAGAGCCTCCCAGCAGGTCTCGAGGAAGAGCCGCTGCTGGGGATCTATCTTCGCCGCTTCGCTGCCGGCGTAGCCGAAGAAGGCCGCGTCGAACTTGTCGATGTCTTCAAGAAAGTAGCCGGCCTTGACGTAGGAAGGGTCGTGCAGAAGCTCGTCCGCCACGCCCTCGGCCGAGAGCTCGCCGTCGTCCAGAAAGGCGACGCTCACCCTGCCCTGGCAGAGGTTCGCCCAGTACTCCTTCAGGTTGCCTGCCCCCGGGAACCGGCAGCTCATGCCGACGACGGCAATGCCCTCTTCTTTGATGTCGCTGATGTCCATAGTCCTCTTCTACTCCGCGTGAGGCAGCCACTGCCCCGCTCCGTTGTCGTTGTGGAAAATCCTTGCCTGATGCGGCCGGGCCGCCCCGCTATTCCTGATCCCAGGCGTGCGTGCGCCTGCGGGCGTCCTTGCGCATGCGCCTGCGCAGGCAGGCGCGCTTTTCGGCCTCGTCCAGGACCGCCTCGCCGTCCCCGCCGGCGCCGTCCGCGGCCGAGAGGAAGGCGTTGAGTTCCCTGATGCTGGGATGGGCAAAGATGTCGGTGATGGGAACCTCCCGCCCGAGGGCCTCGTTGACGCGCCGCTGGAAGAGCACCAGCTGGAGCGAGGTCGCCCCGAGGTCGAAGAAATTGTCGAGCACGCTCACCTTCTCCCTGCCGAGGATGGCGCCGATAAGGCCTGCCAGCAGGGTCTCGCCGCCCTGCTCGGGCGCCGCGTAGCCGGCCCCCCGGCGGCCCGATTCGGCGAGCCTGAGCAGGGCCTTCCTGTCCACCTTGCCGTTGGCCGTCAGGGGAATGGCCTCGAGCTGCACCAGCGTCTGCGGCACCATGTAGTCAGGAAGCCACGCGTGCAGCGCGGCCTTCAGGGCGTCCGCGCCGCCTGCTGGCGCCGTGCCCTGATCGGGCAGGGACTCCCGGGATGCCTGGGTGAAGACCCAGCCTTCGGGCCTGGCCACCAGGCCGCCGACGAGGCAGTGCAGGTAGCTGTGGCTTTCCTTCAGCCGGAAGCCTTCGCGCAGCCTGCCGAAATCCATGGCGCCGATCTGGCAGAGGCCGAGCCCTGCCTTCATGGCCTCCTCTTCAAGCAGCTGGCTCATGAGGCCGGCCTCGATGAGGGTGAAGTCGCCGGCGCGGTCGCCGTACACGGGCCTGATGGCGTCGAACTCGGCCACGAGGAAGACGGCGAAGGCGCCACTCTCGAAGATGTCCGCGTTCTGGCCGGGGAAGAGGCCCTTGAGGTCCTCCGGCAGGGCGCCCATCCTGTAGAGGGCGTCCTCAAGCGGATTGAAGTACCACAGGCCCGGCGCCAGACCCTCGACGCGGCCCTCCTTGACGAGGACGTAGGTCTGGACGGCGTAGGTCCAGCCGGCGGAGCCGTAGCGGTACTTGGCCACCGGCCAGTCAGCCGCGTTCAGGGCCGCAAGGACGTGCAGAAGGCCCTTCAGCCGCTCCGCCGGCACCGCTTCCTGCAGGAAGCGGCGGGTGGAGATGCGCCGCGAGTAGTCTTCCAGGCTGGGCTCGCCCGCAAAGCAGCAGACGCGCTCGAGGCCGGCCGTGTCCCTGCGGATGTTGCGCCCCTCCTGCTTGAAGTGCAGGCGGTCCACGGCGTCGATGATCTCGATGCCGGCGGCCTTCATGGCCTGGCGGCGCTTCTCGTACTCCTCCCGGGTCTCGCCGGCTTCGGGCCCTCCGGCCTGGGCGTTCATGGCGACGAAGCCGGCCAGGCGCACGCCGCCCTGCCCCTTCACGGCGACCACGGCCGCGTTCTGCACGCCCTCGCAGCTGCGCAGGGCCGTCTCTATTTCGCCGAGCTCGACGCGGTAGCCGTTCACCTTGACCTGGCTGTCGCGGCGGCCGAGGAATTCCAGCGTGCCGTCGGACCAGTAGCGGCCAAGATCGCCCGTGCGGTAGAGGCGCTCGCCCAGGCCCGGATGCACGAAGAAGCTCGCCCGGGTCTTTTCGGGATCGTTGAGGTAGCCCTCGGCAAGGCCCTGGCCGGCAATGAAGAGGCTGCCCGGAACGTAGTCGGGGCAGGGGCTGCCCTCGTCGTCGAGCACGTAGTAGCGCTGGTTGCCGAGCGGCCTGCCGTAGGGGATGCTGCGCCAGGATGCCGGCACCTCGTCCACCACCTGGATGTTCGACCAGATGGCTGCCTCGGTGGCGCCGCCCATGGCGCAGACGCGGCAGGCCGGCCACAGGGCGTGGATGCGTCCCGGCATGTCCACGGGAATCCAGTCGCCCGACATGATGACCGTGCCGAGGCCCTCCGGCTTCTCCTCCGGATGGTCGTCCAGGTAGTCCAGCAGGAGCTGCATGACCGAAGGCGTCGTGTTCCAGACCGTGACGGCTGCTTCCCGCATGCGGGCGCACCAGGCGCCTGGCTTCTTCAGGTCCCTGGGATCGGGGAAGACGACGGCGCCGCCTGCGCCGAGCACCCCGAAGACGTCGAAGACCGAAAGGTCGAAGTGCAGGTTGGCAAGGCTGAGGACGCGGTCTCTGGCCGTCAGCTCAAGGCGCTTCCACAGGTCGGCGAGGGTGTTGAGCGTTGCCTGGTGCTGCATCGCGACGCCCTTGGGCGTTCCCGTGGAGCCGGAGGTGTAGATGACGTAGGCCCTGTCTTCGGGACGGGCGCAGCGATCTTCGGGCAGGGCGCCGCCAGGCAGACTGAACACGCCGCCGTCAACGGCGAAGGCTTGCGCGCCGCAGCGTTCCGCCTTGTCCGCAAAGGCTTCCTGCACAAGGCAGACGGTCACGCCCGCGTCCTTGAACATGTAGGCCAGGCGCTTTTCAGGCAGCTCGGCGTCGCAGGGAAGATACGCGCAGCCGGCGCGCACGCAGGCCAGCACGGCCACTATCTGCTCCCAGCCCTTTGCCATCATGACGGCTGCGACCCCGCCCCGCGGAACGCCCATGGCGGCAAGCCTGAGCGCAAGGCGCCGGCTGGCGTCCTCGAGTTCGGCAAAGCTGAGGCTTCTGGACGGCGAGAGAATCGCCGGAGCCTGGGGCGCAGCCGCGGCCCTGGCCAGCAGGGCGTCCTGCAAAAGGCCGGGCGCGAAGGGCATGCCCGTGGCGTTCGCCTCGGCGCGGACCTTGGCCTGGGAGGCCGGCAAGGCAGCCAGGGGCGTCTTCTGCTCCCACAGCGCCTCGTCTTCGGCAAGCCTGGCCACGAAGCCCGAATAGGTTTCGAAGAGGGCATCGACGAGGCCGTCGGGGAAGAGGGCATCGACGGAGTCCCAGGTGTAGACGAGCTCGCCCTTGTATTCGTAGACCTGATGGTCAAGCCAGACCTGGGGCGTCTGCGAGATGGCGTAGGGGCATTCGCAGGCTATGCCCTCGAGCGGGGCGAAGGGATCGTCCGTGCTGGTCAGGGGAAGCGCGCTCGTGAAGACGACGGCGGAGCGCGAGGAGACGGCGTTTTCGGCCCCTCTGGCGAGCTCGCGCAGCAGGTCCACGGCCGAGAAGCGGCTGTGCGAGAGATCGTCGGCGAGGCGCGCGGCCACGCCGGCCGCGTGTTCGGCAAAGCTTGCCATCGGCTTCCTTTCGACTTCCAGCAGCAGAAGCCTCGTGAAGTCGCCGACAATCTCGCTGATCTGGGGATGCGCTCCCCTGCGGTCGAAGGTCGTCAGCATGAGGCAGAAGCGGGGAGAGGCGCACCAGCGGGCAAGCACCATGCTGAAGGCGGAAAGGAGCAGCGCCGAGGGCGTCAGATTGCGCCTGCTGGCCAGAGCCTTCAGGCGCTGCCACGCCTCGCGCCCAAGCCGTGCCGTGCGTCTGGCAAAGCGCGGCGTTCCCGCGGCCTCCGGGCTTTTCGCCAGGGGGAGCTCCGGCCCCTCCGGAAGGTCCGCCATGCGGGAGAGCCAGTATTCGCGGTCGCTGGCCCAGGCTCTGGTCTGCTTTTCCGCCTCCCCTGCCAGGACGTAGTCCCGGAAGGAGAGCTGGAGGGCAGGCAGCCTGAGGCCGGGATCGGCGTAGAAGGCCGCAAGGTCGCGCGCGAGAATGCCGAAGCTGAAGGCGTCTGCCACCAGCAGATCCTGCTTGAGGTGGATCCTGATCCGGCCCTGCCCCAGCAGCGAGGCCTTGACCTCCAGAATGGGGGCCTTGTCGACGGGCAGCACCTTGTGGGAAAGCGCCTCCCGCTTTTGAGTTAGAATTTCACTTTTCTTTTCATTATCAAGCCCCGAAAGGTCTTCTATTTCGATGAGATAGCGGGGCACTTCAGGCAGGCAGCGCTGCCAGCCGTCGCTGGAAATGACGCAGCGGAGCATGTCGTGGCGCTCGACGAGGCGGTTGAGGGCTTCCTCGAGCCTGGCCAGATCGATGCCTTCCAGATCGGCCTCGAGGTAGCTTGAGCAGCTCACGCCGCCAAGGGGCATGCTGGCGCCGCGTCCGAGCCAGTAGGCGTGCTGGACGTCGGTCAGCGGGAAGCGCTCGAAGCGGCGGGCGGGATCGGCGGCAAGGGCAAGGTCCTCGTCCCCGGCGTCCTGTCCGGCTCCCGACGCCAGCACTTCAGCCATGCCGTCGATGGTGGGATTCTGGGCGAAGAGCGCAGGGGAGAGCGCAAGGCCGGTCTCCTTCCTGATCTGCCGTGCCAGCTCCATGAAGAGCAGGGAGTCGAAGCCCTGCTGGATGAGCGAGGCCTGCCTGTCGAGAAGGGCCTGCGGACCAAGGCGCATGATGCGCCGCACGGCCTGCTCGAGCCGGTCTGCCAGCGCCTCTCTGCCGGGCGCTGCTGTCTCAGACGCTTCGGGCGC
>DFDR01000148.1:39769-40591 GCA_002369295.1 Desulfovibrionaceae bacterium UBA3823
CAGACGCTTCGGGCGCCTGGGGCGGAACGGAGCCCGGCGCAGGCGCGGCGCAGGCAGGCCCGGCGGCCAGGGCTTCCGGCTTTGCGCAGCTTCTGGCCGCCGTCTGGCACGGGGCGCAGGACTGGACTGGGGACGGCGCCTGAAGGGGGCTGGCGGTTCCGGCTGCAAACCAGAAGCGCCTGTTGTCGAAGGGATAGGTAGGCAGCACCATCTTCTGGGCGCCGGATCCCTGCCAGAAGGCGTCCCAGGCTATGTCTGCGCCGGCGGCCCAGAGGGCCGCGCAGGCTTCGGCCTGCAGCGGCCAGGCATCCCTGCCGCCTTCAGGATAGAGGGCCATGAGCCGGGCGTCCGGGTGGGCCCTGGCCTGGTCGGGGCTGGCAAAGCACAGGACGGGGCGGCCTGCCGCCTCCTCGGGCAGGACAAAGCTCCTGCCCCCTTCCCCGGCATGGTCGAAGAAGCTCTGGTCGCCAGCCGCCTCGGCGGCCACCTCCTTCTGAGCGTCGAGGCTGAAGAGGCGGCAGCGCGGCGCCGACGGCGAGCTCACGCCCTCGGTGCCGAGCAGGGCAGCCAGGGCTGCTTCGGCGCTCCAGACGCCAGCGGCCACGCCGGCGGCAAAGACGCCCCTGCCATGGTAGAGCACTTCGGCGGGATCGCCTGCCACAGCCCGCCAGAAGGCGGCCAGGGCCACGTCGGCGCAGAAGGCCGCGGCATCGGCGTTGCCGGCGCTCCGGATGCTGCGCCCGGCCTTCTCGGCCAGGGAGGAGACGGCCTCGAAGGCTTCGCGGAAGAGGGGCGAGCGCGCGGCCAGCGGCTCGAGGCCCG
>DFDR01000148.1:40717-40887 GCA_002369295.1 Desulfovibrionaceae bacterium UBA3823
CCGGCATGGGGCATGCGCTGGCCCGCGGCAAAGCCGGCCAGCTTTCTGGCCACGTCGCCGGCAAGGGCCAGGCGGCAGGCAAAGGCCGTCCTGCCGGTGCAGGCAGTCATGCAGAAGTCCTGCAGGGCGCCCGGGGTCATGCCCTGCAGGACAAGGAGATAGGATTGGGC
>DFDR01000221.1:0-7178 GCA_002369295.1 Desulfovibrionaceae bacterium UBA3823
CATTCCGCCGGAACGCATGAAGCGTGGCCGTGAGCACCGCGTTCCCCTTTCCCGCCAGGCCCTAGAGCTCCTGCGGGAGCAGAAGGCCGCGGCCGGGGACAGTCCCTGGGTCTTCCCGTCTCCCCGCGGCAGGGGGCGTAGCCTCTCCTCCAACGCAGCCCTCTTCGCCCTCCGCGAGATGGGCTGGGAGAAGGAGAAGATGACGATGCACGGCTTCCGGGGCATGTTCTCCACGACGGCCAACGAGTCTGGCCTCTGGGGGTGGGATCTCGTTGAGACCCAGCTTTCCCACGAAGAGAAGAACGCCGTGCGGGCGACCTGCAACCATGCCGAGTATTTCAAGCAACGCGCCGAAATGATGCAGTGGTACGCCGACTGGCTCGACGCCCGCAGGGAGGAGGCCGCGTGCCGGAAGCGGTGTGCTGGCGCTCCGTCTCCGGCAGAGCTGGAAAAGACGGATGCGGCATGACGCCACGGCTCTGACTGTCCGGTGGCAGGGCTTCAGGGGCCCGTCGCCGGCCTGTCCGGGCCGTCCATGATGCCGGCAGGGCATGGCGCGCATCTTGTCCAGCTTCCGTCAGAGGTCGTGTAGCCCCCGTTACGCGATCTTTTCAGCCGTCCGCCGGGTTCGCCGGCTTCTCGATTCTTAGGGATACGCTGAACAATGCATCATCGGCTCGACTGCTCCTTGATATTTCAAGGAGTTAGGAATTGTTACGAAATAACTCCAGCGGTCGGGGAAGGATCTTGCCTGATGGCATCGAAGGCTCCGACAGAAGCGGGCATCAAGGCCTTGCAGCCTCGGGAGATCAGATGTTGCGTCTCCCTTGGCGCGGGGTGCAGCTTCGTCAAGCGCATGCTCTGAGACGGCGTCGTCGCTTTCAGCCTGGGCTTTGGGTCAAGTCGTCCCGTCGGTTCTTTAGGCCAGCCTGCATGGAAGACATGCTCCGGCGACATGGCAGACGGCCTGCGCCGTCTTCGGCTCCGGGTCTGATTGTCGTCGCGTCCAGCCTTCCTCTACGGACGAGCCTTCGGCATGATGACGGCGCCGACAATGGTGCCGCCGACGAACATCGCTTCCCTGGCCTCCGCCATGGCCGCGTCGAACGCTTCCCTGCCCTGCCGGGCGAGCACGTCGGCCAGTTCGTTCGCGACGTCCTCAGCCGTCTTTCCGGCGAAGGCCGCCAGATCCCTTCCTTTTGGCGTCGGCTTGCCGCGCCTGTCGGCCAGGCCCGCAAGGAAGAGCGCGTGCGGCTCCATGCGCTCAACGGGGGATTCGCGTACGATCGTCCTGTACATGCCGGCCCTCTTGCCGGCCCTCCTGTTCCGGTTCCAGTGCCGCCATGCGGCGATGCCGGCGAAGAAGCACGTCCTCATGATGCGGAGCAGGACGGCGTCTGCATCGCCGTCGCTCATGCCTGCCTTCCGGCATGCCTCGCAGACGTCCTTCCGAACTGGAGGCTGGTCTTTTCGGCAAGGAACACGAGATCGACGTCGGGCAGAGGATAGCCGTCGTTCCAGCCTGCCTCTCCGGCCTGGCTCAGCAGCCTGGCAAAGAACCAGTCGATGTCCTTCTTCGCCGGCCTGGCCTTCCTCTTGAAGAAGCTGAAAAGCGACATGGCGATGCTCCTCTGCGCCTTCGTCCGGCGTGGCAGGGACGGCAGGCCTCCGCCGGGGCGCCCGCCGTCCGGGGAGAGGCGCTTCCGGTTCCGGCGGAACGTCCGGAGCCGCCGGCGGCGCCCATCATAGCCTGCGCCTGCCGGCAAGGAAACGCCTGTCCGCGCCCTGCCTGCAGGAAGCAGGAGGCCGTCTCCCGGTACCATCCGTCCCTCGTTTGCTCCGGAATGCCTTCAGTCCCGTGCCGGAGACAGGGAGGCAGGAACAGCGTAGCATGGGCGCAGGACGCCCTGCGGGATTCTCCGCAGGATGCCATGAACGCCAAGGATGCGGCCTCGCCAGCGAAGCCCGGCCGGCCCATGCTCGCCATGACCGTCGAAGAGGCCGCCGGGGTCCTCAGAGCAAGCCCGAAGACGGTGATGGAGGCGATCCGGCGCCGGGAGCTGTCTGCCAGGAAGCTCGGCCGGAGCTGGCGCATCAGCCCGAAGGCGCTCGAAGACTGGCTGTGCCGGCCCGAACCCCTGTCCCCGGAGGAAGCCGGAAGGCAGAGGGCCCTCGAAGAGTTCCGGACCGGCTGGCATGACCTGAACGCCTTTCTGGGCCGGCACGAGATCCCAGCCGGCGTCTTCTGCTTTGCCCTGGAGGCGGATGACGGCTCGTACTGCCCCGTCATGCCGAACGGCGAGCGCTGGCCTCTGGCGCATGGCCGGACTGGAGCGCCTTCGAGGCCGCGAGGGAAGGACGAAGGGCCTGGATCATCAAGATCCCCGGCCAGGAGAGGTGGGAAACCGAAAAGGAAGACGCCGGGGACGCCGGCAGGCAGGACAGCCCTTCGCTTGAAATCCTCGCCTTTCAGACAGGCTCGGAGCGCGCCTTCGAGTGGAAGGCCGGGGAGGCTGCGCCTCCGGACATGGATTCGGTCCGTTCCTGGCCCTCTTCGCTGGACTTCTTCAGCGGCCATGAGGAAGGCGCCCGCCCGGACAGGGGACTCTTCGTCCTGTTGCCGGAACGCCCCTGAAGGGCAGGGCGGCGGTTTTCTCGGCGCCCCCGGAGACCCCAGAACATGGACATGCCTGCGGACGGCGCCTTCGCTCCACGTCCGGTTCTGCCTGCCGGCTCGGCGCTTCTGTCTGCGCCGTATTCTGGAGTGGCGGTACGGAGACTGTGGCGCCTCCTCCAGAGACGCACAGAGGCCGCGCCCCCTTGGAGAATGCGTGCCCTGCACGACGAGAGGCTATTTCCCGCGGAGCCTGGTGGCTCCGGCATGGACTCTTATGCCTGCACCTGGGCTCCGGCAAGGAAAGGGAAAGGGGGCCAGCGGCTCCGGGCGCTGGACCATCGCCTGCCGGGCCCCTGGCGCCGGCCCGGAAGTGGTTTAGACGGGCGGGCGCACGGACAGACTGGAAGATACGCCGCCTGCGGAGTGCGGGCAAGAAACACGTCGCCTTTGCCTCGGCCCCTCCTTCCGGAGGCGGAGGATGCCGTCCTTCTCTGCGGGGCGCCGTGCAGGCAGGAGACCGTCCTTCCGCCCCTCCGGCGTTGTCCCGTTCGCTTCCCGCGGCGTAGGCTCCGCGCCGGAAGGTGCCGCATGAAGCCGTTCCCCGCCCAGGACGGCCGGGGCTGTCCGGCTCCTTCCAGAACGCTATTCAGATGGTCGCCTTGCCCGATCCTTCCGCTCCCATACCGTCCGATCCCGCAGGACAAGACTGGCTTGCCGGCGCTTCGCCCCGCATGCGGGCCTTGCCACTGCTCAGGCAAGCATTCGGGGCCGCGGAGAAGAGGCGACGCTGAAGGGGCAGGCGCCTGGGCCTGCGCAAATGCAGGCAAGAGGCCGGGAGTCCGCAGAAGGACATGGACGGCATGGCGCCGGTCAGCGTTCCGGCATGCGGCTTTCCGGCCCGCTTTCCGGCGTCCAGGATGCGGGCCCCTCTTCCGGTCCGGCAGGCGCGTCCGCGCCGTGCGGCCTTGCCCCGCTTTCCTTCAGCATGCGGAGGAAATCCTTCTGGGCTTCATATTCAGCCCGCGCGACAAGGGCAATGAAGTCTGCATCGCTGACATGCGCGCGTTCGAGGCTTTCGATGTAGATCTGCCGGAGAACCGGCGGAATGGACACGGGAAGAAAGCCCCGCTGGACGAGAAGGCAGTTCATGGCAAGGCGGGCGATGCGGCCGTTCCCGTCGGCAAAGGGGTGGATGAATGCAAGCTCCTTGTGGAACTTGGCGGCGGCCGCAACGGGATGGCATTTGGCAAACAGCCTGCCCTGGCCTTCGACAAGCCTTTTCATGGCTCCCGGCACCAGCCTGAAGTCCGGGGGCACGTGCCTCGAGCCCGTGACGAAGACCGGCGCCTTTCTGTAGGAACCGGAAACGGCATTGTTTTCCAGCCCTTGCAGCAGGCCGTGCATGAAGAGCAGGTTCTCCTCGGAAACTGCGTCCGCGTGCAGAAGCGAAAACATGTAGTCCCAGGCCCTTGCATGGCCCTCTGCCGCCAGTGCGTGCGCAAGAGGCTTTCCGCCCGCAGTCAGGCCGTCCTCGAGCAGCACCTTCGTTTCCGAAAGCGTGTAGCTGCTTCCTTCGATGGCGTTGGACGACCATGTGACTTCCAGCCTGTAGAATGCGCGGATCTGCTCCAGCAGGTTCCCGTCGCTGAAAGGCCTGAATCTGGCAATCTCTTCATGCCTGGCGTCTATCGCTTCGAAAAGCTTCATCGTTTTTCCTTTGGCGCCGTGCGGAAGCGCCCCTGCCCCAAAAAGCATGCCCGGCCTGCAGGCGCATGTCAACGGCCGCATGGAGCCGCGCGTGCAGGGCGGCTGCGGGAGCCTTCCCGGGGCGTCCTGCTCCCCGGGTCCGCCCGGCAGCTCTGGACATCCCCGGAGTTCCGACTCTCCAGATGACTGTCGCGAAGGCAAGACAGTACTTCGACGAGTGGGAGCGGTGGCACAGGGCCAGAGGCCGGACCGTCAACTACTCAGTCCGAGACTATGGGGTGAGCTGTCGCCTGTTCAAGGAGAAGCATCCCCGATGGCAGATTAGGGAAGCCCTCCTTCCGCTGATAGACAGGGAATGCGCGGCCAAGCTCCGCCGCAAGGCTCCGGACTACTTGGAAAGGACGCTTGATGCGGCGTGGCGCCAGGTGCCTGGATAGCAGGACGGCTGTGACTGACATGGGAGGCGCCAGCCTCCCTTCCATGACGGTTTGAATAGCGACTACCTCCTCTCCCATTTGGGAGAGGGGGTGTCGTTAAAGAGAAAGCTGCGGCTCCTGGCAGCCGCCAAGAGCCGTAAAAAAATCTCGGATTTTTGTCTTGCCAAGTGAGCCGCTTTACCTTGCCGGCCGCGCAGCCGCCGGGAACCGTCTGGAAGGTCCAGCCGTCCGGCACCTCCATGGTGAAGTCCGTGCCTTTGGTGGACTTGCACTGGTGCTTTGCGGCCATCGCGCCGGTGGAAAGGGCGAGAACAAGTGCGAGAGCGAGAGAGATACGTTTCAAGGCTGTCGCAAACTTTCTCTTGTCCATGCGCTTTCTCTTGCCTGTAGAACATACGCTTGAGGTAGAAGGAACGCTAGAAATTCTTGAAGGCTCGTTCGTCCGGCGGATCCACCTTGTCCAGCGCCGTGTTGGCGCATGACTCGACGGCATGGTTGATGCGCCTCATGTCCTTCTTGAGCTGCGCTGGCACCGGCAGGCCCATCGCGTCGCACTAGCCGGCGATGAAGAGGGCGTCGTGCATGGCGAGGTGGCTGCCGTCCACAGAGGCGCCGGCAGGTCGGCGTGCAGGATGGACGGGGCTTCGAGGGCCCTTTGCCGGTTTCCGCCCTGTCGTGCTGGGAAGGCGAGGCAGGGACAGGTGCATGGAGAATTCGTAGACGGCGTCGCTGTCCAGAACGCCATCGGCGCGGTCGCCGGCCTGCGCCTGCACAGCGTTGGCCTGCTCCCTGCCCGAAGGATAGGGTTCTGGGCCGGAAGGAGCCGCCATGGAGGTCGCTTCTCTGCGCAGGGCACCGGCCGGGGCTGGGGAGCATTCCTGAGGCGCTGTCCCGAAGCGCGGGGGCGGGAGGCTCCGGTGCCAGGCCAGCCTGCCGGCATCCTTCACGCGAAGCGGTCCATCCAGAGGCGCTTGAGGCAGCTCTTCAGCAGGCGCAGGGGACGGAAGGACGTGTGCTGGAGACGGCTGGGGAAGACAAAGCCTTCTGCGTTGAAGTCCTCAGGCCGAAGCCTCGGATACTCCGCTTCGCAGCCGCACGCTCTGCAGCCGGAATGTCCCCTGCGGATGAAGGCTCGCTGCAGGGGAACGTCTTCGGGTCGCTTTCCCAAGGCAAGGCAGACGGCCTCGTCGAGGGCCACGGGGCTTGAGCCTGCCCCCAGCAGGCCCAGCGCATAGGGCCGGCCGCCGGCAGGACCCGTCACGTGCATGGCCTCGATGCCGTCCAGCACGGCCGAGACGGGCGGAAGGAAGTCCATGAGGCTTGCCAGCATGTCGGCGAAGGCGTCCGGATGCTGTCCTTCCCTGCTGTGGCAGAGCGCCTTGCGCAGGCCCGGCACGAGGCCGTAGAGGTTCTTGCAGGCAAGCGTCAGGAGCATCTGGGAGTGGACCTTGACCCGGCCGACGGAGAGGATGGCGTCCGCCTCCTGGGCCTGCTTGGCGAGCATGAGGCTGTTTCCGCTGGGAAGACGCACAGCTTCGCCGGGGACAAGGCGCTGGACGGCAAGGCCAAGGGGCCTGAGCGCTTCGTCGAGGCCAATGCGCCTGGCAACCCCATGGACCGTCCCGAAGCCGGGGGAGTCTGCCACCGCGACGCTGGCGCCGCAGTCCTTGAGCCAGCCGCAGACGGCAGCGGCAACGGCAGGGCTTGTGCAGGCCAGAGGCACGGCGCGCAGGAGGTTGGGCTTCACCAGCACGCGAAGTCCGTGGAGATTTCGGCTTCCCCACAGCAATGCCTCCTCCAGCATCAAGGGGAGCACCCTGCCCGCAGCGGCCAGAGACGGACAGCGCTCAAGCACGACACGTGTCTTGCTCATGAAAGGCAACCTCCTTGCAGTGCGATGCCAGCCGGCCGTCAGACGAAAAGGCTGAGCGGCAGGCGGCGGCGACGTCTGCCCCCGTCCCCGCGTCAAGGGACAGCGCCTTGCTATCCAGCGGCGCCGCGTTCCCGGTTCCGGGAACTGGCCTCAGCCGGCGCCAGCGGTCCGTCCGCTTCGGCGAGCCTCCAACGCCCTCTCAAGGCGTCATCTGGGCCGGCCCCCCATGAAAGCGGACGGCTTGGCGAGCTCGCGGCGCGCCGGGCCAGAGGGGCGCCCCCGCGGAAGCGGACAGGCCCGTTTTCTGCCCTGCGGGGCTGCGCGCGCCTGCGGCAAGGCCGCTGGCAGGACGCGGGAGCGACCGGCTCCGGCAGAGACTCTACGTCTGCGCCGGGAATCCGGCAAGACCGAGACGAAGGTTCGAGGCCCTCTCCGGCAGCCTGCCGAAGCTTGCGCCCCGATGGACAGCCTGCCCTGCAGATGGGCAGGATGGAGTGCCGGGCGCTTCTGCGAAGGCGCCGTCAGGCGCAGACGCAGGAGGACG
>DFDR01000221.1:7242-9122 GCA_002369295.1 Desulfovibrionaceae bacterium UBA3823
GGACGCGCAGACGAAGGTGTACGAACTTCGGGCGATCGAGAAGGAGCTCATGGCGCTCGAGGAGCGGCAGGCGCAGCTTGTCCGCCGGCGGCGCATGCTGCCCGCGCATGCGGGGCTGCGTGTTCCGGCTCAGCCTTTCGCCTCGGCCAGGCAGGCGCCATCCACGGCGCCAGGGGCAGGGCACAGGCAGGGATGCCTGGATCCGCCTGTCTGCCTCTTCAGGGCGCTGTCCGTCCTGCTGGCCCGGCAGGACGGGCGTTGACCCGCTCCCTGTCCGCAGAGTAGCCTCAGCCGAGGAAGGAGCCGCATCAAGGCCGAACCTGCGACCCTGGACGGCCGGGGCTGTCCGGCTCCTTCTCCGCATTCTTCCCGTAGGAGGCCGCCATGCCCGATCCTTCCGCTCCCATGCCGCCGTCTGCCCCCGCAGGGCAGGACTGGCTTGCCGGCGCCTCGCCCCGCGTACGGGCCATGTGCGCAGAGCTGCGGCCGCGCCTCTTCGCCCTCGATCCCCGCGTTTCGGAGCGGATCAGTCTGCGGTACTGCGTCTACCTGATGGACGGCAGGCCCTTCGCCTACGTCTACCCGCATGGCGCCCGCCTCAAGCTGCAGCTGAATCTGAAGCGCGGATATCTGGAGAACCCGGACGGCATCGCCAAATGCATTTCGGGCATGAGCAGCCGTGGCCGAAGCGTATGGCAGATTGAGATCGCCGACGGCCGGGATCTCGAGCGGGCCATGCCCCTGGTCCGACAGGCCTTCAAGGCCGCGGAGAGGCGGGTGTAGGAGGATGCCATGGCGGAGCCGCATGAAATCCTGTTCGCGCTGGAGGCTAAAGAGGCCCGGAAGAGGCTGGAGAAGACGTAGCCTGCGCCGGACGTGCCGTTCCTGTAGCTGTTCCCCTGAGGGAGGATGCTGCTGGGGCTCGGCCTGCTGGCGCTGAACGTCTGGCTCTGGGGACTGTTCCTCTTCAGGTAGGCGCCGGCCGGGAGGGACGCAGAGGCAGTCCTCCCCCTCCCGAAGGGGCGTCCTCCCCCTCCGCTTCCCCGCAGATTCCCCCTGCCACGGAGCTCTCCCATGGACTTCCAGCTTCTTCCCCTCGCCCCCTGCGATCTGTCCCAGTTCAAGCGGGACATGCGGGAAGCCTTCCAGCTCGGCGCCGAGGCCGCCTTCGGCGCGGACGCCGGCCCCGTCCTGCCGGAATCCCATATCGACGCATCCCTGGCCGCTCCCGGCGCCCGGGCGTGGAAGGCCGCCGTAGACGGCACCATGGCTGGCGGAGCCGTCGTTTCGGTTCATGGCTCCAGAGGCGTCCTGGACTTCCTCTACGTGAAGCACGGCGTCCAGAGCCGGGGCGTGGGCCGGCGCATCTGGTTCGCCGTCGAGCATGCCTATCCTGAAGTTGAGGTCTGGGAGACAGTCACCCCGTGGTTCGAGAAGCGGAACATCCACTTCTACGTCAACGTCTGCGGCTTCGCCGCCGTCGAGTTCTTCTGCGAACGGCATCCGGACCCGCACATGTCCGACGTCAGCGGCGGGAACGGCGAAGACGCCATGTTCCGCTTCGTCAAGCGCCTGTGCTGAGGCGGCGCCGGACCGCCGTTCCTCCTGCCCCCATGGCCGGCCTGAAGGAAACTCGAGTTTTGGAGCAGATCAGCGGAAAAAGCGCTCTAACCCCTTGCTCGACCTTGTCTAGACGTTGCTTCTCGTTTCAGAAACGAGGAGCATAAAATACCTGAGAGGGATTCTTCGCCTCTAGGGAAGCACTGATAAAAAGCTTTTTTCAGCGACATAGCTCAGCTAACTCCTTGAAATATCGAGGGGCGGCCGAGCCGATGCCGAATTGTTCAGCGTATCCCTAGCTCTTCCCTGCCGGCGTGCCG
>DFDR01000226.1 GCA_002369295.1 Desulfovibrionaceae bacterium UBA3823
GAGCTCATGAAATTTTTTAGAGGCGTCATTCGTTCTGCCTGCAAGGGAAACAATTCCTTGAAATTCGCTGTCATGACAGGAGCACTTCGCATCTCAAAAGAAAGTATTTTTACAGGAGCAAATAATTTTACCTGTTACAGCATCAATGATGTTGAATTTTCCGATAAATTTGGTTTTACTGACAACGAGGTCAACAGTCTTCTCAGAGACGCTGATTTATTAGATAAAAAAGCTCTGCTTAAAGAATGGTACGATGGATATATCTTTGGTTCAAATACTGAAATATATTGCCCTTGGGATATATTGCAATATATCCGTTCTGCACAGATAGACAATAATGCAATTCCAAAGACATATTGGAATAACACAAGTGGAAATATAATAGTAAAACATATCGTTGAAAAATCAAATTATGATACGCAAACAAAACTAGAAACACTCTTGGATGATAAAACAATTACTATAGAACTTGCTGAAGATTTGACATACGATTCTCTCTACGACAACGATGATTCGCTTTGGACAGTTCTTTATCTTTCTGGATATCTCACAAAGTCATCTCTTCAGCCAACAGACGGAAGACTCTCCCTGACAATTCCCAACAAGGAAATAAAAAAAATATTCATCAAAACCATAAAAACATGGTTTGAAAAGGCCATAAAGAAAGAAGATCTCTCTGTGTTTCTTAAGGCGCTGTGGAATGGCGATGCTGAAACGCTCCAGAATGAACTCACCCGCATCCTGTACGAAACCATCAGCTACTACGACAGTGCGGAAAACTTCTACCACGGTTTCATGGCCGGCATCTTTGCGGGCGCAGGACTCCTTGTCGATTCAAACAAGGAGAGCGGCAAAGGCCGTCCCGACCTCATCGTCATTGACGGCCCCGGCAGGCGCGCGGCGGTCATCGAGCTGAAGCACGCAGCCGATCCGCGCCAGCTCGAAGCGCTGGCAGAGCAGGCATTCCGCGAAACGCAGACGCTCAGCTACGCGAAAGGCCGGATTGCGCGGCTGAAAAGCGTGCTCTGCTACGGCATTGCTTTCTGCAGGAAGGACTGCGCCGTCAGCCTGCACAGCTGACCCGCGCCGCCCTCGAGGCATTGCGCAGAAAGCGGAAAGGCCGCCGTTCCCAGAGAACGGCGGCCTCTTTTTGCCATGCCAATGCGGGCTGTTAATTGAAGGGTGTCCGGCCTGCGCCGGCGTCCTTGGTGCGGTCTTCGACCTCGCAGCCCTTGGGCGCCTTAAACTTGAATTCCGAAGAGGACAGGCTGGCGTTGGGCGTGAAGGACGTGAAGCGCACGTCATTGGTGTTGCCGTAGAAGTCGGTGATGACGGCGCGCAGGATATAGCCCCGATCAGGATCAACGTAGATGACGGCTTCGGTCATCTGGGGGACGGGCTCCTTGGGATAGAGGCGCAGAATCTTGAGCTTGCCTTCCATGCCCTGCTCCTTGACGTCGAAGTCCTTTGAGAGAAGGGCCTGGCCGGTCACGACCTGGATGAGGGTGCGGGAGTCCTCGACCAGGCTTCTGGCATAGCGGTAGGCAACTTTTTCATCGGGAAAGTAGTCCCAGATCTCGGCGTTCGTGACCAGCAGGGTCTCGGGGCTCGGAGACTGGGTCTTCCAGCTGATCAAGAGCGGCCGCTTGAAGCGCATGACGCCCACGCGCTTCTCCTTCTTGCCGTTCTCGCTGCGGGTAAGATACTGGGTAAAGTCGGCCTGGAAGGTGTCGATGGCGGCGTAGCAGTCCTTGATGGTCTGGGCCAGATCGCCGGCGGCCATGGCCGGCGAAGCCAGCGCGAAGGCAAGCAGGAGACAGCCAAGGGAGCAAAGCAGTTTGCGCATGGTACAGTCCTTGGAGTGGGAGAGCTAAGTGTGAAAGCGAGCTGCGTCCGCAGACGGGACTGCGGACGCCGGAGCAAGCCTCGTTAGGCAGGCGCGTGCGCCTTCCACCAGGCGCACAGGGCCTGAAGCGCCATGCCGCTGGGGAAGGCAGCCTGCACGCGCAGGAGTTCGCCGCCCAGGGCAACGGGCTTGGAGAGGAAGAGCAGCTCGCCGGGATTGGCGATCCGCTCGGCGCCGGCCAGTCCGAGCATGTTGACCGATTCCTCGGCCGTCGCGACGTTCAGGCAGGCACGGCAGGGGAAGTTGCCCAGGACAACGCGGCTGACCAGATCGGGCGCCGCGCTGCCGGCAGCAACGACGCAGTGGATGCCGCAGGAGGCGCCAAGCTGGGCCAGGCGGACGAGGATATCAAGGGCCTGCCCGCTGAGCATGGCAAGCTCGCTGACAAAAACGGCCATGCGCGGCAGGGGCTCAAGCTCGCCGTCGCGGCCGCTGAGTTCGCGCAGATGCTCGTTGAACCAGGCGATGTTCCTTCCCTTCACCTTGGCAATGAGGCTAAAGCGGCGGTCCATTTCGGCAGCCGCGGCCTCGAGGGCGGACAGCGCTTCGTCCTGGCTCAGGGCGGCAGGACTGGCCAGATGCGGCACGCCGGCAAAGGGGGCAAAGTCGGAGGCCGCGGAGTCGATGAGCGCGAGCTTGAGCTCTGCCGGCGTCATCGCCGCCATGAGGCTTGCGGCCATGGCCTGCAGGAGGGCTTGCTTTTCGTTCTGGCCGCCGGCGAGGAGGAAGTGGGGCATGGAGGCCAGATCCCGGGCGAAAAGGCGGCCCTGGGAATCCGTGCCGAAAACGAGGGGAAGCGCTCCGGCTGCGCGGAGGGCGTGAGCGGAAAGGCCCGCACCGAGCAGGCCGGCGGGGGGAAGGCTCGCGGAACCAAGCTTCAGGGCAGAACTAGACATGGCTGACATCCTTCTTTTTGCATCGAACGCCGGAAAATGCCGGCACAGGCACGCAGAAGGGACGATCAGGCCACGGGGCTCCGGCCGCAGGGCCGGCTTGACCGGGGCAGTCCCAGACTCCAGTATAATGCCAAATCGAGCGATGTACAGCGGCTGGCGTCCGCTGTGCGTATTTTCGAAGCATTCCGAAGGAAGGGAAAGGGGGCGGCCGCGCAGGCGCCTGCCGGGGAAGACGGCCCCCTGCCCTGCGCGGCGAAGCGCGCCGCGCCAGCGCCTAGAGATGGTTGATGACGGGCCTGGGCTTGCCGGCACCGGGCGAGGGACCGAGCAGGTTGTCCTTGTCGAGCTGGTCCATGTAGCGGGCGGCCTTGTTGAAGCCGATGCGGAAGCGTCGCTGGAGCAGCGAGGTGGACGCCGTGCCGTTCTGGAAGACGAAGTCGAGGATTTCGCGGTAGAGGGGGTCGCTGTCGGCATTGACGGCATCGGCTCCGCCGGCGCCGGAGGCCCCGAGGCCGCCAGAGGCGGAGCCTCCATCGTCGGAACCCCAGGCAGAGAAGTCCACCTCGTACTGGGGCTTGTACTGGCGCTTCCAGAAGGCGACGAGCTCCTGCACTTCGGCGTCCTTGAGGAAGGGGCCGTGGAGGCGCTGGAGGTTGCCGCCGTTGGGCATGTAGAACATGTCGCCGTTGCCGAGCAGCTTTTCGGCGCCCGGGGCGTTGAGGGTCGTCATGGAGTCCTGGCGCTGGGAGACCTTGAAGCAGATGCGGCAGGGGAAGTTGGCCTTGATGAGGCCG
>DFDR01000003.1:0-4435 GCA_002369295.1 Desulfovibrionaceae bacterium UBA3823
CGAATCTTCCAGGCCCAAAGCTCCTCAACCCGAATCTCCCATGGCCGGGTCGCTGCCGGCAGACGCTCAGCTGCCCGGCTCAGCCGCGCCTGAGGGCAGGCCGGCGAGCGTTGCTGCGCCTGACCTGCCGGCGTCTTCAGCCAAGGCGCAGGCGCCTTTGGACAAGAGTACGGACAAGGCCCAGGGCAGGGGCACGGTCGGCGCGCTCATCCCGGACAAGCTTGCCGGTCTCATCCCGAGGCTGACAGGCGGTCTGGCAGTCGATGTGCAGACCTGGGATGCCGTGGCGCTGGCAGCCCCTGGCATCAGCGTCAGCGGAAGCCCTCTGCAGCTGCGGTTGGGACTGTCTCACGAGGGCGCGCAGGGCGTCTCCCTTGCCGTCGATGCCCCGAAGCTTGCCGTGAAGCCCGACCCCAAGACGCTTTTCGACATCGCCGGCCTTGCCGTCAAGGCCGAGGCCAGGGACGTGCTGGGCGAGCCTGACGGCCTGCTCAAGCTTGGCCTTGGCTCCTTTGCCGGCGCTGGCGTCAAGGTGGCAGGCGCCAAGGTCGAAGCCTCGGGCGGCATGGCCAAGGGCATCGACTTTGCCCTTGCTGCCGGCGGGGACGTCGATGCCGACCTGGCGGGCCATTTCAAGCCTGGCGAGCTTTCCCTGGCACGGCTCAATGCGACCTATCGGCAGCTTGCGCTCGGCATCCGCTCCCGGGGACCTGTCCATGTGGCCTACGGGCCAGGCATGGTGGACGTCAAGGGGCTCTCCGTCGATATTCTGCCCAAGGGGCATCTCGATCTTCAGGCGAAGATGGACAACGGCGCGCTGAACGCCCAAGGCAGGCTCTCCCGCGTGGACATGGCAGCCTACCGCAAGCTTGTGCCGGCGCTGCCGGAAGGGGGCATCGAGGCCGACTTCAGCCTCAAGGGCCGTCTCGAGGCGCCCGAAGGCGGGCTGAATCTGAAGGTCGTCAAGCTCAAGGTGCCGGAAGTGCCCTTTGGCCCCATGGACTTTGTCCTCAAGGCCCTGGTCGGCAGCGACGGCGCGGGCCAGCGCGTGCTGGCGAGCCTCGAGATCCCCAAGTCCACGCTGGCGCTCTTCGGGGGGCAGTCGAGCGCTATCCAGGTGCGCGTGCCCCTGAAGTCCCCTGGTGCCGGACAGCCGCCCCTCCCCGACGAGACGGGCCGTCTTGACGGCAAGGTGCAGTACCGGGGAACGCTGGACAAGCTCTGGGCTCTGGCCGACCAGGCAGACCGGCGCCTCGCAGGGCGCCTTGGCCTCGACGCCCAGATTGCCGGCTCCATGAAGGAGCCCAAGGTCTCTGGCAAGGTGACGCTGGACAGCTGCGCCTTCTCCGATGTGGCGTCTGGCCTCGAGATCCGCGACATCAAGCTTGTCGCCACCCTCGCCAATACCGCCAGGGAGCTTCTGGACAACAAGGTGACATTTGATCTTTCCTGCACGGACGGCCGTTCCGGCCGGGTGGCCTTCAAAGGCTCCTCGGACCTGCAGGGAAAGAGTCTGGACGTCAAGGGAAGCATCCGCGAGTTCGCCCCCCTGCGCCGGCAGGACCTCAAGGCCGTGCTCTCCGGCGACCTTGCCGTGGCCGGACCTGCGGCAAGCCCCCGGGTGACCGGCACTGTCCGCGTGGACAAGGGCCAGCTCGATCTGGAGCAGCTGAGCGCCGTGGGCAGCGTGGAGGAACTGCCGCTGGAGGAAGGTCCCAAGGACAGGCTTGTGGCCAGTCTCGGCAAGCAGAAGGCGTCCGATCAGGAGGCGAAGAAGGCCCAGGCCGCCAAGGGCGGGGCCGCTGGTCCCGGCTCTCTCGACATCCACTTCACCATGCCGCCCCGCTTCTTTGTCTACGGCTACGGACTCGACACCTCCTGGCGCGCCGACCTGCGCATCCGGGGGCCGCTGACCGCGCCTGGCATCACCGGCGAGGTGCGTTCCGAACGGGGCAAGCTCGACTTCCTGAACAGGAAGTTCACCATGGCCAAGGGCCAGGTGCTCTTCAACGGCGGCCTCGATCCCTTGCTGGACATCCAGCTCAAGAACGAGGTGGCCGACATCGAGGCCTTCGTCAACGTCCAGGGCACTCCCGACAAGATTGACTTCAGCCTCACCAGCAATCCCGACATGCCCCAGGAGGAGATCATCTCCCGCATCCTCTTTGGCAAGAGCTCAAGCGAGCTCACGCAGTTCGAGCTGCTCCAGCTCGGCGCCACGGTGGCCCGCATGGTGGCCTTCCGCAAGACAGGCGGGGGCATGGCGACCATAGCCAAGAATACCGTCGGCCTCGACGTGCTCAACGTCAACCAGGCCGAAGGCGGGGGCGCCACGCTGGAGATGGGCAAGTACCTTACCGACAAGCTCTACGTGGGCGTGGAAAAGGCCACAGGCGAAAAGGCCCAGACAAGTGCCATCATCCAGCTGGAGCTTGGCCCCAGGACCAGCGCGACCGTCAAGACGGGTGGTTCCAACACGTCTGCCGGCTTCAAGTGGAAGTACGACTATTAGCTGTCTGTGCGACATTCATGCGAACGGCATGAATTGCTGCTTTGCTCGGTCGTGCATACGTGTCGCCCGCGGCCTTACGGCCTTCAAGCGCAGCTTGAGGCTTGCGCAGGAACAGCGCCCTTGTCCCTTTTCCTGGGGTGCGGCACAACAGGCGGGCTGAGAGAAATGTCCCTCATCCCCGCGCACCAAGCCTGCATACGCAAGTCTGACCACGCCGTTGCCATCAAGGGAGATGCCAGCGCCTTCGCCTTCATCTGCCTTCTCGGCGTCTTCTCCGCCCAGCCTCCGCCATGCGCCCCTCTCTCCAGAGGCGCATCAAGCGCATCGCCCAAGTCGCACAGCACGTCTCTGCTTCCAAGGACAAAATCCCCCTATGTCGCAACGCCACCTTCCCGCCATGCTGCTCGCCATGGGCCTTGCCTGCGCCCTCTCTGCCCTCAGTGCACTCCCGGCGTGGGCTGAACCTAGCGGGCCTGTGAGCTTCAGGACGATGGGCTTCGCCGACAAGGACAAGGCGCTGCGCTTCGACGTCAACGTCTGGTATCCGGCCAAGCGGGGCGCCAAGAAGCGGACGCTGCGCTATCCGCCCTGGGATGTCGAAGGGGCGACGCGCACAGTCCCCGAACCAGGCAGCTACCCGCTCATCGTGCTCTCGCACCCGACGTCGGGGAACCGCTTCACCTACCACAATACGGCCAAAGAACTCGCCCAGCAGGGCTTCGTGGTGGCAGCCCCCACCCATGCCATGGACAACATGGAAAACATGTCCTCGCTCTGCACCTGGGATCAGCTTGCCTTGAGGGTGCGGGAAATCCCCGCCCTCATAGACTGGCTTCTGCGGGAGGAAAGTCTCGCCGAGGTCATCGACACGAAGCGCATCGGCTTCATCGGCTTCGGGGCTGGCGCAACCACGGGCCTGCTCCTTGGCGGCGCCCTCCCTGACTGCTCGGACTGGCAGGGCTTCTGCGCAAAGCACGAAAGCCATATGCTCTGCAACAGCTGGGCGAAGCGGCGCATCGACACCAAGCTCTGTCCCTCTCTGCCCCTGCGTGCAAGTCTGGCCGATGCGCGCATCAAGGCAGTGGCTGCCGTGGATCCCGCCTACAGCGTGCTCTTTACGCGGAAAAGCCTGCAGTACTTCTACCCCCGCCTTCTCCTCGCGGCCACGGAAAACAGCCTTGACAAGGACGCCCTGGATCGTCTTGCCGGCAGGCTCCAGCGCGAGCCTCGACTGCTTGTCCTCGAAGGCGCAGACGAAGGCGCCCTCATGGCGCCCTGCCCCAGCCCGCTCATGGCAGAGCTTCCAGAAATCTGCCGGACAGCCGAGCCGGAGGCCAAGGCAGGCATCCACGCCAGGCTCATGCGGGAGCTCAGCGGCTTCTTCAAAGAACAGCTTGTCGAAGCCGAGCCGGAAACGCTGCCAGCACCGCCCGACCTCACGCCCCCGAAGGCGGAAAAACCAAAAACACGTACGGACGCGCCGAAGCGGCAGCGACGGTCACGGCCTGCCCGTCCCCAGCCGCGGCCCCGCATCGAGCCGCTGGTGCGATAAAGGAAAAACTGTCGAGAAACAGCTTGCAACACTCTGAAATATCGGCAGTTTTTTGCCAAAGACATTGACCTTGACAGCCTTTCAAGGAATAAATATCAGGGGTGCTGACGGGATGTACGCGGCAAATGCCCCTTTGGCATCTCCAGCCAAGCGGCTTTTGAGCAACCCGCGGCATTCCGCATCTTGCCACGCCCTGAAGGGCGAGCTGAGGTGCCAGACAATGTTCACGTCCAACGCTGCGAGCAAGAAGGCCAACTCGACGACGCCAGCCAGGCGCAGACTGCGCAGGCTCCTGGCAGCAGGCGCCATGCTTGGCGCTTTCCTTGCCAGCTCGCCTGAGGCGCAGGCATCTACGCCTGTATCCGGGCCTG